>DTYH01000062.1 GCA_012961955.1 Desulfobacterales bacterium | reverse complement strand
AGATTTTGGCATAGAGTTCCGAATTTATAAAGACTCTGGAGAGTATGCTTGCACAGGGGTTTCGAGCCTTTTCCATGATATCTATTTCGACAAGGGAACGAGGAGGGTGAGAATAGATATTGGACCCCTTATTCTGACCAATGGAAGATATAGCATCTCCTTTCGCATCATGACAGGAATGAGCATCGGCGACGTATGGGAAAATGCCTGTTCATTTCACATTATTGAATGTCATCCTTTTGCTCTCCGCCGGGAGATTAAAACACCGGTCTGTGTTATCAAGCACAGATTTAGTGCGGTAGGATGAACAGAGTCCGCCTTATTCTTGGCTAGTTTGGGTTACTTGTAGGCGGCTTGTTGCCCAAACACAAAGTCCTATGAGCGGTCATTAATACGTCTTTTGCCGATAAATCTTGGAGAAGCGGAAGATCGGCGATTTCAACTGCTCGAGACCGAATGGGGGAGTTTTGAAATCGCCGGGAGTGAGCCTTGGATTAAAACGTTTTAGACAAAGTGAAAAGGGATTCGGGTTACAGCCTGTAAAGGGGGTTACCATGGTTACGAAAAAAATACTAAGGCGAATCCGAGATAGATTTCGGGAGGAGCAACCGAAACTCTTGGTCGTAGGGTGGCCGAGAACCGGATTTACCCTTCTGATTAGTATCCTTAATAATCTAATAGGCGAAAAACGGTTTAGAAGGGATCCCTTGAGAGATAAGTTGAGAGACTTCATCCCACAGGCGTCGGAGGATGTTTATAAGACCATCGAGGAATACTTCAGAAACCGTATAAACATGGATGACCTTGTCATTTCCCCTGAGTTTAAACTGCTAGTAGGTGGGCCAAAATGGCTGAGCAAAGAGAATAGGGACATGGCTTGCGTGAGAAAGTATATTGGAATAAAAGGCATGGGTGACTTTTTGGCTGTCTTCTCCGTACCAAAGTTTGTAATGGATTTTGATAACGTCGTCCATTCGCACTATGACCCCGGGCTGTGGTTAGAAGATCCATATTATAGAGAGTATCTAAAATTCTCTTCCATTCGGAACCCTCTAGATACTATTAATTCCGCTGTATTCTCAATTAACGCACTCGCGGGGGAATATATCAATCGATTTGTCAATCAGGATACTAACATCATTCGTGATAAACTGGCTTTACCGAAACTGACAGACCTTAACTTTATTGAGGGCTTGATATCTCCGTTCCTCGACTATCTTAAAGCATTCGTCGAGGTAAAGGACCAGTACTTTGTTATGAGGTGGGAGGACCTGATCACAGAACCTGAAAAGACTATCCATACCATAGCAAAAAATGCCGGTATTTCCATACCAGAAAGAGTCCCAAATAGAATTTGGGACAAAATGAAATACAAAGACCAAACCAGGTATCACAAACACAACTTCCGCAAAGGCATCATCGGTGATTGGAAAAATCACTTGGTCAATGAGCATTTGGAAATCTTAAAAGGACATGGCTTCGACGAATTTCTTCAGGAGTTTGGGTACGGAAAGATCGAGTATCTCGACAAAAGAGATTATACCCCTTACCAGAAAAAGGTCGAGGAATATATTACTAAGGGAGAGATATATAATGAAATTGATGACCAGGACCTGTTCACATTTGCTTTCCAGAAGTCCAATTTTCGGTCGTCAAAGTATGATTTTCTTACGTTAAAAGGGAAAGGGAGTGTTGAGATCGAGCGTTCATCGATCAAGGACGAAGCACTTCTTAAAGGCTTCGTGGATGTCACCGAGAAAGCACTTCAGCCTATCAACGAATCATTGAAAACTATTTATGCAAGGTACGTATCATGAATCACAAACTGGAATTGGATTTCGTCGAGTATAACCTTGCGGCTTTTCTCGATGCATGCTTTAAACTTGTTCAACAAGGGAAGAAGGCGATAAAGCTACGCCCATTTAATCAATTTGCAGCTTCGTTCGCAAACAAAGCTTCCGTAAATGGTATGCAGGCAAAATTTTATTCTGTAAAGGAGGATTGCGAAATTCCACCTCCCAAAAATGTAGAATTATGTAGCGAGGACATAATGACCGACGCTACAATCCTTTTTATTCCTGATGCCAAGACGTTATCATCCCACCTCCTGGTATATCTTGATCTCAAAAGTGGTTCTATTATTGCGCCAATTACCCAATACTATTATAAGAACAAACCTTTATTTTTGATCTCCATACCGAAAAGTGGTACACACCTCTTGTACCAACTTGTGGAGGCATTTGGATATGAACCGGGTATAATTTGCCCTGACCATCCATCCCCTGGCACCTGGTACTGTATAGAATACTCAAATTCCCATACTTCAGCCAGAGATTTTTTCATTGACACCGTGCGTAGAAGTCCTTTTGGGAATCGGCATCATCCTTTTCCAAGGTCTCCAGCCATTTTCATTTATAGAAACCCATTGGATATACTTGTTTCCGAGGCCCACTATTATCACCAAGACGGTAAAACGTTATTTCACGGCTATTTAAGCAAAAAATCTTTTGAGGAAAGGCTTTTGACTTTGATTAATGATCCGTGGTTGCTTGGGAGCATAAGGGACCGCGTCGGCAATTTCGTTGCTTGGCTTGATTTCCAAAACGTTATTCCGATCTCATTTGAAGAACTCGTGGGACCGAATGGTGGCGGATCAATACAACATCAGACCTTGCTTATTTGGTCAATGCAGCTCAAGCTTCACATCCCAGGGAATCCAAGAGACTTTGGAGATAAGGTATTTAATAAACGGAGTCCAACCTTTCACGAAGGCAGAATAGGGAGCCATGCGAAATATTTTACGAACAAGGCTTACGAAAAGTTTTACGAACTCCCTCAGGATTTTATGACTTTACTGGGTTATGATTTTGACCATAGAAACAATCCGAGGGGAATTTCTAAGCGGGCGGACGAGTTCAGAAGGAGGCCATTGATCTACTCTGAATCGGACTTCGAAAATACGCCTATCCTCATAGAGCGCTACTACAATGGTCATAATATTGTAAAATACAAAGGCCTCTATTACGGAATACCATGCAGCTTGGGTGATTTGAGACTAGAGCTTCAAGAAGAGAGTTTTTTAAAAACCTTGGTTTCTGACAAAGAGCTCACTGAATTGAAACAGAAGATAGTTTTGAGACGCTATGTTCCGTCATATGCCTGGAAGTTCCTGCGGTGTCTGAAGAGACTTCATAAACGTCTCGGCCTAATTTAAAAACTGAAGTGGCTGTATCTGTTTAGGTGTTTGTAACTTATTTTAGTCTTTCGTTGTTTGTGCGTTCCGCGCCAGGGATGGGATCAAGATCTAGTGTAAAGCCTCAGACCAAATCTTCATCTTTATTGAAAGAGAATACTATTTTTGCTATCTCCGATCTGTTTTCGCATGAAGGACGTGAATACTGTTCACAACCTTAAATCATCAGCCGAGTTGTTTGATTCGGGCAATTACACTGCGGTGGCTATGGAGGGTAGCCCGGACCAGTGGCAGACCTATGCCGCTTTGGGTCTAATTGGAAAAACTCAGGAGGCTATTGAAGGACTGCGTCGATTCAAACAGCCTGAAGCCTACTTCTACACCGCTGTAGCCAAGTGGATAGCTGGTGACGAAACAGGTGCTGCGCATATTTTGGAAAGGCTAGACAGCCCTCACGCCCAGAATCTGTTGACCTTAATCCGCAAGCCTGAAATTCGAGTCTTAGCGCAGTTGCCATGGGCTCGCAGCGGCCCTTGGGCTTTGGTGAGGGCGGCCGAACAGGATACCAAATTCAAAGTTCAAAATATTAGTTTTGAGCCTGGTGACATTCAGAATAAACCATACGCGGATGTTCATAAGTTTTACAACCGGCGTAACCCACCCGACTTTTATATTTGCCAAATGATTGAGTGGCATGCTGTCCCCCCTAACCTTCAAGAGTTGCCCTGCCCAACTTTTGGACAAACGGCGGATTACGATTTGCACATCCAGACTGTGTACCCATGGCTGCAGATCTTTGATGAATTGGTTGTCACAGACCAGACCGAGTGGCAGGACGTGCGCAAACTGGTATGTGTCCCAGTCTCTACTTTTCCCAAGTCGTTTGGTGTTGTCGATAACGATTTACCATCGCTTACCCACAAGCAGAAGCGAGAAATTGACATTTTCGTGTCTGGGACCATGTTACACCCTTATCATCCGGACAAGGCTAAACTCCTCCATGAAATTCTTCGCATGCCGGACACGAAGCTGGTTATCGTCAATGGATTTCTGGATCACGGAAGATACTATGATCTTTTGGCCAAATCGAAGTTATGCTTTACCTATTATCGCCATTCTGGTGGGATGGTTACTCGAGGACTCGAAGCTCTAGCTCTAGGCTGCGTTATAATCGTACAGAAAGGATCTGTGATGCAGCTTTATGTGGGTGAGCAAGAAGGCGTTTTGACATACAGATCTCATGCAGGGGATTTGACCTCCGCTATCCAACTTGTTTTGAAAGAATGGCCTCAGTTTGAGCAACGCGCCAGATTAGGGGCTGAGATCATACGTCGGGAGTTTGACATTCGGGTTGTGGGATCCCAGTATCTCCGCTTTCTGACTTTTCGCACAGCAAAAGCTTGCAACAAGCGTCGGAAACAGCCCCCTAGACAGTTGAATCAGAAGCGCTCTATCTTGTGCAAGGGGTGGCTACCTCGACGACCTGGAATTCTTCTGAAAATTCAGGAGCAGAATCTTGAGCGGTGGCAAGCCAAACTT
>DTYH01000061.1 GCA_012961955.1 Desulfobacterales bacterium | reverse complement strand
GCTATAAGCTACGATACCTCCCGTACCTTTAACACGATTAACCTCTTCTTCATCATTCTATCCTGTTCACCAAGTTGCCCGTATCGTAAAAAGCGATTTTCCGAACGACGTCTCGCAATATCCCAAAATTGCTCACGGAGAGGGGAAAATTAGACTTTTTACGAGACCGTCAAATTATCTCATGCCTCAAATCCGTATTCCCTTTTCATGATCTGAGACACCTCACTCGTCATGCGAAAAACAGCGTCTGACTGGTCAGGGGTCAACAATACTGTCTCACACGAGGGTAGAATCCAAGAAGAAGACGCCAGCAATTCCCCATCGATCCCTTTGCGAACAAATAGGTCGATAGCCTTTTCCAACTTCTCCACCAGGCTTTTCACGGATTCCTTCAACATTGCTTCTTCAATAACAGGTACTATACCCCACCCGATCATTCCGCCCCGCTCAAGAAACGTCTTAAACTCGTCGGAGTAGAGAGCTACTCTATCTGAGTGTTGATAGGCATCAAAATTGATCACATCGACATTAGAGTCTGTAAGGAGAGACCAGTCTATATTGGCACAGCAGTGTATCCAAGTAAGACACGTCAATCCCATAAACCCTTCGTTTATGGCATCTATGATTTCTTGTCTTGTTCCAGTACCACTGGCTGAAGTAAAATTAACCAGGGTTGTTTCGGGCATATCTGCTACCACTTCTACTCCTGGAACCTCTTTTTTTATCTTTCTTTCAAGCCACCTCGCCTTCATACTTGTTCCCTTTATCAGAACATCCCTTAGGGTCTCATGATGTATCGATGGACTGCCATCTGTTTGCTTTATCACGTCTCCTAGGAGTATAGGGCCTGCGGTATGAAAAAAAACCCACCTTAGTCCGTGAGGCCGATCCTCTTTAAGCCGGTCAATCATCGCATAGAAAAAGGGGGCCGTTTTACGCGAAACACTAAAATAGTCCAGATCTCCTTGGTCGTACCTTTCATAGAACTCAAGGAGTTCATCTTCTCTTTCAGGGGAAGGATCAAGAAAGACTTGTCGTCTTTCACGATCAAATACAAGACACGGGATCCCCTCTAGCAACCATCTTATACTTCGCGTCATAATCGGTATTGAAGGGGCTTCAGGAAAATTTTCTAGGATCACGTGAAGGGCCCTCTCCACATCACGGTATGGCACAGCACCCATCATGGCGGCAGTAAAATTAGGCTTTTCAAATATTTTACCCATTGCTTTCGTCCTCAGCCACCCTCCACCATCAAGGGAAGAGAAATTAGATTAATACCGATTTATGGATTAATATTCGATTATATCTTCCAGGAGAGATATGGATAATATTACGTTGATTCTTATCTTCGTATACGATCTGTTCTTCTTGATCCCAAACTTTTTTGCCTCAAGGGCATATACCTCTTTGTTGGAGGAGCCCTCACTCACATCGTGTACGTCTACGTCTTTTAAGGTGATAAAACTGTTTCCGACCTCAGAGAGCGTACCAATATATATGACTGGCGTAGCGGTATCTACAATAACCGGTTTGTCGAGGTACTCGTTCAGCTCTTCTCTTTCCATGACGTTTTGAGACGATAAACGTCAGTATCTCGCGTGAGTTCACAGATTCTCAGCCAGCACCTTTTGGTCAAAGTAAGGCCTGCCAAGTTCAAAATTATTAACTGTGGAAGCGGACCTACTTGGACGGAATACGCGATACGCAAATATTGCACAAACTTTTTTAAAATGAGAATATTGGCAACGTCCATGGTCTCACAGACGCTCATTTCGCTCACGGAGAGAGGAAAATTAGAGTTTTTACGAGACCGTCAAGCTTGATTAGCAAAAACCCCGCCTCCGATTAGACACCAGATATATCCTAGTTTAAAGAATCCTCGTTGTCAAGCCATGGTATGCAAGAAATTTCTTCACAGCAATTCTGGTTTAAAACATAATTTTACATAGCTATTCGGCTGATTTAACCAATACGACGATCATGGCGCCATGTCTTCAAGCAACACGTGCAAAAGGGGTTTGCTCATAGATGGTACGCCCTCACCTACTTGGTAACCGCCTGCTCCCTATCGCAATCCTGGCGCAAATTGGCATCAGGAGCCTCCAAATCAAAAATAGGGTGTATATGGCCGCTCTCTGTAAGAGGTGATGAATTAGTACAGGATGTATAAGGGTTCAGCTGATCACAGGACACCACGGAAGGCCAAGGAGATTCACACCCCCGAGCAAGACCCCCAGGTTCTCGAAGAATGGGGACTGACTAGCACCGGTACCGAGATTGACAGGGGTAGAAAGAGAGCCTGTTGTTGAGGAGAAGAAAGAAGATCCGGATTTTGAGCCATCGGCAGATCAGTAGGTATCTGCGCCATCTCGGATCTGGGGAGACGACTTTGGCCGTGCCGAGTATAGCTGCGCTGAGATGTTATCTCCTTACAAGATAGACCAAAAAGACCAATTTCCCTTGACAAACCTGGTGTAAGCAATCCATGAGGTCCATCTCATGAACGAAAGGTACGGACAAGAGACCCGTTTCCGTCTCTTCAAGGTAATCAGCAAAGACCCTAACCTAACCCGGTGTGAGATGGTAAAATGGATGGGGATCACCCTAGGCAAAGTGAATTACGTTTCAGAGTTAGCCAAAAAGGGTTTTTAAAGGGGAATCGCTTTAAGGAAGGGTCCAGGAAGAAGATCCGGTATATCTATATCCTATTCGTACGCCTCACGGCATTGAGGAAAAGGCCGAGTTTCTTAAAGAGGAAGATATCAGACTACGAGGAGATAAGGAGACGGATTAGGGATATGGCGTTGGAGGGGGAGAAAGATAGCTTTTTAGATATCTTCCCAGATGATACGTTACGAGTTCTGAGAGGGATTCGTTAAATACCCAAGTGCTACCCAATTCTAATCTTTTCAACAAAAAGGCAATGATTCTAACCGGATAGGTTACATTTTCGCGCTGTAACCCAAGGAGGCGTAGCTTGTGGTGGAGTGCAACGTTACTCCATCGCCACCCCTGTTCTTCTTCCTGGGCACTTTCAACCAGCTCGACCAGAGAAAGAGACAGTAGTCCAAAGGTTGGGGGAAATTCCTGTGACTTACTTAGGTTTAATCTTGTATAATCTTGTACGAAATTAAACGTCTTTTCCTTTTACCCGATATAATTTCCGTTTTTGTCGGCAAAGGGGGTTGATCTATGTCCTCAGGAACGAAAAAAGTGATTTTGTCTTTCGTTCTATTGTTGTTTTTTCTGTT
>DTYH01000060.1 GCA_012961955.1 Desulfobacterales bacterium | reverse complement strand
GCCCCATAGAGACCTCCTGTATCTGGATTCGTATCTATCCAGTATACAGGAAGTACCTCTAAGGGGATAATTGCCTAATTCTATTTCCCCCAGAAAAATGTGTGCAGAAGTCAACCTAACCAATGTATAATGTATTTGGATTGTCAGGGCTGATTAACTATGTTTGACTTGAACGGCGAAGTTTGAAATATTTAAAAACTGTTGACCTAAAAGACCTCTTTTGTTAATAGGCCATTATAATCTTGATCGTTTCGTAGTAGGTCTTTTGTAAACGGCTTTTTGAGCATTTTGGAAGAAGCCGATTTGAAGTATTCAGTGTAAAAAATTTCGATCGTTTGAGGGTAATAGCCCGAGTTTCAGAATTTTAGCAGAATGTTTCAAATGTCCCCAAAATACTTACTTAGTGAACTAGATTGATTGCTCATGAACCCATCAATCTTTATAACTGTTATTGTCTTTTTAAATAGTTTCCACCCCTAAATGGCTTTTTTTCGGTGAGTTGCGTTCTCTCTTCGAACGTAAATAAGTCATTGCCTCGGGCCTGTAAGCCCTGTGGGCTCTCCTTCGGATAGGAAGGCCTACAACTCCGACAGAACCTGAGCTGGAGGTCCTGGGTTTTCAGTATATGTGCATCTCAACAAGGAACCTTTATGTGGCCTTACTCACCGAAAAAACTCCTCGTTACTTAGAAGTTGGAAACTTATTCAGTCTCGTATATGTAGGTTACTTGTATGGAGACGCTAATTAATACTACTGCAAAAACTTTTTGTAGCGCCGTTTTAGGTGCTACGCGAACTTCTGTTCGGGTTAGATAAAACATTTGTAACACTTTAGCTCTTTGTAAAGATTACTATGGGAGTAACAATTTAGGTAATAGCTGAATAATCACCTGATCGTAACACTTGGGACCACATCCTTTGTAGACAATTGTTTCTTTAAAACCAATGTAGGGTGGAGTTTCATACCCAGCCCGTGGAATCGTGGCACATGAAATTCCACACTAAATAATACCGGCTGTCCCGATTTATTGAGATGATACCAATTCAGCATTTTTAAAAAATCGTCGCGGCAGGATGTTGCTTCTCTGGCGAATCAGATAGGACCGGAAGAAGTGATTTCCAGCCGGGACGCAGGGATCGCTCATCAAGGTGCTAGACGGTTACAAACATTTTAACGATGGTTCAGGGCGATTTGTAAACTATCCCTTTAATGATCATACGAGACTTCAAGAGTTTTCCTATGGTAAAAGTTGTAAATCTAAAACTCGTTGTCTGAGGCAGGACAGCTCAGGGTTAACAAGAAGAGTTCTGAGGTGCTTGGATGAATGTATTAGACATAACTATTGTTGCTGTAGTTGGATATTGTTTCTTACGGGGAATATTCAGAGGCATCGTACGGGAAATAGCCTCCATTATAGCTGTATTTGTTGGTCTTTATGGAGCATATATTTATTATCCTTTACTGGCCCACGGACTCTCTGAATGGATTGGTAATAAATCATATGCGAACATCATTAGTTTCCTTTTGATCTTCTTTTTCATAATCGTATTTATTGCCTTTATGGCCAGACTTATTAAATATATATTTAAGGCAAGTTTCCTGGGTTGGCTGGATCATCTCTTTGGAGGCGTATTTGGCATGATTAAAGGCATATTGATTGTATCAGTACTTACGATTACTTTAACAACCTTTCTTCCAGGACAGGCTTCCAGTATCAAAAAGTCATTCCTGTCTTCCTATGTCATTGCAATATCAGAAAAAATAGCCGCATTGGTTCCAAAAGAAATGAAGCAAAAGTTTTACAAAAACATAAAAGAGTTTAAAAAGGATTGGAGGAAACTATAACCACAAAGAGCGCCCCTTTTGAGGATCTTGTTTCTCTGATAGAGAGACTTCGCGGGCAGGATGGCTGCCCGTGGGATCGGAAGCAATCCCCCGATGAGGTAGGGGTGTACCTTATTGAAGAGGTCTACGAACTTGTTGAGGCGATAAAAGAGGACTCCGCAGAAGAGATTTGCAACGAATTAGGCGATGTGCTCTTTCAGGTTGTTTTTTTGGCAAGGCTCTACGAGGAGATGGGGGCTTTTGATATCGGGGATGTTATTAGCCATGTTGTCCATAAGATGATACAGCGTCATCCACACGTTTTCGGCAATGCACAGGTTCGAGACTCAGAGGAAGTCAAGTCGAACTGGTTTAAGATGAAGCTGTCAGCAGCTGAGAGGTCAGGCAAGAAATCCGTCTTTGATTCGATACCCAAAGGATTGCCTGCATTAATGCAGGCGTATCGCATTTTGGAACGTGCCGCCCGTATGGGCTTACTGAAGCTCACACCAGGGGGATTATTGGGAAACATAGACAGTAAACTTGAGATGTTTAAGAAAGAGTTAAAAGGTGGAAAAAAGGCCAATGATGCAGTTAAACTGTGCGGAGACCTCCTTTTAGCCTTAACAAAGCTCTCTGTTGCTATTCAAGTTCATCCAGAGTTGGCGTTACTCCGCTCGACAGAGGAGATGATCAAAAAGCTTGAGAGTGTTGAAAAGAATTTGCGTAAGAAATATTTAGACCATGATTCTACTGGGGAAGAAAAGTAGTTCCAACTTTGCTGCAAATGTGCATAGACACTTTGAAGGACTAGTATGGGCTTTTCGGGGCACGCATCTGTGCGAAGTTTCCTCTCCTAAACAGGGTTCCCTTTGAAACAGTTAACGGGGTGAAAATGAAGTCGAATACATCGATTTTGACCCCGGGCTTCTGCGGGTGGCTTTTGTAGGGGGGGGTAAAGGAGAAGCCTTGAGGCGTGAACGGATTAGAGGTTTGTGCTAGGTCGGATTTTGCCTTAGATCCTGTGTTTAGGTAAGAAGGCGCCAAGGGTTAGCCGTGTGCCGAATGCTTGTTGACATTCGGTTTCACTTGTGATAAAATAAATTAGATTTCTTCTCAGGATTAAACCTGACGGTCTCGTAAAAAGTCTAGTTTTGTTGTTCGCAAAATAACTTTTTGCCAAACCATCGAAGCTAGACTTTGATCTTTTGTTCGGTCAAGGGGCGGAGTGCCCCTATTTTTTGTTAACTGAAAGAGGTTTTTGGGCTAAAGATGCTAGTGGACGGATTTTTCTAAGCAACGCATCCTTAAATCAGACTCGGTATTTTGAAATGCAGAGAAAGGGGAGGGAAGCTTGAAGGAGTTTAAGGATCTGGAAGTCAAGGTCGAAGATGACGATCTTGAAAAGGCCATGAAGATTTTGAAAAAAAAGATCCAAAACGATGGCCTGTTTCGTAGGCTTAAATTAAAGAGGAACTACGAAAAACCGAGTGAATATAAGCGTCGAAAACTACGCGAATCACAGAGGAGACACAGGGCTGCCTCTCGCGGCAAAAGCTAATAATAGTCTTTTTTTTAAACTATTTGCTTACCAGTTCTTGGTCTCATTAATGACAATGACTCTTCTTTTTCGGGGGATTAACGTGTACCGGTCTAACGCGCAGGCCTTACGACCTCTGCATCCCGGCTCGGAGAGGTTGGAGAGGGGTTTAAATATTCACACATAGTTTGCCGTCGAGTGCGATTCAGCAGGTCTGACTTCGGGAAAGAACAAATATTTGCATACGGCCATTTTGGGTACAATTGTGATCAGTTTAGAAATTTCTGTTTAGCTTTTTTCACGTCAGTCACGCCTATGATAACCGAAAATATCTACACCATTTACGTAAGGAACATTTTAAACACTTAGGTTTTCTTGCCGTACATATCCTACGTCCATGCTGGATAAGCTGATGTGAAAAGGTCGTCCACTTGGACACAGGAATCCTTTCCCTGAGATCGAATTCAATCTTATGTGCATCGGTATTTTGTGTCAACCCTAAACGTTGGGAAACCCGGCTTGCATGCGTATCCACGATTACTGACGGAATGCCAAAGGCCCCTCCAAGAACTACATTGGCAGTCTTGCGACCCACCCCAGGTAGCTTGACCAGGTTATCAAAATTGGAAGGGACTTTTCCTCCGTATTGTTCCAGGATGGCCTGACAGCACTTTCTAATACTCCGGGCCTTGTTGCGGAAAAAACCTGTGGATCGAATATCCTGTTCCAGTACTTCCAGATCTGCCTGGGCAAACTCCTCTAATGATCGGTATTTGCAGAAAAGTTTCTTGGTAACTTGATTGACCCTTTCATCAGTACATTGGGCAGAAAGGATGGTGGAAATCAATAGCTCTAAAGGATTAGAAAACTCAAGACTGGGGGCTGCGTCGGGATATAACCTGTCCAGCTCCGCAAGAATGGATTGAATCTCTCTTTCTGTCTCCATCTTGACTCCCTCACGAGATATAATCCTTGGCAATCTCTCTTTTGTCCTTTCCGGCCAGGATATGAAAAGTTCTTATTTGTTTAAGCTTGATCGATGAAAGCTGACCAATGGGGATATATACAATCTGTTTTCCCGAACGCGAAGCTACCTGTTTTATGTAGGATCTTGGGGGCTCCGAAGCAATATAGACCACATATTTTTCCAGGCTGTAATCGAGGCCGGCCAGGAGTAATCTTTCTGCTTTTGATTCCGCGAACATGTAGTCCGGATCGTTCCATACATCCGCCAGTCGTAGCGGCGGATAAGTCATCATGAATCCCCCGTATTGACAGCGAGAGATGCCAGGGCCAACAATGTGGTCTAATGGATCGGTTGCATAGAATGCCATGTCCGATTCCTGGTCATGTTCTCCCAGCCAAGTCATTAGATATGGGAAGCGGTCCCCTTCCTTATCCGGGTCGAATATGACAATCACTGAGCCGACTCCGCCTCTAATTCGCTTAAGTTCCCGTACATATATTCGGCCTTCATGGATGTGCCGAACGGTCTCTCTTATGTCAATACCATCTAGGATTGTGGTTTGAAAGGGGACGCTCACAGAACGTTCTTCAGATAGGATAAGCCTCCCTTTTGTCTTAAGGAAGTTACCATAGTCTTCAATCACCAGATCCTCAGGCGGATAAGAACATATGTAGGGGT
>DTYH01000059.1 GCA_012961955.1 Desulfobacterales bacterium | reverse complement strand
CGGCTAGAGGTAAACCGTCAATGCGTAAGTCAAATCGAGTGGAGAGAGGCCGCATGAAAAACCTGCTTCGACCTATGCAATTTTGGGCTTGACAATTCAGAAACAGGGCACTTGGTCAAGTGTTCTTTGGCCCTTACGACCACTTGCTGTGTATGTGTGAAGAGGACGTTTTAAGGGGTGTGAAATGGCGAGGTGATAAACCACTAGACCGGCGGGCTTGTTCTTAAGCACCCTGTTCAGACGAGGAATTGCATGCATTATGTCTTTGGCCACAAGCCCAATCCGCTTTTTCGTGCCGGCCCTCGCCTCAAGAGCGGCCCGTCTGGTTTTGAGCTTTTGCTTTCCTCCTCTTCCTCGCCCTCACCGATCTCCCCAAACTCCGGATCAATCTTTGGGTTTTCTTCTTCGCTCACCTCCAACTTCCCAAGACGTGATTGGTCGTAGATCGGGACGGTAGCTCCATCCTCAACCGCACGTAGAATGTCATGTTTGTCGATGTAATCCCCGAAAGCGGCTGGCATGCTTTTATCATCCAGCTCGATAGGCGTACCCGTAAGGCCGATAAAAGAACCATCGGGCAAGCAATCACGGAGGTATTTTGCCATGCCGTATCGAATCTCACCGGTATCCTTGTTAAATTTGGGGGGGAATCCGTAGTGGCTGCGGTGCACCTCATCGGCGATTACGGCGATATTCTGACGAAGGCTTGAATGCCCCCACCTTCGAACTTCTGGAGTGTTGTGAAGATTCACCCTCCGAACACAACGCGCAGTAGATCTTCCAGATGTTCGCGGCTTTTAGCCTGTACGCGCTTTTGTCTGAGGAGCTCACTATCGATGCTAAAGGTTCCAAAGAGCTGGTCCTCCAGATCATTCCGGTCGATAATAACGTCGATAGTCAGTTTCTCCATTGCTGGATGCTTGATGATCCTTCCAGCACAAAGGCCATGGACAGGCTCTTCCGAGATTCCTGGGTGCGGTATGCCACCCCGATGCGTCTGTCGCCGCCCGGCCGGCTGGGCTGTACTATACAGTCTACCGCTTTATTGATTCCCAGTACTGGTGGTAAGCTCCGGCTTTCTTGGCTATCTCTTTGCCGTTTATCTTCGAAAGTGATGAAGTGTAGCATGTATTCCAGGGAGCGTTGTCTCTCAAAAATACCTTTGACAAGGACTTCAAGCTGCACTGAGGCCAACAGCGCCAGATCCTGGCCATCTATGGTTCGCCACGGCACGAAGCGGTCCGAACCAGAGGTCAGTGGTCCCCCTAGTCCGGCAAGTCCATCAGGAATCCGAAGCAGCTCGTCGTAAAGGAAAAGACCCGGGATATCGGCCTTGTAGGTCTAAGTCTGGTTGTAAGCAGGAGGCGAGCCCTTCCTGGGATCTCGTTCACCGATATCCTTGGTTGGATTCTTCAGTTCTATACCCTAGCTCACCTTCTTCACGTCGCCAGGATGCGTAGATGCCGTCTGTCAGGATCTTAGGGAAGGTACGTTGTTGATGACAAGCGACAGACTATCTCGCGGCATGACCTTTCGAACAGGCTCATCCATGGATTCCGTCGGTACGTCTGGATTGATACGGAAGGGGGCATCATGCAGGCGGCCGACTAGTACAACCTGGTGGTAGTCCTCGCGTTCCGGCGATTCTCCACCCGGGGGAATCTCCGGGCGGTGGACGTATTGGTAGCCTTGCTCACGGAACTAGTCTACGGTTCCTATCTCAACTTGTGTCTCGTGAAGAAAGATCATCCTTATCAATCTGCATCTTGAACACGTCATATTCCGAACCTTACCCGGATTGTGACCCTTTGTGAGTTCGTCGAGTTATTACTCAAGGCGTTTCATCATCTCCGCTGTCGTCGCGGGTGAGCCACCTGCAAGCTACGCTGCGCCCAGATCCCCGGCTTTCACCGCGACCTTGACCAGACGGGAGAGTACCTCTTGCAGAGCGTAAGCAAAATCCTGATCCAGGTTGTCGGGAAGCTTCCGTGTCTTGAGGAAGCCCTCAACCAGGTTCCTGGGCTCGGGCTTTAGCAGATCGAGGTTGCCGCAGGTGGGCGGCTGACCTTGTGGGCGGGCATCTGCTTGTTGGCGATCAGGAGCGTATTAGCATTTTCGGAAGTGGTCGCACACCAACACGCTAGCAGCGACCGCAATGGTTCGGCTTTATCACTCCTCGGCCAGACAAAGTCTGGTGACTTGGCTTGCATTCTGTGAAACGAGGGCCTTCTTGTCAGACCATTTTCGGGGGGATGTTGAGGGGATAAAGGACTCCTCTATTTTCCAGTTGCCTGAACTTCGGATCAAACCCCCTGCGCGTAAATAAGGCGCCTTCTTTCGCAAGATCGACTTGCCGTGCCGTGTTAAATCTGTAGTGAAGATACTTTGGCCAATTATTTTTATTACTCACGTTTCAGAGAATGTGCTTTGCGCCATCATATTTATGACAACATGTGCTTAGGTATTCCTTGACAGTTTAGCTCTTTGAAAAACCACTAATGGGTCGCGGCCGGAAGCCGCTCCCATTAAGAGTGGAGGATGAAGAGTGAAGAGTGAAAGATGAATGTGGAATAACTCCTTCACATTTCACTCTTAACTCTTCGCTGTTCCTAACACCCCGTAGGAGCAGCATCTTCCTGCGGCTGTTTTTTTTCAAAACGCTAAATTGTTACAAGGTATTCCAAATTCCGGATAATGGATCAAAATATTTTGTTGAATCTAAGTAGTTGGAGGAGTGTAGGAGCTACAGGGTCTTCTTAAATACCTTAAAAAATTTTTCCTTGACAAATAGAACATTCGTTCTATAGTATTAGATAAAGTATATGTTCTATTTATAGGGAGCTTATGGAAAGGCTATCGAGTAAGCAAGAGCAGGTGTTGAAGTTTCTTATAGATTTCAACTCAGAACATGGGTTTCCACCGACTGTAAGAGAACTATGCGATTTCTTTGGGTTCAAGTCACTCAATACCGGCCACTTCCATTTACGGTCTCTGGAAAGAAAGGGCTACATTCAGATCCATTCAGGCAAAGGACGCGGAATCACCCTGACAGGGGCCCGTGCGTTGTCTGATAGAAAGATACCAGTTGTAGGCAGGATTGCGGCAGGTACTCCTATTTTAACGGTTGAGAATATCGAAGAATCTTTGGGGATTGATATGCGCTTTTTTGGAACTGAAACATGCTTTGCCGTTAGAGTCAAGGGGGACTCCATGGTGGATGCTCATATTGAAGATGGAGATTATGTCATTATTAAGATCCAGGAACAGGCGCAGAACGGTGATATCGTTGCTGCCTTGATTGACGATGAAGTGACCCTGAAGTATTTTTACCGGAGCAAGAACGAAGTCAGGCTGAAATCGGCCAATCCCAGGTACCCTCCCCTTATCTTAAGAAAAGATGATCACAGGTCTTTCAGAGTCCTTGGCGTTATGGTCGGTCTGGTGAGAAAGAAATCACGGTGATTTATAATTTTTGTTGTAACACTTTAGTCTCTTGAGACAAACCCGTCCGCATCAAGAGACAAGCCTAATACCGCGACGGCCTTGCTTATATAAAGGGTTACACGGGTAGCTGTATTTAACCGGAATATATTCCCGCTCAATCGGTCATGTATCCTGTATCGTAAGTTGAGCTTGGGTCCGATGCAACTGGCTTGTTGCAAAATGCTAAAATGTTACTTTTTGTTTAGTTGTTCAGATTGATTTAAATGATTCATGATTTCCTCTGCTGGTTTTGTTTTATGTTTACCCATCTGCATATTCACAGTGCGTTTTCCTTTCTCTATGGTACATTCACGCCTGAAGCCCTGGTACAGCATGCAAGGAAAATGGGTTTTGATGCAATTGCTCTTACGGATAAAAACGGTCTGTATGGGGCAATCCGATTTTATAAGGCTGCCCTAAAGGAGGCCATTAAGCCCATTCTCGGCTCTGAGTTGACCCTTTGGGATGGAACTTCTCTGATACTGTTAGCTGCTTCCTTTGCGGGTTATAAAAATCTCTGCCGTCTCATATCCAGGGCGCATTCAGAAGCCACTAGAGGTAAACCTGCCTGCTCGCTATATACCCTTACTCAGTTCGGTCATGACCTCATCTGTCTGACTGGAGGAAGGGAAGGAAGGCTGCACACACTTATCTCTATGGGAAGCCTGGACCAGGCACGCCATTGGCTTAAAGTTCTAAAAAATACGTTTGGGCCTGAACGCCTCTTTGTTGAAATCCAGAACCATGGACTTCAAGGCGACAATGCCATCATGGAGCGAACGACAATGCTGGCGAAACAAGTAGGGCTCCTTACGGTAGCAACCAATGATGTGGCTTTCTTAAGCAGGGAGGACTTCGCGATTCATCAAAGACTCATAGGTATCCAGCAGATGGTTCATCACCGAGATATCCATCCAGTTCCGAATGACCAGTTTTATCTCAAGACAGAACACGAGATGATGGCAGCTGTGCCGTATGCTGAAGCTGTGGAAAACACCGCAAGGGTTGCTCAGGCCAGTCATCTAGAGCTTCCCATAAACCGAGTTCACCCTCCTTCTTATCCACTCCCCAGAGGTTTATCTGCTGATAGATTGCTTACAAGGCTCTGTCTTTCGGCCCTGGCAGCTAAATACAGGCCTGTTCCTTACAGAGCCCTTATTCGGCTGGAGCAGGAACTGGAGATTATACGCGGAAAAGGGCTTTCCGAGTATTTCCTCATAGTCAAGGATGTGTGGGCCTTTGCCAGGGCAAGAGGGATTCGTTGCACGGTGAGGGGCTCGGCAGCCGGAGCCCTGATTACTTATTTACTCCTTGGTGGTGTGGATCCCCTGGAACACGACCTTTTGTTTGAAAGGTTTCTCAATGAAAGCCGTTCAGACATGCCTGATGTAGACCTTGACTTTGATTCTCTGAGAAGGGATGAGGTGATCAATCATGTTATGGAAAAATATGAAGGACAAGCCGCCATGGTTGCTACCATCCCCACTTTCAGGGCGCGCGGGGCCATACGCAAGCTTGGAAGAGCCTTTGGATATTCTTACGAGAGGATCGATCGATTGACCTCATTTTTGCCGTATTATCTGAAAAGTTCGCAGATTGAAGCAGCTTCTGAGACCCTTCCCGAACTAAAAGACACCCCCCTGAGAGATGAGTCTGAGCTCCTAAGGGTGGCTGCAAAGATTTCAGGCCTCCCCTATCAGCTCTCAGTTCACATGGGTGGTGTGGTCATCGCACCTGGGGAATTGGTCTCATGGGTACCCGTAGAGATGTCCAAGAAGGGCTTTCCTGTCGCCCAGTACGACAAGGATGATATAGAGACCCTTGGCCTTGTAAAGCTTGACCTTTTGGGGCTCCGCATGCACACAGCTATACAAAAGACTCTTGAGCTCCTTGCGGAGGAGGGCATTTTTCTGGACCTTGATAACATTCCCTTAGATGATGAAAAGACCTACCGCCTATTGAGGACCACGGAGACCGTTGGAGTCTTCCAGGTCGAGTCCCCTGGGCAACGTCAACTGCTGGGAAGACTCCAGCCCAGAAGATTTTCAGATATCATTGCCGAGATTTCGCTTTTCAGGCCCGGTCCTATGAAGGGAGACATGGTTACCCCATACGTTCAGAGAAGGAACGGCAAGGAGCCGGTTTGTTACCTTCATCCGGATCTTGAACCAATCCTTGAGGAGACGTATGGTGTTGTGATTTTTCAGGAACAGGTATTAAAGATTGCCCACCGCATAGCTGGATTTTCCTTTGCCGAGGCCGACCAATTGCGACGAGCCATGACCAAAGATCGCTCGAAGGTCTATATGGAAAGGCTAAAGGCCTCCTTTGTCCAGGGAGCCATTAGACAGGGTTATAGCCTTAAGACGGCTGAGGAGATCTTTGCCATGGTGGCAAGCTTTGCCGGTTATGGTTTCTGCAAGGCCCATGCAGCCTCATTTGCCCACATCACTTACCAAAGCGCGTTTCTAAAGGCCCATTACCCTCTTGAATTTTACTTGGGACTCCTCAATGCAGGTCACGTGGGCTCTTATCCCAAAAGCGTTATATTAAACGAGGCGAAAAGAAGTGGGTTTAAGGTGTTTGGCCCTCACGTAAATTACAGCCAATACGATTATACAGCAGAAAATGGGGGTATCCGGATAGGGCTTTCGGCCCTCAAGGGGCTCGGGCCTCGATTCTGCGAGCGGATTTTAAAGGAACGGGAGCAAGGACTCTTTACCAGCATCAGGGAGTTTTGTACTAGGGTAGCCCTTCCTCAGGAGACCAATCTAAGGCTTTCTCTTTCTGGAGCCTTCCTGGGTCTCCCCTTGGACGCAGCAGATAGGCAAATGCCGAGTTTGCCGAAGGTGGAAGGCGGAGGGCAGGCAAAATGACTTTTTACGAAACCATCAAGATTTGTCATGCATAATCTGGGTTGAATGAAAGAAAGCGAAGCTTATGGATAAAGAAGCCCTTTGTATGCTTTTAACGGAATCTGATCTCACGGAGGTCTCCACCTCCATGCACATCATGGCCCCTTTTAGAGACGACCTTGAAAGGCGTGGTTTTATCAAAAGCACAACCCTAAAATGGAAAGCCCACGGGAGCAGGATAAAGACAGGCGGTCGGGTCATCATCATTCACACACCCCCCACCAGGAGTGGAAAAAGGGTCATATTTATGACCATGGAGGATGAGGATGGGCTCTTTGATCTGACGGTATTCGAAGATGTCCAGGCCCAATACGCAAAAAAGATTATGGGAAGTGCAGTCCTCCTGGTGGAGGGCGTGCTGACCCGTTCTGGATTAAGGGGCGTTTCTATTGTGGCCAAGCGTTTTTGGACAATCAGGGAATTTTATGAAAGCATCAAATAAGAAAAGGATAAGGATGGGTACGGCCTCTTGGACCGATAAGACCCTGATCGAAAGCGGCACCTTCTACCCAAAGCAAGTAGTTACTGCAGAAGGCAGGCTTAGATTTTATGCAGAACATTTTGATACCGTGGAGGTCGACTCCAGCTATTACGCTATGCCTGCTGAGCGAACCGCGATGCTCTGGGTAGAGCGAACACCTCAGGACTTTACATTCCACATTAAGGCCTACTCTATGCTCACGGGGCATCCAACTCTGGTAAAAAGTATCCCAAACATATTGCGACAGGAGCTTCCCAAAGGGATCCTGGCCAAGGCCCAGGCAAAAGAATTCCCAAAGGAGGTTGTGGAGGCCGCCTTTGACATGTTTGCAGCAGCCTTGAAGCCGTTGAAAGAAGCAGGTAAGCTGGGATGTCTCCTTTTTCAATTTCCGCCCTGGTTTGTGCCGTCTGTCACGGCTTATAAGTGGCTAGAACTGGTGCGCGAAAAACTTCCCGAGCATAACCTGGCTGTGGAATTCCGCAACTGGCAGTGGATTACATCCCCTGAAAAGGAAAGGGTTTTAGGCTTTTTAAAAGACCACTCCATCGCCTACGTCATCATAGATGCTCCCTGGATTAAGGGCTGGAGGGGGCCTGTGGCGGTAACCGCTTCCATTGCCTACGTACGTTTACATGGCCGAAACCGCGAGAATTGGTTCAAAAAGGGGGTGGAGACGGTGGAGCGTTACCGATACCTTTACAAAGACGCTGAACTCAAAGAATGGGCTAAAAAGATAAGGATGGCTAGCATGGAAGCTCAGCAGATCTTTGTTATCTTCAATAACTGCTACCAGAATTACGGCATCAAGAATGCCAAGACCCTCCAACTGTTACTTTATGAAGGGTGAATTTCCTCATCGTGTTTTGTTAAAGCTTTCACTATTG
>DTYH01000058.1 GCA_012961955.1 Desulfobacterales bacterium | reverse complement strand
CCGGATGACAAAACGAGGGCGCCCCCGTACCTCTCGGTAGATCCGGCCAATATATTCACCGGAGAGTCCCGTCCCTAATATTTCAAGACCAATAAAGACAAATAGTATGGCAAAAAGCGTAAAGACCCCCTTCCACCTCGGGTCCGATAAGGAACCGTCGAATAAATAGAAAGGCAGCAAAAGCGACACCCAGGAAACTCACTGCCTGGATCGGGACCAGAGAGAACCCGGTCATCAGGTCAAAGTTGAGCTTGATCAATTTGAACAGGTTGTATCTCGATTTCCCTTTTGAACGCATGGCGTGTCTCACGGGAATCTCGTCTACTGATCGGGCGAACGTGTTTGCCAAGGCCGGGATAAAGCTGGACGTCACCCGGCAGATGGTCGGGCGTTCCAAGATCTCCCTCCGGTACGCCTGGGGCATAGAACGAAAATCCTTCAGATTTACCCCTATCACCTTTGACGTTATCAGATTAATCAGGTATGAAGGCATGGTTCTAAGCCTGCAGTCCTTTTTGTCTTCTGGCCATCCTCCGACCACATGGTATCCCTCCTCTATCCTCTTTACCAGCATCGGGACATCCTCAGGAGGGTTTTGGAGATCAGCATCAAAGGTAACTACGATATCCCCATTAACCCTTTCCATGGCAGGGAATATGGCCATGTGTTGCCCGTAGTTACGATTAAACTGTATCAATCTCACCCGACCGTTTGCTTCACGGTACATCTTTTCCAGAATCTCTCATGACCGATCTCTACTCCCGTCGTCCACGAACAGGATCTCACAAGGTTTGCCATAGTTGTCCATCGTCGCTCTAAGGCGCTTAAACAACTCTTTCAAATTCTTCTCTTCGTTGTATACAGGGATTATTACCGAAATATAGGTGGACGGTCTATCTTTTTCAGGTTTAATACCCTCCATTTCGTCGATTCCCCGTCTCTGAATTCTCAAACTGCATCTCATACAGCTTGTGATATACTCCCCCCAGGTTCATGAGATCCTCATGTGTTCCTTCCTCTACGATCCTACCATCTTCAATGACCACTATCCGGTCAACATAGCGGATGGTTGAAAGCCTGTGAGCGATCACAAACGTGGTTCGACCCTTCATTAGATTCTCCAAGGCCATCTGCACAGCCAGCTCTGACTCTGTATCCAAGGAGGAGGTAGCCTCGTCAAGGATCAGAATCGGGGCGTTTTTCAGGATGGCACGGGCTATACATATACGCTGTTTTTCCCCCCCTGAGAGACGTGCTCCCAGTTCACCAATCATGGTGTCGAACCCAGCAGGAAAGCCCTGAATGAAATCGTACGCATAGGCAGCCTTAGCGGCTTTTATAATATCTTCTTCAGAAGCTGTTTGATTTCCGTAGGCGATGTTGTTTCGGACAGTGTCGTTAAACAGTATGGGATCCTGGGTCACAATCCCGATCTGGCCACGGAGAGAGGCAAGTGTCACATTCCGAATATCAACCCCATCAATCAATATAGCCCCTTCACTCACGTCGTAAAATCGAGGAATAAGATTGACTAATGTGGTCTTGCCTCCGCCGCTCGTGCCCACGATTGCAATAATTTCACCATCCTTAACTTCGAGATTGATATGCTTCAGCACCATCTGATCCTCGTACTTAAACGACACTCCGCGAAATGTCACCGAAAAGCTCTTAGGCCTTAGTTCAATGGCATCTCTTTTCTCCTCTATATCCGATTCGGTGTCTAAGATATTGTAGATCCGCACGGCAGCAGCCAGCCCCTCCTGGATGGTGTTGTTGAGCCCACTCATCTTCTTTATCGGTTCGTAGAGCATCAACAACGCGGCCATGAAAGAAAAGAATGTGCCTGGCGTGGAAGCGCCCGTGATTACCTTATAGCCGCCATACCAGATGATAAACGCAATTCCGATCCCCCCTAAAAGTTCCATGACCGGAGAAGAGATGGCCCTCACGGCAACTGCCTTCATCTCTAAACGGAACAGGTTACTGGTTTTTTCAAAAAAGCGCCTGTTTTCGTAGTCTTCCATGCAGAAGGCCTTTACGATTCTGCTTCCCGTGAACGTCTCGTGAAGCAGGGTATTCATGCTCGCAATGGCCTCCTGACACAGAGTACTCAAGTTTCGTAGTTTTGTCCCAAACTTCACAATAGGAACAAACGCTAACGGAAAAACAAACGAGGCAATAATGGCCAATTTCCAATCGCGATAGAATATGACGCCTGCCAGACCTATGATGGTGAATAAATCCTTTAAAACTCCGGTTACTGCATGAGATACCATCCCCTTGACAATATTTACATCATTGGTAATCCTCGCCATGAGTACACCGGTCTCATTCCTGTGAAAAAAGGTAAGAGGCATCTTTTGTATATGAAAATACAGGCTGTCCCGTAACCTTTTGATGATGCTGTGACCTACAAAATTCATCAGATAGTTCTGACCAAAATAGCAAACCCCTTTAACTAAATAGAGGGCGATGATGGCGAGCGGCAAAAGCCACAGCATCCTGATATCTTTCTTGAAAAAGATCTCGTCCAATACCGGTTTTACCAGGTATGCGGTTGCTGAGGTAAGGAAGGCCACCATAATCATGCATATCATGGCCGCAACAAGCCTGAGCCACTGAGTCTTTACCAACTCCAGAAGACGTTTGTATGTCTTTAATAATAGCGCTATCTCCGTCTCTTTCTTCATATAATCACCGCGAGAACATCTTAAACTCGTACACTCATGTTAGAGTATGACCAAAATACTGATCCGCTATGCGGGTTATCCGATTGAGCTCGTCCTCTAAAGCCTTACGAAATCTTTCAAAACCCTTTGAATCAACATCCTTGGGAACAAATATTGGTTTCCCATAGATTACCCTGCCGATTGTAAAGGGATAGGGGAGTATGAACCGGTCCCAGCTGTTAAACACCTTTATTCTCCTTGCACTATAACTGACTGGTATAATCGGATACCCTGTCTTTTTTGCTATCGTAATAACACCTGGTTGAGCCCTAAACCTGGGACCTCTCGGACCATCAGGGATCATACCACCTGGACGCACCTCTCTATTCAACACATGGATTAACCGTGTCAAGCCCTTGATTCCGTGTCGGGAGCTTGACCCGCGTATTGTTTCATGGCCCTGTTTTTGCAATATCCGGGCAATAATCTCTCCGTCCCTCGACGCACTTACAAGTATAGCTGCGTTCCATCCCTTATATAGATAACTGATAATCAACAGTCGGGAGTGCCACAGAGCAAGTATAAACTTTTTAGAAGATACCAGATGGCTCACAGGGTCAAACCCTACCGACGTAATCCGCATAGTCCTGGATATAATATCGATAAAGACCTTCCCCAGCCAACCAATCATATTCCATTTCAGTTCCTGATAGGCCGAATTCATCTCATGCATAACGGAACCTTCGCTCTGTTTTATGGTTAAGCATCCTGATAGCTATCCTTGCCGCCCGCATAGAAGCACCAGGGGCTCCCAACCTTTCCCTGACTGTCTTAAGTTCGCGCTTCACCTCTGTCAGGAGAGCCTCATTCCTCAACATCTCAAGTGCGCATTTGGCAACACGCTCAGGTGAAGCCATGTCCTGGATAAGCTCTGGCACAACGCGTCTTCCTGCAATCAGGTTTGCAAGACCTATATCCTTTACCTGAACGAGCCTTTTCCCTATCCAGTAACTGAGATTCGAAACCTTATACACAATAATCATTGGAGTTCCTGCTATGGCAGCCTCAAGGGTTGCCGTACCGGAAGCGGTAATCACCAGTTTTGCTTCCTTGAGTACGTGATGAACCGCATTCGACAAGATGATAAACCTGGCCTTGTATCTCTTGACCAATCTCTCCACCCTCTCCGTATCAACAGTAGAGGCCACTGGAACAGCAAAGAGAATTCCTTCTATCTCATCAGATATAATCTCTGCCGCCCGAGCCAGTATGGGAAGGAGTCGCGACACTTCCTCATTTCGACTCCCTGGAAGCAAGGCAATAACTGGCCCTTTGCTCGAAAGGTCTGGATGTGTGACTATCTCAAATGCCGGGGTTATGTCGTCCAGGAGCGGATGACCCACAAAGGTCACTGGTACACCTCGTTCTTTGTAGAAATCCGCTTCAAACGGAAAGATAACCACCATATGATCCACCACACGCCGTATCTTTCTTATTCTTCCTGTACGCCACGCCCACACCTGGGGACTGATATAGTACATCACTGGAACATCCAGCTTCTTTGCGGTTGACGCAAGGTGAAGGTTAAAATCCGGAAAGTCTATCAAGACAAGGAGGTGTGGACGGATCTCCTTGAGGTCACGCTTGGAGATGACAAGGGCCCTAAGTAGAACTCCCAACTTCAGGATGGCCTCAGATATTCCGACTACCCCCAAGCGTGAAATATCGGCTCTAATCTGAACACCGGCCCTCCTCATTGACTCACCCCCAACGCCAAAGAACGCAACATCAGAATCCAAGGCGCGGATAGCCCTTACCAGGTGTGAGCCATGGAGATCTCCTGAAGCCTCCCCGGCTACAATCATTATATTTTTAGAATGAGTATCTACCACCGAATTGCTTCTTAGCCAGTCTCTTTATCTGATCCATGATTCCCAGGGCTACCTTGAGGGCCTTCCGTCCGTCACGACCCGAAACAGGGGGCACCTTCCGTGTCCTCACCGAATCAACAAACGCCCTCAATTCCGCCTCCAGGGGATCCACATCAGAAAATTTTATTCGCTCTACGTCCATTCCCGGGATGATGCCAATTTTGTCTATGCCATTCTTCCGTATGATGGTAATGCACTGGTTTGCATAATCCACCGAGATATAGGCGTTTTTCTGAAAGATTCTTATCTTGCGCATATTCTTCATTGAGATTCGACTGGCCGTAACATTGGCTACGCAGCCGTTCTCAAATGTCAACCGAGCATTGGCGATATCAGTACTGGAAGAGATAACAGGAACCCCTGCTGAATCGATCTTCTTTATATTCGATTTAACAAAGTTTAATATAATATCGATATCGTGTATCATCAGATCCAGGACTACGTCCACGTCTGTTCCTCGTTCCTTAAAGGTACTCAAGCGATGGGATTCTATAAACATGGGCTGATCAACCACCTTCTCCAGGGCCACGACTGCCGGGTTGAAGCGCTCTAAGTGCCCCACCTGAATAATAGGCCCCTTTTGTTCTGAAATATGAATCAGAGTGTCTGCTTCATCGAGTGTGGTGGTCATAGGCTTTTCGATTAATACATCAATATCGTTTTCCAAAAACGTCTTGCTGATTTCAAAGTGGAGATGGGTAGGCACTACTATGCTGACGGCATCAACCATTCCAATTATATCCTGATACCTTGTAAAGGCTCGGCTACCCGTTTCACTTGCGATTCCGATTGCTCGTTCTTCATCTACATCCACTACTCCTACAAGTTCTACATCCTCCATAAGTCTATACTTTTGGGCATGAAACCTTCCCAGATACCCTACACCGATTACCCCGACACGGACCTTTTCCATAAGACGTTCCTCCAGATAACCGCTAAACCGATAATAATGATGGCTTCGTTAAGAAATCGATTTTGTTCACTCCATAAGCATTTTGGCCCACTTGAGTCCTTCAGAGAAGACTCTTTTACGAGATCGTGAACAATAGACGGCTAAGAAAGAAAGAGACTATTCCTGCTGTCATAAGAGCAGTACAGGGAAACCAAAGAAACCTGTATATGCGATTAAGGTCTGTACTAAAATATGCATTGGTCAAGATCAAACAAACATGCAGGGGTGATAACAATACCCCCACATATCCGGCACAGAAACCTAAAATTGTATATGGAAATATCTCATTATGGAGCCCGAATGACGATAATAAAGAGAATATTATTGGAAAGGTTGTTCCCACAAAAGCGATTGTAATCCCTACAACTCCACCCACAATAAAAGGGAGGACTAGGACAATAAGGAAGATGGGAACATGGCCTGCGATCAAGGATTGACTGATCTCCGAAATGGAATTGCTATCCTTCAATATCCCCTGGAAGATCATGATTGCAAGGATCATAAAGATCATTGCAACTAGAGACCTATTAATTAGAATCTGCGTTATCTCTCTTATATTGTCTATACCGTTCTTCCACCATACCCAAAGGATGCTTAATATGAGAACAAGCAGTAATGGAAATTCTTTTGGAAGATGTTCTAGGCCATTCCATAAGCCCCTCAATAGATGGAGGACTGCCCCCCCTATAAGAGAGCCACATATTACTAAAAGGATCGGAAAGAGCTCCACAAGAAAGTCTGTCAGAGATCCCCTATGGTATGTCCGGTCTGACTCTTTCAGCATAGGGATCGGCCTTATAATACCAAGATATCCGACTAACAACATAAAGAGTGTCAAAGGGAACTGAGCCAGGAAAAAATTCCCAACACTGATTCCAGAAAGGGCGCATGTGAGGATGAAGCCAGGATAGAGAGGCCATGAAAATTCCCAGACGTGTCGAAACCAGTAATTGATTAAGGTTTTTTGCTCGGGAGTGATCGACTCTTGTTTGCTCAGAGCATCCACCATGGGAGCGGAAAATATAGCACCACCCGGCATCGGCAAAAGGCCGATCAACGCCGGAAAGACAGCGAGATTTAAGCGCACGTTCTGGCTGACCCCTTTAAATGAGTCAAGAAGACGCTGCATGTGACCGGTCTTTTCCAGTGAATGGCTCAGTACCAGGATCAGAGAGACTATCAAGGATAGAACTATGGACTTTTCGTCTAAAATTGATCGAACCATTGAGGTGGCGATCTGGACCGGAGACAGGGCACACCAGAACCCCAGCAGTATCGACCCTGCGAGTAAAGCACTTCCCAAAGAAATCTTTAGTCTCATCAGGAATGTGATTATCGCAAAGGTTGCCGATACCTTAATCAAAGCCGGTATATTTGTCAAGAACTCCATGATAGTAGACCCAACCCGTTCTTATAACAGGTTAAAATCCCT
This sequence comes from Desulfobacterales bacterium, assembly GCA_012961955.1. Lineage (GTDB taxonomy): Bacteria > Desulfobacterota > Desulfobacteria > Desulfobacterales > DTYH01 > DTYH01. The sequence continues at coordinate 3,968 of DTYH01000058.1, read as the reverse complement.
GTCAATCTGTAATTAGTGGTCCATCCAGTAATATGTTTGCGGTCACGATCGGCCATACGCGTAATACGTTATCTATTTAAAAAAAATTAGGATAAACAACACGCTGGTGTAAGTATTCGGTTATCCTTTACGGTCTCAAAAGGGATTGTTAGTCTAGAGCAGCACCAATATATCTTTTTGGACGATGGCAAAAATCTCTCATAGGGAGTATGAACGGCACAGCCGTATAACACTACCCTGTGACCGAACTGTAAGAGTCTCACGTACTATAGCAAAACGTTTGTGCATGCCTCGGAAATATTTTGGTCACTCCTCAAAGCCAACAAGCCCGATTTCGGGGTTTGGCGTCATGCAACAAAACGTATTGGCCCCTGTCTTTCACGTGGCGATGTATAACTTTTATGGGATAACCGAATATTTAGGTGCTGGCTTTACCAGATTGAAGACGGGTAATTGCTGTTGCCATATCTTTTTGACCGTTGGGGACCAAGTTAGGGCTGAAAGACATGGCTGCGGAAGAGAACTTAACCCCTCAACATCATTTGTCGATCTTATTTATAGAGGTGTTGATATCATTCTTGAGGCCAATAAGATAGTCCAGGAGGCGCGTCAGGTTCGTCTTCTCGCCTTTGGGCCTGAAGGACTGGAGACAGAACACGGGTCGTGAGGTGATCTGCAAGCCTTCTCAGGCCCTCATCAAAGTCGTATCTGAACTCAAATCCTACTGGTTTAAGCCTTTCAATTTGTGCCTGGGAATGCCTGATATCCCCCTCACGCTCATCATTGAACCTTGTCTTTACATCAACATCAAGGAGGCGTTTTATCTTATCGGCAAGTTCAAGGATAGTTATCCTGCTCCCGTGTCCCAGGTTTTTGACCTCCCCCCTGATATCCTTCCTCAAAAGACCTAGATGAAGCTCTGGGCAAATCAAACGAATCATTGTAAATCCCAAGAAAAATATTCTCCCTGAACCTTGTCTGGTCCGTAAGGGCTGAGCGGCGCGGGCAAAAAATCCTCGTGCACGGGTGTCCTTTTTGTATCCCCATACACTGCTGCAGAACTGGCATAGACAAATTCGTTTATTTTAATCTCCTTAAAAGTTTCCAAGACGAAGAGAATGGCTCCAAAAATAATCTTATGTAACCTTAGGGGGAGTTGTTGGATCCTCCATTGACTTCGTTACCGACGCAATCGCAGCTAGCTGAATAGATTCCGTTTCAAAGACCGTTTCGATTTGCGTAACGCTTTCGTCTCTGAAGAAGGCCTATCGGTTTGACGAATACTCCCTTCTCTCTAATCGCCACGTGATAATAGCCTGTCACCTAAACCATTTTCGTCTTACCTAGAACGTTTTCTCTAAGTGTTCAGCAAGTGCGGTTGATCAAAACGTTTGATCGCAATCGTTTACGCAACGTTGAAAAGTTTATGGGTAAGGGAATAGTGGAACTCATGTAACTACTCAGACGGTGTCAGTCTCACTGGTCGGTTAGTCGACACCGACAACCGAGACTGATCACCTCGAACGGTAATTATGAATGATTTGCGCATAACACATACGAGGATTAAACACCACGAAAAAACTGAAGATTCTGCTCTTGATCGTCTTACCGTTCGAGTCCTTTCCGTGTTCTTCTCATCAGGCCTGCATAAAGGGAGTAAGATCCGATCAACGGGGACTCTGGTTGACCTCCTTCCTGTTGTAAATCTAGCATCGTATCCCAACGCTGGTAGGATCGTAGGTAATCTTTTTTGGCAACTGAGCTTTGTGCACTTACCAGTCTTCATCTTACGGAGAGGACAGGGATGCTCCAAAACTTAAAAGGAATCAAGATAATCTGGACTATGCGCTTGAAAGGGCTGTTGCACAAAAGCTAGGAAAGAGGCTTGGGGTTGATACGGCCATATTTGATTCTGTCTCAGAATATGTTTCAGAATATATGTATAAGAGCGGATTGGACGAAGCCCGGTCGTGGAGGACAAATATCAGATCCCTTGATATAGAAACAGGTAAGATACCCTGGGACGCGAGCAGGTCAGAAACCGGGGGCTGCTCCTGGTTTTGTCAGGATTCCCTGAACAGATTGGTCCAAAAGGTATGCTCATGAGCTGGTTTCAGATATGATAAGATCCGAGTAGCCGTTTATGCTATTCTTTTCCGTCGTATTTGTTGGTCTCATGACGGTTCTGCCAGGTTTAGTGCTGGCAGAGAGAGGAGATTGGTCTATTACTATGGGAAGGCCTTTGGCCCAAAATTCTATATGCGGTCCGTTCCAGTTGTGCCTGACGGTCACAATCACCCATAGGTCATACGGCTAAAGCCAAACCGATCATACTCGGGTGTATCAACATCGGCGAGGCGGATACCCGAGGACATTTACGGCTTAAGTAAAGGATAAGGAATATCTGGTTAAAAACAACGGGTTCTGGAATTCATGAATCGTTGATGTAAGGACATCCCCCCTGGCAGTCTCTCATTCTTGAAATGGCCATCCCATCCATCCTCGACACATTTGAGTCTACCCTTAGCGTGTTGCAAGGATGGTAATAGGTTCAAGGGCATTGAGGCAGCATTCAAGAAAATACGCGTTAGGCGCAAGAGTGAATATCCCGATAAGTTCATCGCAGTAAATCAAGGGCTCCCTTTACTTCCTGACATTGCAAGATATATTTGATCTTGCGGTCGTGGAGGATCTCTACAGTTGGTGTGCAGGTCATAAGAAAGGGTACCTCAGGGCTAAAAAGGGGGGTGCAAAGCCTTCTCCTCCACCAGGTTCAAGAGGCCTTTAAGGTTAACCTTGGCCTTATCGTCCTGACACTCGATGATGCCCTCCTGACCGAACCGATATGCCACGAGAAGCCATATCCTTCTAGAGAAAGAAGGGATTTATACCGTATGTCAGCACGTACGAGCTCGAGCAGGTATTTTTTTACACACTGGTGACTAGATCCCTGGTCTAAGAATTAATCATTGGTCTCTTCCATATACCAGATTCCTATGCCAAAAAGTTAGCTCAAAAGAAGGTCCTTCTCGTGTTTAACCCAAAAGAAGCTGAGACCGAAAAAGAGAACATAGGGTATGAGATCTGCCAAACCGTGCTCAACTATTACGGAATATTCACCGATTAGGGGCATGCACCATACCTCCCTTCCCGGCAGACTATACCATGCCGATATACAGAGGGATCATAACCGTTTTTACTTCTAACAATACCTCGTCTGGCTTGACAGGCAGATCAAGGCGGGAAGAAACGTCGTCACACGGGGAAGCCTCGGAGCAGAGGCCTCAGCCGATAAACCGGTTTTAAAAGACTATCAAAAAGATATACCGCAGCCTTTGTCTGGAGTAGGAAGGTGGATTTACCAAAATAGAGACCCTAATCCGCTATCCCTGCTAGTACAGAGAAAGGGTCGAATTTGAAAGGAGCTACCCCCAGTTTCCGAATTCATACGAGCGTTTCAAGCTAATCGCCAAGGATGTTAAGACCTGATTGGCCCTGAAAAGAACGGATAAAAAGGACTCAACAAGTGCGGTGATCGCCACCGACCCATGTGGGGGCCTTGCAATGTCCGGCTGTATACTGGGAGTGGTACCTGAACCTGTTTAAATTCTTTGAAGAATCCCTTGAGCTTATCTGCTTGTCCGTGCCAGATCCTACTACCTTAAACCGACTAAGGGTCGCTTTTCCGGGCCTTCACGCATCAATAAAAAATCGTTATGCGCAGACACAATACATGAACCACGTCCTCAAAAAATACGACTTTCCAGTAACTCTTTCACTCATCTTTACGTCCATTTTATTGCGATCCACACCATAGATTCAAAGATAAATATGATCGGCCTCACGCTATCCCGATCCCGGGCTACTCTTTTGACGTGTACTGTTTCAGACAAGTCAAGAGAAAAAAGGTGTTAGTTTGAGACGCCTTGTTCACCCATAGCCACCAAGGCTCTATTTGCGTTCAGTCT
>DTYH01000057.1 GCA_012961955.1 Desulfobacterales bacterium | reverse complement strand
GATTATGTTTACCTGTGCCCTGGCCTTCACGGGGAGTACGATCTGATGACGTATGGTGCTGACGGAGAGCCGGGCGGAGAAGGTGAAGACAGGGATATAAATAACTGGGAGCTTGAATGAGTTTACGTTTGGTTTTTCGGAAACAGGGATATACCCTGATCGAAATTACTACGGTCGTTTTCTTAATCGGATTACTCATCCTTGTAACCATTCCTAGGTTCCGGGAAGGTATCCTTACTGACGGCCTGAAGCTGACTGTTCGTAAGATTGTAGGAACGGCAAAAAACCTCAGGAACGTGGCCGTTCTGGATCAGAAAGACTATCTCCTCTGTTTTGACCTGGAATCGAACCGTCTGTGGACTATGCTTCTCACAGCGTCACCCGAGGAGCGTTATCAGGGCGAAAAGAACGCCTTCCAGCTCCCAGACGATGTAAAGATACTCGATATCGTCCATCCTGGAATGGATAAAGACACAACAGGATACGCAACGATCCGTTTCTTTAAAAAAGGGTATGTCCAACCCACAGTGATTCACCTGGGTGCTAAGGATGGAAGAGAGTTTTCCGTGATCCTGAGCCCTTTCCTTTGGAAGGTAAAGGTATATGATAGGTATGTTGATATGTAAGCTCGTTAGGTCAAGCACAATAAGGGTCAAGGAGGGAATGATCTGGCATGAAGGATTTACCCTGTTAGAGGTCATGATAGCACTGGCCATACTTTCGATCGCCCTTATTGCAGTTCTAGGGTTACAGTCCCAGGCGATCTCAATTGTTGATGAGTCGTCAAACTTGACGATTGCTGCGTTCCTTGCAAAGAGCAAGATGGCCGAGCTTGAGGCAAATGAGGAGATAACGGCAGGTTTTTCATCTGGTGACTTTGGTGAGGATTTTCCAGGCTATAGGTGGGAGGTGGAGATCACAAGCACAAGATACGATTATCTTAAAAAGATAGTTGTTACTGTTAGGCGGGATAGGCCAAGAATGCCTCATCCTTATACTTTAATTTTGTATAAATTGGCGCTATAGTTGTATCATCCTTCGGAGTTTGACCGGATATGTATAGACCCAACGCATCTTTCGTAAAATGTCAAGATAAGGACCCTAAGAAAGGACCCTTGCATAATGGCTTTACCCTTTTAGAGCTCCTGATCTCCTTTGTTATATTTGTCACAATCCTCTCGATCATATATGCCGTATACAAAGGTACGTTCAGGGTGATTGATGAATGTGAGACAAGGGCTGAGATATTCGGTATGGCTCGACTATCTTTGGAAAGAATCGCCGAGGACCTGGAATCGACATACGTACCGAAAGACACACGTAACAGTAAGAGCGATCTTTCAAGATGGTTCTGGTTCATAGGTGAAAAAAAGGGACTAGAAGGTCTGAATTTTCCCTCCCTCAGGTTTGTCTCCCTTTCGCACCTTACGTTTGACGAGAGAGAAATACCCTTAGAATTGGCAGAGATAAGATACTATGTAAGGAAGGATAAAGAGAAGGATGGCTATATCCTTTTCCGGTCAGATCGTCCACTACTGTACAATAAAAGAGGCGAGGGTGACACGGACGGAACACCACTCTGCGATCGACTTAAGGATGTGGAGTTTCAGTATTATGATGCTCGGGGTGAGGTACACGACTCCTGGTATTCAACAAAAGAGCCTACTATGCAGCGAATTCCGAGGGTGGTCTCTGTCGAGCTTACATTCCTAAACAATTCCGATGCCAAAAAACCGTTCAAGTTTAGCACAAAGGTTGTTCTCCCGGCTATCCGGGCAAGGGATGAGCGTGGCGGACTTCTTCCAGGATAATCGTGGTATAGCCCTTGTCATTACGTTATTGATAGTCAGCCTGATTCTGTTTTTTACTCTCAATCTACGTATAGATATACATGCCGATCTGGATGGAACTGCCAACCTGAAGGACAGTATCCGACTCTCGTACATGGCCAGGTCTGTATTTAATCAAGGGCTTGCAATTCTAATAAAGGACGCACAAGAGACCAGTGTCGATAGCCTTCTAGAAGATTGGGCAAAGGTGCGAGGGGTTTACGTGAGCCGACCTTTCTTCCCTGATGGTCGTGCCAGATTACGGATTGAGGACCATTCAGGAAGGATACAGGTCAATCATCTGATTAAAAGCGATGGAGATTTTGACCCAATATACAGGTCACTAATGAAAAGATTCCTAAAATTGCCGCAGTTTAAGCTCAGTCCTGAAGAGATAAATGGTATCCTGAGCGCTTTAAAGGACTGGATGGATCCCGATCACAAAACAACCCCTGCTGGTGCTGAGGAGGCCTACTATCAAAGTCTTGAAAGACCGTATCATTGCAAAGACGGACCATTAGATTCATTGAGGGAATTGTTACTCGTTAAGGGTATTACTCCCGAACTCTTTTATGGCACTCCCAAAGAGCCTGGTATATCCCGATATCTTACTGTATGGGGAGAAGGAAAGATTAATATCAATACAGCAGACACTCTGGTCCTGAAGGTCCTTGCTGAAGGAATCGAGGAAGAGATGGCACGTGAAATGGATGTCTATCGAAGAGACCCAGGGCATGACCTTTCTGATCCCACTTGGTATAAAGATATTCCCTGGATGACTCATATTACTATCGATTCGAGCCTGATTACAACCGTTAGCAACTGTTTTGAGATAACAGCAGAGGCATATACCGGTAAGATGGAAAGACGGGTGACTGGAGTGGTCTTGCGAAAAGGTAAGATCCCTGAGCTACTATCCTTCAAGGTGGAGTAGGACGATGGAGGAAAAGGTGCTCGGTATAGACATTGGTTCAGACTCGATCAAGGCGGTTCAGGTGATTCCTTCAAGAAAAGGCTTTCGTGTCACAGCATGTGAGAGGATTCGGATTACTCAAGTATCTGGAGAAAATGGAGGCTTGGAAAAGGGGTTGGAGGCTCTTAGCAAAGAAAAGGGTCTTAAAAGTGATATATGTGTGGCCTCTCTTCCCGGGGATAAAATACTCTTCAAGAACCTGAGAATACCTTTTAAGGGTGCTAAGAAGATTGGGAAGACTGTAACTTATCAGCTCGAGCCCATCCTTCCCCTTCCTACATCAGAATTTGTGGTAGACTACATCATCACTTCCCAATCTGAAGAAACTGAGGTGGTATGCGCGTGTGCGGAGAACAGACGAGTCGACGCCTACCTGAAGTTACTGAACAGGTTCCAGATCGAGCCCGACATCCTTGATGTCGATTCTGTTCCTACGATTTCGTGGCTCCTCCATGAAAGGGCTGAAAACGACGGGATATTTTTCGATTTTGGCCATAAGAAGACCATCATGGCCCTTTTTATGAACAGGCACATCGTTCTCATCCGCTCCTTTCCTTTTGGGGGGCAGAAGATCGAATATGCTACTCTCCAAAAACATAAGATATTAAACGATAATAACACCTTAAGAAGCTCAGACGGGTCGAAAGGTAGTATTACCCGATCTTTTGAATCACTCTTTTATAGATTCTTAAAGGAGGTGCAGATTACGCTCCATTCCTTTTCCACCAACCAGGGGAAGAGACCTTTTTCGCCAGAGATAGTCTTCATCACCGGGGGCGTATCTCTCAAGCCGGAAATAAAAGAGATGCTCGAGGAGCTGACAGATGCACCCATAGAACAGATAGACATAACGAAGAATGATCGAATACAGATGAGTGAAGACGTGGCCAGAGCCTGGAGTGCACCATTTATGAATACAGCCCTGGCTCTAGCCTTGAGGAAAAAGAGAGAGGGACATGGTTTCAATCTTAGAAAGGGTCGCTTTGAACCCCAAAAAAGGCTTCTTCGATTTAGGAAAGAGATGGAGCACCTCGCTGTTGTTCTCTCTATCATTATCTTCCTTTTTGGTGCGGATCTTTATATTGATTATCATTATCTGAAAAAACGTTATCAACGGTTAAATCAGGAAGTGACCAGTGTCTTTAAAGAGACGTTTCCAGAAGTCAGGCGTATTGTGGACCCTGTGCAGCAGATGAGGATAAGGTTAAACGAGATCAAGAGATCGTCACAATGGTTTTTTAATGCCGCAAACAAGACCAAGATAGTCGATCTTTTAAAGGATATTTCAGAACGGATACCTGACTCGATCACGTTTCAGGTAAAGAGTTTAGTTATAGATCCAGAGAATGTCCTGATAAATGCATATACTGATACATTCAATACAGTCGATCTAATCAAGAAGAGACTCGAGGGGTCAGGATTCTTCGATCAGGTAACTATATATTCGGCAAATTTGGACCGATCTGGAGACAGGGTACGGTTCGATTTGAGGCTTCGGAGAAAAGAGTAAATCCGTTAGAATTTCACACGAGGCATGGGGTTAAGACATTACGAGAACCAAGATGAAACTTGAACGCCGAGAAAGATATATGATATGGGGTGTCTCCCTTTTTATGATTTTCGTGTTTGTACTACAATTTATTATATTTCCATTCTTTGAAAGAAAGGCTCGCCTCAAGCGCGCCATCCTTTCAAAAAAGAAGGCCTTAGACAAGATTTTGGAGCTCCAGGCCGAATATCGGGCACATGAGCACGGCCTCAAAGAGATTTTAAAAAGATTGAAGAGCCGAGATAAAGGGTTTACTCTATTTTCTTTCCTTGAAAAGGAGGCCGGGAAGACGGGCATAAAGGATCATATCAAATATATGAAACCGTCTGCTGCGGTGGAGAGGGTATCTGGATCCGGGTACTATAATGAATCAGGGGTGGAGATGAAGTTGACCTGTGTTTCACTCGATGAACTGGTCACATATCTCTTCAAGATAGAGTCTCCTAAGGAACTGGTTAAGGTCAAAAGGGTCTCGATTAATAAGAGCAAAGAAGAGATGGGGTTCTTAGATGCCATACTGCAGGTGGTAACATTTGAGCCGGTCCAGAGGTAGCAAAAGGGTGTGGGTAAAAAGGTATAAGAGATGGCTAGGATATACATTCTTTTCTCTGATAATGACCATAATCTTTCTGAATCTATCCTTCCCTTCTGATGAGGTAGCTGATTCTCTGGAGAGGTCTTTCGCCGAGACCATTCCCGGAGTGGCCCTGTCAATTGGCAGCATCCAGCCGTTTATTCCGCTAGGTTTAAAGCTCAAAGATTCAAGGTTTATTAGCAAGAATAAGCCTAGTATAGTACTATTCAAAAGTGAGTATATTTGGATAAGTCCCCGTTATATTTGCCGTTTTAGTACAAAGTTAAAATCATACTTTAAGATCTATTCCTATGACGGCGAAATTAGTGGTACTTTCCAACTCCGTCCGCTTGTGCTCGATATAGAGATACACGACTTTAAGCTGGATGAGGATTCTTTGTTACAGTATCTCCTGGGGTTTCGTGTAAATGGTATCCTTAGTGCAAAAATCTGTTACAACGGAGACATCACCAATCTTTTGGAGGGAAGGGGAAGTGCTGTTTTAGAATTATCAAACGGAGAGATACAACTTTCAAGACCTGTTCTAACCCTTGAAAGGATACCCTTTAAGACGATTAATGCCGAGATTGGAATAAAAGGAGGAAAGGTATCCATAACTCGCTTTAATCTGAAAGGAAGGCAGCTTATGGGTATGCTTGAAGGGATTATAAATCTAAAAAAGAGGTTTGTGGAGAGTACCCTAGATATAAAAGGGAGGATTGAGCCCTTTCCCGCTTTTTTTATTGAATCATCAGGCGCGGAGAACAGATTGAAACTATTTAAGGAGATGATATCAATGCATGGTCATGTCTCTTTTACCGTAAGCGGTTCTATCAAAAATCCAAAGGTGGGGATGTAGCCTCTGGCGTGTAAGGATTCACGGCTTCTTGTAACAATTTGGCCTTTTGAAAAAATTGATAAGATCCCTGGCTGTGTTTCAAAAACGCGGGCTGAGGCCCTCAAACAGTTTGAAATTTTTAACGCCAGACAATCTTGAATCTTTTTTCAAAATTGTTGAAAATGTTTCGCAAGATTAAACGATTACAACTTTTTTCTAGGAGCTAAAGTTTACGGCTTCTTCCTGCCGGAAGCTGGAGCCCACAAAAAGCCTGTACCTCTGGGCAGGAGAGAGAAAAAGCTTTACTCCGTAGACAGTTACGAGATAAGTAGTTAGGGGAACTGATGTTAACCTTATCAAGAAGAAGTGCTCTTCTCTTTTTTAACTTGATTGCCCTGACGGTTATCATTCACTTGGTTGTAGATATATTCTATACTCTTCTAATTTCAAGTCTGAATCCAACCACGGGTGCGAGGATCACGAAAGCCGATATTCCGATGCCTGCAGAGAACGACCGGGTCTCTATTGAGGCATATCAAACGATCATGAAGCGGAACATCTTTGGAACGTACCCTGCTGCCATGGACGAGAACGAAATAGATATTCAGGCATTGGAGCCGACTTCTCTGAAGATTAGTCTCCTAGGCACCGTAACTGGTAGTCCAGAGGGTACATATGCCGTCATAGAGGAGAGTGAGAAAAAGACTCAGAACCTGCTAAGAGTCGGAGACAGTATAGAGAATGCTAAGATAGAAAAGATCCTGGACGGAAAGGTAATCATACGGGTGGGTGATAAAGATCAGGTTCTGACCATGGAGGAAGTCTCCCCAAAGGACTCAGGTGGGATAGGACCGTCGAAGAGGGCTCGGGTGATAAAACTATCCATAGGAGAGCTTCAGGAATCGTTTGAAAATATAAATAGGCTCCTTGCCCAGGTAAGGGTACGGCCCCATTTCAGGTCAGGCAGGGCAGAGGGTTTCCTGGTCAGCCGGATAAGACCGAACAGTATATTTTCACGCATGGGATTGCAAGACGGTGATGTTATTTATAAAATAAACGGAAAGGTTATCAGTAGCCCGGATGATGTGTTCGATTTTTATAAGGATTTAAGATCGGGGTCGCACGCCAGTCTTGGAATAATCAGAGAGGGAAAGATAGAAACGCTCTATTATGACTTCAGATAAAAGGAAAGTGTTTATAAAAATGAGCCACTATTCCAAGAATACCAAGGCATCCTTTCTTGCTTTCACATTACTCATATTGTTTGTGACCGGGGTTCAGGCCGGACGTGTTCCCGGGAAACCCGAGGAAGTGATGGAAAGACAGGGCAAATCCCTACTCAAAAAGACGCTATCTGATGATTCGAATGAGGCCTCCGGTTATGTTGGTATCAATTTTAAGGACGTGGACATAACTCTATTTATCAAATTTATAAGTGAACTTACCGGGAAAAACTTTGTTGTAGACAAGAGGGTGAAGGGGAAAGTAACCATCATATCGGCTAACAGGATCTCGAAAGAAGAGGCGTATAAGGTATTTGAATCGGTATTAGAGGTACATGGATTTACCACAGTCCCCGCCGGTAGTATAATCAAGATCGTTCCGGCCGAAGAGGCACGGGTAAAAAACATCGAGACTCGCTTGCACGAAGAGGTGGCCACTCCTGAAGATAAAGTAGTAACCCAGCTCATACGCCTTAGGTATGCAAATCCCGATGAGTTAAGAAAGCTTTTCAAGCCCTTGATTTCAAAGAATAGCGTAATTGTATCTTATCCTTCCACCAAGATGTTGATCATAACTGATGTTTTTTCCAATATACAGCGTTTGCTTCGTATCATAAACACAATCGATGTGGAAGGGCTCGAGGAAGAAGTATCAGTAATTCCACTCAGGTATGCTACTGCCTCAAACATGGTGAAGTTGCTTCGGTCTATCTTTCAGCTTCCGGAGGCGAGAAGAACGGGTGGTGGGCGTGACAGAACTGTTCTAAGGATAATGGGCGATGATCGTACAAATAATATAATCATCTTGGCTTCTGAGAAGAACACCACCAAGATTAAGCGACTTGTTAAGATATTGGACAGTGAGACTCCACGGTGGCAGGAGAATATCCACGTCTGTTACCTTCAGCACGCAAGGGCGGAAGACCTGGCCACTATATTGCAGAGTCTATCCAAGGCTGGCCCTAAGACCAAGACAGGGAAGACGCCAACCCTTGCACCGGGTATAAAGATAGTGGCTGATAAGGCCACCAATGCCCTGATAATTGCTGCTGACAAGGATGACTATCGTGTGTTGGAGGGAGTGATTAAAAAGTTGGATATTACCCGTCCGATGGTATATATCGAGGCGCTTATCATGGAGGTAAAGATGAGTAAAGAGTTTCGCCTAGGGGTTGAATGGATGGGAATGGAGGATTTTGCATATGAGGACCGAAAGGGCGGGTTTTTTGCTGGCTCTGGCGGTGTTGGCGATTACACCAGTATTAAAGGACTGGCTGGCACAATATCTCCTCCTTCCACGGGAACACTCCCCCCGGGGTTTTCCCTGGGGGTGATTGGGGAGGCGATAGTTATCAAGAGCGGAGCTGCCCAGCTTGTTTTTCCCAACCTGGGGGCGTTATTTCAGGCGTACCAGACAGACTCTGATGTTCGTATACTTTCTGCTCCTCAGATACTCACTACCGATAATGAGGAGGCAGAGATCAAGGTTGGTAAAAACGTCCCGTACGTGACCCGAAAGGAGACGACAGATGCTAGACTGGACTACAGTACGTATGAATATAAGGATGTGGGAATAGTCTTGAGGATAACACCTCAGATCAATCAGGAGCGGTTTGTACGACTCAATATATTTCAGGAGGTGACTAAGCTGATTCAGGACGAAGGTCTGAAAGAGGGGCATCCTACAACGCTGAAAAGGTCAGCCAGGACTACTGTTATTGTTAAGGACAATGATACGGTGGTTATAGGGGGGTTGATCGGAGATGATATCAGCAATGTGAACTATAAGGTGCCTTGCCTTGGTGATATCCCACTATTTGGGTGGTTTTTTAAGTCTGTATCTGGTTCTCGCGAAAAGACCAATCTTTTTGTTTTCTTAACCCCTCACATCATAAGAACGCCAGAGGAGGCAGAACTTATATACAAAAAGAAAAGGAAACACATCGATCAGATTGACGAGAGTTTTATGAAAGGGAAGTAACCGTTTAGCGTTTTGAGAAAATTGACCGATTACAGTTTTTTGGTAAGTACCGAGACGGTGTCGGTTGGCGGTGGTCAGTCTTCGTAGTCGGTTAACCGAAACCCAGGACCGACACCGACCACGGTTTTTGGTCTGTTTTGCGAGGCTTCTCAAGATCGTTCCAAAAGAGGCTTTTTTACTGGTTCGTTCTGACCGAAGCGGAGCGAAGTGAAGAATTTCTTGAGTGCTCGCCTACGCTCAGCATGACGGGAAGAGGAATCAGTATATAACTATTAATTATTATAGTGAGGATCTCAGCAGGATGCTTCTGGCCTGAATAGTTACCTTTTTTCAAACAACTAAAGTGTTACGATAGAAGAAGATGCCTCATCGGTTAATTGGTGAAATACTAGTACAGGATCTCGGGATTTCCAGGGAATTCATAACAGAAGCCCTGGAGTACCAGAAAGAGAGGGGAGGCCGAGTTGGAGAGATTCTCATACGACAGGCCCGTCTTTCAGAGGTGAACTTGCTTAAGGCATTGAGCAAGCAGTTTGGTCTTACCTTTTGCTCCACGCTTCCTGTTGAAGAGATAAATACGGATTTTACCCGCATAATACCCATACAGTACCTCAAAAGATACAGGATGGTGCCATTTGAAACAGGAGATGGCATGACAGTAGCAATAAACGATCCGCTTTTGTTTCAGGGTGTGGACGATTTAAGGATAATTCTGGATCAGGATGATGTCAAAACGGTTCTGGCAACTCACGCCGCAATCCTTTCTGCTATAAATACGGCCTATGACCAGAGCCAGGACACGGCTCAACAGTTTGTGGAGGAGATGCATAATGGCGAGAGCGACCGGATCATTTCAGAGATAGAGCAGACTGTGGACCTCCTTGATGATACGAGTGACGCGCCAGTCATAAGGCTGGTCAATCTTATACTGTCTCAGGCTATTAAGAGTCGTGCAAGTGATATTCATATTGAGCCGTATCAGAACGTGTTAAAGATAAGGTTTCGTATTGATGGAATTCTATACAATATACTCACACCACCAAAACGGATACAGCCGGCTCTTATCTCCCGGATCAAGGTCATGGCAAAGATGAACATAGCTGAGAAGAGACTTCCACAGGATAGCCGGATCCTGGTCAAGATCGCGGACAGGAATATAGATATAAGGGTATCTACTATACCCACTCAATTTGGCGAGCGAGTAGTACTTAGACTCCTTGACAAATCTAACATATTGTTGAACCTCTCCGACCTCGGCATGTCAGAAGCGAACCTTTCTGTCCTCGACAAACTTATTCGGTCATCATATGGTATCATCCTGGTTACTGGTCCTACTGGCAGCGGTAAGACCACCACGCTGTATGCGGCCCTGAGCGCTATCAATCATCCTGATATCAATATCATAACCATCGAAGATCCAATAGAGTATCAGATTGAAGGGATCGGCCAGATACAGGTCAATCCAAAAATCAATCTGACCTTTGCCAATGGACTCCGATCCATTGTGCGGCAGGACCCGGATGTCATCCTGGTTGGGGAAATTCGAGATCTTGAGACTGCTGAGATTGCCATACAATCATCCCTTACGGGTCATTTAGTCTTTTCGACCCTGCACACAAACGATGCGGCAAGTGCAGTGACGCGCCTGATCGACATGGGCATAGAACCTTTCCTAGTCACCTCCTCCGTAATCACAGTTATCGCCCAACGCCTGGTGAGGGTGATCTGCCCTGATTGCAAAGAGGAATATTCGCCTGATAAATCGTTATTGGAAGAGATGGGAATAGACCCTGATATGCTTTTCGGTAGAACCCTCTTCCGAGGACGAGGATGTGATTCCTGTTTTCATACGGGATACAAGGGAAGGACCGGCGTGTTTGAACTGATGTTGATCACAGATGAAATCAAGAACGTAATATTAAAGACCTCTGACGCAAACCGAATCAAGCAAGAGGCAATAAGGTCAGGCATGATCACATTGAGACAGGCCGGGATACAAAAGGCCCTTATGGGCGTGACTACCATCGAGGAGGTCCTTCGCGTGACGTAGAACAGCCTTCCTGCACCCCCTAGTAGATTACTTCAAAGACTTCGACAGGGCGTTTCTTACCTTTGACCTTAACTCTACCAAATCCCCTAAATCTAAATGTGTTATAAGTGACATCATAGACACTCCGGCTTACGAGGATTTGCCCGCCCTTAGCAATAGATTGCAGTCTTGATGCTACATTGACCTCATCCCCTATTGCCGTGTAATCCATATGTCGTGGAGAGCCGATGTTTCCGACCACAACTTCGCCTGAATTGATTCCGATTCCAGTATCGAAATTGTTCTTGATCCATGTATTGGGTATAGATCTTATGCGTTCTTGCATCTCGATGGCAGCCTCGATGGCCTGCCTTTCATTATCTGCAAGCCTGGAAGGAGCACCAAACAGCGCCACAATCATGTCTCCAACAAACTTATTCACCGTACCTTCGTGACTGAAGATAACTTCTACCATATGCGTAAAGTACTCGTTCAGGTATCCCACTATCTCTTCTGGGGCAAGACTCTCACATGTCGAGGTAAAATTTCTGATGTCGGAAAATAGGATTGCAATGTTCCTCTTTTCAGATTTGAGCGAAATATCACCTTTAGCGTCCATGATGGCCTTTACCACCTGTGACGCAACATATCGTTCCAGGTTGCTCTTAATACGCTCCTCCTTAATCCTCTTTTCATGCAGAACGGCATTTTCGATGGCTGATGCAGCGTGTGATGCAAGCGTGCTTAAGAGTTTAAGGTCTGCTGCTGCATAGTCGGTCTGGTCGCCACTGCTGATGTTGATCACGCCAATTACCCTGTCCTTTGTCTTAAGTGGTACGCATATCAGAGAGGTTGAATTATCTGCACCCTTTGCATATCGGGGATCGTCCGAGATGTCGTTCACGATCACTGCTCTTCCGTTCCGTAGTACAGTCCTTGCGATATCCTCATAACGGATCACGGTATTGTCTTCATCATATTCCTTGCTCAATGCCGATACAATCTCCAACGTCCCTGTCTCTTCATTCAATAACATCACTGAGGCACTGTTTCCCTCTATGGATCGACTTGCCTCATCGATGACTAACCTTGCAACCTCTTTAAGATCGAGGCTTGCTGAAATCCTCTCTGAGATATTGTAAAGGATATTTATTTCCTTATATCTGTCGAGGGTTTCACGGGCGATAGCCTTTTTTTCGAACTCTTTACTGGCCAAATAGGAGAGGAGAGTGGCCACAGGATTAGCCTTCTTTCCTCCCCTTACCCATCCAATCACATTACCTGATAGTTCCACTGGATACCTATCCGCCTCATCTGCGGTATCATACCCTATTAGGAAACTCCCCCCTGCGTCATGAATACTTATAGGGGTACCAATCGCATCGATAATATCATTCAGTATGGAAGATACTTCTTTATCAATGAGCTTTCTAAGGCTTATTTTCACCATCTCTCATCGGATGAATCGTAAGTGTTATTGAAACCTTTGCATAACCCCATTTCACAGGGTTCGAAAGCGTTAGGGTGTTTGTAACTTATTATGGGCTACGGGGATGACGACCACCTGAACGCCTTCTTTTCTGACAAGGCGCTCCAGGTCCACATCGTGTGCTGCCGCCGAAGGGATCACCACCGTCCCTTCAAATCCAGAATCTATCCGCTCCCATAGCTCCTCATGGGTACAGTAGGTGATCTCACCTCGACAGAGTACAAGGATGGATCCAGAGGTTTCTACCCCTTTGTCCTTGAGCACCATACACGGACTGGTTACACCCACGTCGCCCTGCTGGAGAAGGCCACGAATAGTCCTCACCAGCATCCCTTCGTCCACGGGCTTTTTGATAGTGGCATCCCATCCGGTGCTCCCCTCTTCTGAAAGCACAGAGATCACCACTACTGGAATCTGTCGTAATTCGGGATCGTTCCTCAGGTGGCTAATGGCCGTCTTTCCGTCCATTCTCGGCATCAGAATGTCCATGGTGATCAGATCAGGTCGGTACCTGTGTGCCATCTTAAGAGCCGACTCTCCATCAGAAGCAGTAATAGTACCAAACCCTTCATCCTCCAATACCTGGACAAGGAAGGAACGAACACCAGGATCATCATCTACGATAAGTACGAGGGGTTCATCCCTTCTGACAATAAAGGTGTCATCATGAGAGAAAACCTCCTCAGTATCCTCTTCATCCTTTTCCATACCTCCATCTATTCCAGGTAATACAAATGTGAACCTGCTCCCCTTACCCGGTTCTGATTCCACCCATATTCGTCCCCCATAATGCTCTACGATCTGACGACATATGGCAAGACCAAGGCCCGTCCCATGGGGCTTCTCACTAGTGCTATCCCCTTTGTTCGCCTGGTGAAATTTATCAAAAACCTTGTCAATATCCTCGGCAGTAATTCCAGACCCTGTGTCACGTACACTCACTTCTATCCATCCGTCAGGCCTAACTCGGGCATCCACAGCAACCTGTCCTTTTTCAGTAAACTTGGCTGCATTGTTTAGAAGATTGATAAGTACCTGCACGAGCCGGTCTCTGTCTGCCCTGACCGAGGGAAGAGCTGTGGAGATGTTTACCAAGAGTTCCACATCCTGTTTCTGAGCAAACTGGCCCCTTACTGCTTGCACGGCCTGTTCTATACACTCTTTTGCAGAAAAGACCGAATCCCGCCACTCTATACGGCCCGATTCGATCTTGGCAAGATCCAGGACATCGTTTATTAGTCTTGTGAGGCGCTCCCCCTCCCGTATGATGATCTCAAGGTCCTCGTCGATCCTTTTGGCCTTCTTTACAATCCTTACTTCCCCTCCTGCCATGGGCAAAAAGGTCTTACGAAACTCCTTGCTGATCAGCTTGGCAAAACCTAACACAGATGTGAGTGGTGTACGCAGCTCATGAGATACTGAGGAGAGAAAGTCGGACTTCAGACTGTCCAGCTCCTTAAGACGTCTGTTCGCCTCCTCAAGCTCCATGTTCTTGATATTGAGTTCCTCATTCTTCTTTTCCAGATTCTCCTTTGCACGATTCAGATCTATGGTTCTCTCTTCGACCCTCTTCTCCAAGTTTTTCCGAATATCGTTGATCTCCAAAACCGCAGAATTATAGTGAGACGAAAATTCAACAAGTTCCCTGTCCGCAAAGACAGGGAAGAAAATTCCTGAACCGCCTGATGCCAAATCATATGTGGCCTCGTTAATCTGGCCCAGAGAGATATTTATGGAATTTAAATACAAGAAAATGAGAAAACCGTTAGCTATGAGTGTGGTTAAGATAAAACCAGCTATATTTACTACAGATTTTTCTCCTGTTCTCACGAAGATAACAATGGTTATCATGCTGATTACCACAAGGGTAAGTAAACAATAAAACTTTATTCTCAAACTGAAAATACTCTTGTTTTCATACGGAATCCCTTTTGCGTGAAGCAATCTTTTAAGCTTTGTAGAAGCAGGAGCATTTAGGTACTCTGTTATAATAAATGTAAAATACCCATATATTGTTAACGCGATAATCCCTCCAACAAGTATTACTACTGAATGAGAGAGTTCCTTTGCTGTAAGATAATTTGCCACTAGAGTAACTATCACAAGAATAGTAGCATAAAATGTTGCCACAATAAGGTTATTAAGGGGTAGGTAGGTGAGGGCATCAACCAGTATTGGAAGGTCTTTATCCCTTATCTCAATATTCTCTTCCGAGATAATACTTTTGGGAAGGAGCCTGTTTATTCGTCGTATAGTATTTGTAAACCCAGAGAATCCAAAGGGATGCAGCATACCATAATGCACGTAGTGCGACACAGTGGTGCAGAGTTCCCCTACGGCAAGGCTTAAAATAGCTACACGGAGCTCCTCCTTTCCAAAACTAATGCTGCCGGTGACAAAATAGTAGGCATAGATGCAGGCCAGCCATGCGCTAAATACAGAATAGACAGCAATGGCAAAGGTATAAGAAATACGGTTTACGAGAAACTCGAACGGCTTTGATATCATGGGCCTCATGCCTCAAGGCCTAGTAGTTCCTTTGCCACAGCCAAGACTTCATCCGGATCAAAGGGCTTGGTCATGTATCTCAGGGCTCCAGCCTCGAACCCTTGCCTTTTGTCTACCTCCTGACCCTTTGCGGTGAGCAGAATGATATTTACATCTTTGAGATCCGGGTCTGCCTTTGCAGTCCGACATACCTCGTAGCCGCTCATCGTCGGCATCATGATATCGAGAAAGACCACTTGTGGCTGCTCCTCACGTATCAGTTGCAGTCCCTCCTCACCGTTTGATGCCCTTAGTAGTTCCACGCCATAATCGTCCTCAAGCTCTTCCAATGTCTGCTCTAGCAAAGACCGGATATGAACCTCGTCGTCTACTATCAGGACCTTCTTGGCCATCCGTCTTTCTCCTTACTTATACTTTTACTTTTTTGTAGCCTGACCGTAACCGTGTAAAAGTATCCCGATGGCCGTTCTTCAATTGTGTCTAAGAATGATAAGTGTTGAGTTCGTAGAAGAAACAGCGAACGCTTCGCCGTACACCTAGGCATACAGAACGCTCGCCGATACGAAATCTTTAGTCTTCTTTCCGTAGATGGATAAAGAACTCCTGATTCCCTTTTGGTCCCAGGATAGGGGAGGGGACAACTCCGCAGACACGCAAGTTCAGATCCTGAAAGTAAAGGCTCAGCTCTTTGATGACCTTCTGGCGCTGTTGCTCACTTCGAACTACTCCCTTTTTACCTACAGCACCTTTTCCCACCTCGAATTGAGGTTTAATCAAGGCTATGATCTCTCCTTCAGGTCTTAAAAACCTTAATACACATGGAACTACAATCTTCAGGGAGATGAAGGATACATCAATGGTTGCTAGATCGATCGCATGAGGAAGGGTAGATGGCTCCAGATGTCGTATGTTTGTCCTTTCCATTACCACCACACGTGGATCGTTTCTCATATCCCAGTGGAGCTGCCCGTAACCGACATCCACAGCGATTACCGATCTTGCCCCATGCTGTAGTAGGCAGTCTGTAAAACCTCCTGTAGAGGCGCCTACATCAAGGCAGTTCCAGCCTGTTATATCCACGTTGAAATGATGAAGGGCATGTTCAAGTTTAACTCCGCCTCGGCTCACATACGGAATGTCCCCCGTTTTAAGCCTTATCCTGACAGCGGAATCTATCTTGGTTCCGGGTTTATCCACAATCTGATCATCAACCAGGACCTTTCCGGCAAGAATCAGGGCCTGGGCCCGTTCTCGGCTTTTGGCAAGGCCCTTCTCTAACAATAATAGATCCAGCCTCTTCTTGATATCCCCTCCACAGACTTCATCCTGAGAGACTAGTGGTGCCGATTATGAAAGCATTCTCTTTACAGCCCTTGCAATACCAGGACCGTCCAAACCGTATTTTGAACGTAGGAAGGCCTGAGCTCCGTGCTCAACAAATAGGTCGGGTATACCGAGACGAAGTATCCTCAAATTGGGGATTCCAGCATCACTCAATGATTCTGATACAGCACTCCCGAAACCCCCATGGACAACATTCTCTTCAACCGTGACAATTTGAGGGATATCACTGGCGAGCCTGGTAATGAGTTCTGTATCGAGCGGTTTTACAAATCGACAATTTACCACCGTAGCCTCTATGTTCTGCTCCTTAAGCTCCTTCTGGGCCATAAGCGACGGAAGAACAGTAGACCCAATGGCCAGAATCAACACATCTTTACCATGTGCAAGTATTTCTGCCTCTCCGATTTTAAGGGGTTTTATCTCTTCTTCAAGCGGTACCCCTATCCCCTGTCCCCTGGGATATCGGAAGGCAATAGGCCCGTTGTACTCAAGTGCGGTCTTTAACATACGACGCATCTCATTCTCATCCTTGGGAGCCATGACAACCATACCAGGTATGAGGCGCAAATATGAAAGATCGAACAGACCATGATGAGTCGGGCCGTCTTCTCCAACAATACCTGCCCGGTCCAGAGCGAATACTACCGGAAGTCTTTCAAGGGAGACGTCATGTAAAATCTGGTCAAAGGCCCTCTGCAAGAATGTGGAATAGATGGCTACCACTGGACGAAAACCTTCTGTGGCCATCCCTGCGGCAAAGGTGACGCCATGCTGTTCAGCAATTCCCACATCGAAGAAACGTTCAGGAAAATTCTCTGCAAACTTTTTCAGACCGGTTCCTTCTGGCATTGCTGCAGTAACAGCTATAATCTTTTCGTTTTTCCGGGCCAAATCGACCAAGGTATCCCCAAAGACCTCGGTATACGTAGGAATATCTCTCCTTCTTGACACAGAGTTTCCTGTCTTTACTTCAAAGCTTCCGACCCCATGGAAATAGATCGGATCCTTTTCCGCCGGTGGATAACCCTTACCTTTTTTGGTTATCACATGCAAAAGAATTGCTTCGCGCATCTCTTTCACATTTTGGAGCGTGGATATGAGGTGATCCAGCCGGTGTCCTCTGATGGGTCCAAAATAGTCAAAATCGAAGGCCTCAAAGAGCATACCAGGGGTAATAAAGCTTTTAAGGGCCTCTTCAGTTCGCTTGGCCAGTTGATACATGTTATCCCCAACCCTTGGTAGCGACTTTAGGAACTCGCCAAGATCCCTTCTTAAGTCCATAAAGTATTTGGCGGACAGCTTCCTGCTCAAAAAAGAGGAAAATGCTCCTACATTTGGCGAGATAGACATCTCGTTATCGTTCAGGATGACAATGATGTCCTTCTTTATATCACCAGCCTGATTCAATCCTTCAAACGCGAGGCCAGCTGTCATAGAACCATCTCCAATAACTACGATAATCTTGGAGGTGTCGTTCTTCAGGTATTTTGCACAGGCGATTCCGAGACCCGCGGAAATAGATGTGCTGCTGTGGCCAGTCGTAAAGGCATCATAGGGACTTTCGCTCATCTTTGTGAATCCACTCAGTCCCTGGTATTGCCTAAGGGTGTGAAAGCGGTCACGACGGCCTGTAAGGAGCTTGTGTGCATAGGCCTGGTGTCCAACATCCCATATAATCTTGTCCCTGGGGGCATCAAAGACGTAGTGGATGGCAATGGTCAGTTCAACCACGCCAAGGCTGGGTGCCAGATGACCACCGGTTCGCGAAACCGTATTTATGATCACCTCTCGAATCTCCCTAGCCAGCAAGGGCAGTTCTTTTCTGTCCAGTTTCTTGAGATCTTGAGGGCTATTTATTGAGTCTAAATATTTCAAGTTACAATACCTCTATCGCTTTCTTTCGATAACATAATAGGCGATAGCCCTTAAAGGATCACCTTTCTTATCAAAGATCTCTAGAGACTGCAAGGCCTTTTCCACCAGTTCGCGCCCTTTCAGTTTAGCTTCATTGAGTCCAAGAAGCGCGGGGTATGTGGCCTTCTGTCGCTTTTTATCAGTGCCGGTCCTCTTACCTGTTATTTTAGAGTCTCCTTCCACGTCGAGTATGTCGTCTGTAACTTGAAATGCAAGCCCAATATGCCTTCCAAATTCCTTCAAAGCTTCTGCCTCGGCCTTGTTTGCGCCACCCAAAAGTGCGCCGGAATATATAGACGCCTCAATAAGAGCCCCAGACTTCAAACGATGCATCGATTCCAGCTCTTCCACGGGGATCAATTTCCCTTCTGAGGCCATATCTATCATCTGTCCTTCCACCATTCCACTGAAGCCAGCCGCCCGTGCAATGATATGTATTATCTCCATCCACCGCCGTAAATCACGATTCCGGGCAAGTGCATTACTGGCTAATTCCTCGAATGCTGCAGTCAGCAGAGCGTCTCCAGCAAGGATGGCTATTGCCTCTCCAAAGACTTTATGGCTGGTTGGTATACCCCTGCGCAAGTCGTCATTGTCCATAGCTGGTAGATCGTCATGGATCAATGAATAGGTGTGGATCAACTCCAGAGCACAGGCCACAGGTAATACCTCATCTTGGGATCCTCCAACGGCCTCAGCAGACGCAATACACAGGATGGGACGGAGACGCTTTCCGCCAGCCATTAAGGAATAACGCATGGCCTTAACAAGAAGGGTAGGGGGATGAGCCCGCCATAAAGCCTCCAAAGCTCTGTCAACGGCTTTTCGCTTAGATTCCAGATAGGCCTTTAGATCAAAATCAGATATCCTCTTTTTCATTTTCCTCACTCAAAAATGGTTTTGCCTGAATCCTGCCAAGATCATCCTTTAGGAGTATCTCTATCTTCTTTTCAGTCTGATCCAGCTTTTCAGAACAGAATCTGGACAACTTGACCCCTTCTTCAAATTTCTTGAATGCCTCCTCGAGAGGCAGGTCTCCAGATTCCAGTTCTTGAACGATCGATTCCAGGCGCTTTAAAGCCTCTTCAAATGTTTTTCCTTTGGCCATTTTCTTTCTTTTCCTCCACACGACATATCATGGTCCCCTTTGCGACAACAACTTCCACCTCCTGGTCTAACGCCACCTCATTAATATCTCTTACAATCCGGTAATCAGGAAGTCTACGGGTAATACTATAACCCCGCTGAAGTATGGAAAGGGGACTCAGGGCGTTCAAAGACGAGATTAGTTCTCTCAACTGATTTCCTTTTTTATCTATATAGTTTTTCATTAGTAACAATATGTTATCCTTTATATATTCAAGTTTTACTTTAAATTTATCGATCGTTACTTGAGGGTTGTATCTGTTTAGGCCTTCCCTTTTCAATGCTAAATATTCTCTCTTATTCCGGAGTTGCCTCAAAAAGCCGCGGTATATCCTGCTTGATGCTTCGTCCAGCCGGAGACGATAATCCGCGATCTTCTTTTTGGGATCCAGGAGTCGTTTTGCAAGATGATCGACTCGTTCCTTATGTAGATTTATCCGTTGTAAGACACTCCTCCTTAGAGAATCCGTAATATCTGCAATTCTTCTTTTTAGTTCATACTTATCTGGTACTACGAGTTCAGCAGCAGCAGAGGGTGTAGGTGCTCGCAGATCCGCGGTAAAGTCAGCAATAGTAAAATCTGTTTCATGCCCTATGGCTGATATTACAGGGATTCTCGAGGCATATATAGCCCGTGCCACCATTTCAGTATTGAACGCCTGTAGATCCTCCAGTGAACCTCCGCCACGGGCAAGGATTATAACCTCTACGTCCGTACATTCATTAAATTCCTTTAGAGCCTGAACGATCTCTTCAGCAGCCCCTTCCCCCTGAACCCTCGCAGGGATAATCTGCAGGTGCATATTCTCAAATCTGCGTGTTATTATCTGGATTATGTCCCTAATAACCGCTCCGGTAGGGGATGTTATAACACCTATCTTCTGAGGTAAATAGGGGAGTGACAATTTATGCTCTGGGTCAAAGAGACCCTCTGCCTTGAGCTTTGCCTTAAGCTGTTCAAATGCCAACTGGAGGGCGCCCAGGCCATGGGGTTCCATGTATTCGACTATGATCTGATAAGTCCCACGAGGTTCAAATAGTGTGATCCGTCCATTACAGACAACTGCCATGCCATCCTCGGGTCGAAACCTTAGATTTCGATTCTGGCTCTTAAACATCACCGCATTTATCTGTGCTCCTGTATCCTTTAAGGTAAAGTAGAGGTGTCCTGAGACAGGGACTCTAAGGTTAGATATCTCCCCGGTAACCCATACAAAAGGAAAGGTCTCCTCAAGTATCGACTTTATATCCGAAGTAATCTCTGAAACCGTGTATATACGGCGTTCCAGAATCGGGTGCTCTTCCAGTAATAGTTTGATTTCAAAATACTCCTTTTAATGTTAACGTCTGATAATATATATTATGTAAACTTTCTGAAACACCACCACTCACCCAACCACTGACAGGTCTGAGTAATCAGCTGGTTTCAAATATTCGATAACCGTCATCCCCGCGGAAGTGGGAATCCATGGCCTCGATCGCTGGAGTTCCACTGTCCCTATAATGCTCACCTAGTGAACAAAGTGAGTTTTTGCGAAACCATCATTTATAAGAAAAATATAAAAAAAACGGTTCTTCGCTGTTTGTTGTAAAGGTTTCCTTCTAAAAACAGACTTGAGCCCTTCCTGGCCAGAGTTCTTCTGGAAAGTGTCTTAAGAAGAACTGATCAGTCATTCCAGCGATAAAATCCCGAACAATCTCTTCAGGGGTATGAGCTTCTCGATACTCACTAGACATGCTATCCAGAAAAGTCCTGAAGATGATCGAATCCTTGTTATTATACTTTAAATCCTTCACATAGCGGTCAAATAATACCTTAAAGAGCCGTTCTAATCTTTGAGAATCTGGCCTAATTCTTGGGTTATGATAGATTCGTTCAACATTGAATTCCTTTAACCCCTTTAGAACGTCCGATACAGTACGACTAAATCCTATACACCCTTTTTTATAACTATTCTTAATAAGATCGGTCACCAAATTATAAACAATGGTTCCATTGGTATTTCCCAGTATTTCAACGCATGTTTTTGGAATATCAGCACGTCTGATCAAGTTCAAACGTATGGCGTCCTCGATATCGCGTCCGATATAGCTTATTGTGTCTGCTATTCGAACCACACACCCTTCAAGGGTCATCGGGGTTAGCACGAGTGACGGGTTCCTCTCTTTCTCCGCGATCTCCTGATCAAATCTATGAAAATCCTTGCCCCGATCCGGACAAAGGTTGTCACTATGCACCTCTCCGTCATGACACAAAATACCGTCCAGGACTTGGAGGGTGAGGTTCCATCCCCTACCCTTCCTTTCTATCTTCTCCAAGAATCGAATACTCTGGATGTTGTGCTGAAAATAGCCAATCCCTCGTTCCTGGCAGATACGAGAAAGATACATCTCGCCATCATGTCCAAAAGGGGCATGGCCTATGTCGTGGCCAAGGGCTATGGCCTCAATAAGATCTTCGTTCAGGTTAAGATATCGACCTATGGTTCTTGATATCTTGGAGACCCATTGAACGTGAAGGATTCTGTGGGTAATATGGTCGTGATGCACAAGGTAGAAAACCTGTGTTTTGTCAACATAACGTGAATAGGCAAGAGAATGGAGGATTCGATCGGAATCGATAGCAAAATCTTTTCGATAGTCCCCTTGAATCCTTTCCTCCTCTTTTCTGCGTAGAGCATCACTACTCCGCGTGGCCAGGTGGAAGAGTGTTTCAGATTCTCGTATCTCCTGGAGTTGCTTTAATCGTTTTAGGTTCATTCCTTTTTTATTCTTCACTTTTTAAAAGCTCCCCTCTTTCGATCATATCATCCATGAGTTTATAATAGTCAATACCTGCCTTCCTGAAACCCTCCTTTCCGTACTTCATATTTGCTTCAAGGACCCAGTAGCGACCTTTGTATCTACATATATCGATCCCCACATCGTTTAGCTTGCAAAGCCGTGCCGTGTTCAAGGCTAGCGAAACTGCTTCATCCGGAACATCATCAAAACAGATACTCCCTCCTTGCGAGACATTGCTGCGAAACTCCCCCTCCTTTGCAATACGCCAATAGGAGTGGACAACTCGGTGGCCTATCACCACTACGCGAATATCGCGGTCGATCTCAAAATATTCCTGTATATATGCAGCATGGGTCAGGCTGTTATATTTGGCAAGGTCTGTTTCATTCTTGATCAGAAAGACCCCTCGTCCCATGGCTGATCCCTTAGGAATCTTTCCTATAAATGGGAACTGAAAATGATCCAATATCTTCGATTTCTGGCGATCACCATAAAAAACGCGTGTCTTTGGATGAGGAATATTGAGGAGATTAAAGAGGGCTGTCTGTTTGATCTTGTCCTGTGTAAATTTGTAATTGTGATAACTGGGAAAGGTCTGCTTTCCCATTGTGTCAAAGATATCCGCGTAAAATGCTGTGGGATAAAGGATAATCTCGGCCTCTCGGATCAGGTCTAACTCCCAATCCTTATAATCGAATAGATTTGGGCGCACTCCCAGTGTGATTACGTTCTTGCAACCCCGGAGGCGGTTCTCCAACGCTATTCCTAAAGCCTTCACAATAGATTCTTGACTCAAGTTTTGCACCCTAATATGCAACGAGCCGTTTTCCCACAAATGCTTTTAGAATACGATCAGTGTAAAAACAACAAAAATCGGAATCAGGATTCCGACAGAATACTTCATATAACCTAAGAAGCTGGGCATGTTGACGCCCTGTTC
>DTYH01000056.1 GCA_012961955.1 Desulfobacterales bacterium | reverse complement strand
GATACACGATGCAAGATGGAAGATCATATAGTATCAGGCAAAATTCGTTATATGTATGGGCTACGTGCAAAACCCGATGTAGAGCAAACGGCCATAACCTTCGTGAGTTGACAATATTTTTGCAGGGTGTTTTACACTCACCGCAATTTCGGTGGCATATAAAATGCCACTCCACACCCGGTTTTCCTTATAAAAGGGTTGCGCGGATAACTATATATTTACGGACAACGTGTTCCCGCCCAGTGCACCATGTATCCTGCACCGTAACTTCGGCTCCGGTCTGATGCAACCGGTTTGTTCCAAAATGCTAAAACGTCTATCCCGCTATTTTGTTGGTTCCCAATCCCCTAATATCGTATCCTCGGATCAACAAGAGCATAAAGCACATCAGCAACAAGATTCCCTATGAGGGTAAGAGCAGAAGAGAGGGTCAAGATCGTCATTACAACAGAATAATCCCGTGCCAATACAGCCTGATATGCCAGACGTCCGATCCCAGGCCAGGCAAATACCGTCTCAATAATGACCGATCCACTTATCAGACCGGGAATCAGGAAACCCAATATGGTGACAATCGGCAAAAGGGCGTTCATCAGGGCGTGTTTGAAATAGACTTCCTCTTCAGACAACCCCTTGGCCTTTGCTGTACGTATATAATCCTGACTTATGACCTCCAGCATGCTGGACCGTGTATACCGGGACACAACAGCAATGCCCTCTACTGCCAGTACAATCGAAGGAAGGATCAAGTGCCACAGACGGTCCATGATCAGGGTTGTTATGGTCCCACCTTCTAGGCCAAAGGAACGTATCCCCAAAACAGGGTATCCAAACCATTTTACTGTTGCCAGAATCAGGAGATAGGCCAGCCAGAAACTAGGTATAGAGATCCCCAGGTAGGCCCCAAAAGTTGTCAAGTTATCGAACCAGGAATAGCGCTTTTTAGCTGAAAATACACCGAGCGGGATGCCCACTGTAAATATAATCAGCATGGCCATCGCGTTTAGGAGGAGAGTAGCAGGGAGCCTCTCTATTATCTTCCCCATAACAGGCTTTCCGTCCTTGAATGAATAAAGCCTCCCTGTACATAACCTCTTTAACCACAGGATATACTGGACAGGGATTGGCTTGTCCAGATCGTAGTTCCTGGCCATCTGCTCTACAACCCTGGGGGAAACATTAGGATTTAAGGTCAGTCCGATAGGACTCCCCGGTGCAAGATGAATGATTGCAAAGGAAATAATGGTGATCCCGAAAAGTAATGGTATGCTTTTGAGGACTCGTTTAAAAAAATAACCAATCATTTTCTTCTATATTTGGGAGATCACCGGCCCTTTGGCCTTTGGAACCAGCCAGTGAATTATGTCCACCATAAGCCCGGCCTTGGTCATCTCGATTGGCACAAGTAGTTGCTTACCGGAGGAATCGGTTATCATACGTTTGAATCTTATGCTCAATGCCGGGGTAGAATCAGGCACAAAGAGAAAGGTATACGGCTGATCTTCATGTATAAGGCGATGTATTTCATGGTATATCTCCTTTCTCTTCTCGATAGCAAAAGTCTTACGACCGAGCACAAGTAGCCGATCCACCTCTGAATTCTTGTATCCAACAAAATTAAATCCGTCCTTAATCTGGCTGGAATGCCATATACTGTATGCATCTGGATCAACACTCAGACTCCACCCCAATATACAGGCATCAAAATGTCTGGGATTAATAAAATTCTTTAAAAATACAGACCATTCATACAATTGAAGCGTGACATCAATTCCAACCTGCCTCAGGTACCTCTGAACAAGTACTCCAATATCTCTACGAGTATCATTACCGCTGTTGGTAATCAGCTCAAACCTGAAGGGCCTCCCATCCTTGTCCAATATTCCGTCTCCATCCGTGTCCGACCAACCCGCTTCTTTCAGGAGAACCTTGGCCCTCGCGGGGTCATAGGGTAAAGGAGAAATGGATTTATCCGCATACCAGAGATGATTTGGAAAAGGCCCTGTGGCCACATGGCCAAGCCCGTATAGAACATACCGGACTATTGCATCGCGATTAATAGCACAGGTGAGCGCCTTCCTCACTCTTTTGTCTGAAAAAAGCGGATTTTTCAGATTGTAACCAATATACGTATAGCCTAGACTCGGCTGCTTGTAAACCTTTAGGTTTCTGTTCCTTTGAATCCGGGTATACTGATGAGGGAATACACCCGTGTAATCGACTCCACCTGTCAACAACTCCATCTCATTCAAGGACGTTTCAGGTATAATACGATATATAATCCTGTCAAGACCTGGTCTTCCTTCGAAATAGTCGTCATTGGCCTCAAGTACGATCTTTTCATCACTGACCCAGGAGACAAACCTAAAAGGGCCTGTTCCCACAGGTGAATGATTAAAATGGGCCGTATTTATATCCTTACCCTTGAGAAGATGCTCGGGAATAATCCCAATAGTCCATGTCTCTAGTGCAGGAGAAAATGGCTCTTTATAGGTAACACGAACTGTATAGGGATCTGGTGCCTCTACCCTTTCTACCAGTTCAAAATCGCTCTTTCTTACCGTATTGGTCTTTTCATCAATGATAGTCTCATAGGTAAAGCAAACATCGCGAGACGTAAAAGGGTAGCCGTCATGCCATCGAACATCCCGGCGTAACCAGAAGGTAATTCTTGGCTTTGGGCCATTCTCTACAGCCCAAGCACGAGCCAGATCACCAGTAAGGATAAGGTCTTTATTGTATTTCAGAAGTCCGTTGAATACAAATGAATTAATATCGCTTGAAGCCGTATCCTGGGCAAGGACGGGATTCAAAAAAGAGGCGTCGCCAATAGAACCAATCACCAGCTGGTTAAGCTGAGGCCTTTTTGTTGTAGAAACATAGACCAAGTTGACAATTAGGAGTATCAGGAGGCAGGCTGGAAAAGCAATCAGAGTGTTCTTTATGTTCATGTTGAATTTCCTACCCAGGACAAAAACTATCTTGCATTACCCATAAAAAAATGTTAGGGATGTTTCCTAAGGAACGAGCGAAGTGCGGGGCGTGGCGCAGTCTGGTAGCGCGCCTGCTTTGGGAGCAGGAAGTCG
>DTYH01000055.1 GCA_012961955.1 Desulfobacterales bacterium | reverse complement strand
TAAAAGCTTTTGTACATGCCTCAGGGCTGCTCTGAGCGGTTGGTCTCTCCCTTCTTACTTGGTGGATAATTGCTTTTACACGGGAAGATAAGTTCCTTGCACCTCTTTATCGTGTTCATGACATAAGTACTACAGGTAGCGTTGTTGGCTTGATTAGGGCCTTCATATATGGGCTTGTCGGGGGTGCGATATTTGCACGGCTCTATAATTTGATCCCTGCCCGCAATTCGAACAAAAGAGAATCATAACCGTGATCGTTCCAAGGCTCCATTATGGAACGGAGTACAATTTTCTTATAGGTGGTTTGGATTCTTGACACAAAGAATAATAGGCTAGAGGTAGCTACTGGCACGGTGTGATTGTTCGGTTGACTGACACCGACGTCAGACCCTGACCACTGATGATAGCTTTTCTTCTCTATTGGTGTGTTTTTTCATAGTCGCCCTGAACGAAGCTTGCTGCCACGTAGTTACAAATTATTTATAAAAAAGAATAAAAACTTTTAAATCTTCATTCTTAACTCTACTCATGCTTCGCTTACGCTCAGCATAACGCTTTTGGCTTGAATGGTTTCGAGTAGAGGTTAGTTTTGATTCAAAGGGGGATATAAAAGAATGTTCTATAGTTTTGACGGTAGGCAACCAGAAGTGGGTAAGGACACGTATGTGAGTGAACTAGCACAGGTGATTGGCGATGTGAAGATTGGGGATAATTGCTATATCGGTCATGGTGCAATTCTCAGGGGTGATTACGGAAGGATCGAAATCGGCCGAGGCACCGCGGTTGAAGAGGGGGTAATCGTCCATGCCCCCCCTGAGGAGACATGTCGTATAGGAGAGAAGGTTACTCTCGGCCACGGTGCGATGATTCATGCAGCCACCATAGGAGACTTTGCAGTGGTCGGTATGGGAGCGATACTCAGCATCTGGTCAGAGATTGGGGAGGGAGCAATTGTTGCAGAAGGGTGTGTTGTCAAAATGAGGCAGATAATTCCAGAAAGAGTGGTGGTTGCTGGCAATCCAGCAAGGGTTGTCCGGAAGATAAGCGATAGGGATGAAGAATTCTGGGATTGGGGGAAACAACTCTATATCGATCTTGCCAAGAAGTACCTTAAGGTGGAAATGAAGCCTGTAAAGTAGCGGTGCTCCCCCGGCCACACGGCGGGCCATTCCTCACGCACCCTGCCCGCATAATCATCTCAAAGTAAACAATCGTAACTGTTCCGTGGGTAAAGTCTTTCTTTACACTTATAACGAGAAAGATTTTGACAACATAAAAGAGGTTAAGATATGGAGGTCGAATTAATCTTCCTTTTACCATTCACTACTCAGTGTTCGTTCTACTTCATCCCATCTTAGATTAAATGCCTTCACTGTGTTTATTCCCATATCGATGTGGGTTTCCATGTATCTCGAATATATCTCAGAATAACTCTCTTTGGATTTGATACCTCGCCGTTGAAGTGGCATATCAGACACAAGCATAATACTACCAATAGGTATCTGATAAGCATACCCTATAGTATACAGAGTAGCAAGTTCCATGTCTATTCCCATAATTCTGTAGTTTCTAAGATAGCTTACAAAATCCTTATCGAATTCCCACATCCTTCTATCAGTGCTATAAACTATGCCGCTTTTTGGATTAAATCCCATTTCCTTCACTGTTTTGAAGCAAAACTTGTTTATGGCAAATGTCGGAATAGCAGGGAATTCTATTGGTAGATAATGTCTGCTCGATCCCTCCCCTCTTATGCAGGCAGATGGAATTATAAAATCCCCAACCTTAAGAACATCATCTATTCCCCCGCACATACCAAGCATAATCACAGATTTAAGCCCATCAACGAATGCAAGGCAATGCATAACCAAAGCAGCCTGTGGGGAACCAATCCCGAAATTGATTAAAGTGCAGTCCATATCTGGAACATGTACAGTAGAAAACTGGGCTTTGCGGACCGTGCCTTTTGTCTTTTTACAAAAGCAGTCAACATAACGATTAAAGTTGGTAAGAATAATATGGCTTCGAAAGTCTTTCAAATGACAATCTGTATATCTTTCAAGTGTATGCCTTGCATATTCATGCTCCTTCAATACCTCCCTCATCAACCAATTCCTCCTTGCTGGCCGTATTTAATTCAGAGTAATTAATTAGATTGTAACACGTTAGCCTCTTAAAACAAACCCGGCCGCATGAAAAAACAATCCGAGTACGCGATACAGGATGCAAGATACAAGATTACTGTGTCAGGCAAAACTCGTAGTCATTATAGGCTACGTGCAAACCCCGACACGGAGCTATCAGCCACGACCTTTATCATTCGATAATATTTGTGCAAAAACCATTATCACAAACTTTGCAGAACACTATATCTACGTGCAATCTGTTCGCACCCAATGCATGATGACTTCAGCTTGAGTCTGATGAAACCAGTGTACTGTTTCAGACAAGTCAAGAGAAAAAAGGTGTTAGTTTGAGACGCCTCGTTCACCCATAGCCACCAAGGCTCTATTTGCG
>DTYH01000054.1 GCA_012961955.1 Desulfobacterales bacterium | reverse complement strand
TTACCTTTGCCACAGCTGTGGCTCTTGCCTCATCTCTGAAAGAAAGAGGGATAGATTCGAGAATAAAGTGGCCGAATGACATCCTGATTCAGGAAAGAAAGGTGGCCGGCATCCTTATGGAGGTATCTGCTGACCGGAATCGTACCGCCATTATAGTGGTTGGAGTTGGTATCAATGTTAATACAAGTATCGAAGCCTTCCCTCCTTCTCTTCGTGATTCGGTTACCTCCCTCTCCCTTAACATTGGAAGACCATTATCAAGGATACGGGTCTTTCAAGATTTCCTGACCCATTTTGAATTTTGGTATGAGGTACTTATATCCGAAAGGTTTGAAGATATTTTACGGGCATGGAGAGGATTCAGTTCCACCCTCGGGACTCGGGTAAATGTAACTCTCCAGGAAGGAATAATCTCAGGGCTGGCGGAAGGGATAGACTCCCAGGGGGCCTTACTGTTACGGGATGATGAGGGCCGCCAGCACCGGATTATTGCCGGAGATGTGATTCACTGCCGACCCTCATCTTAACTGTAGAAGATATTAAAACTTAGACCAACGTATAACCTGGACCCCCTCCCCCCTCAGGGCATGTCCAGGTAATATTTCCGTACGGATCTTTTATGTCACACGTCTTGCAATGGAGGCAATTTGAAGGATTCAATATAAGCCTTCTCTTCTTCGTCTCTTCATCAACCTCAATCTCATAAACACTTGCTGGACAGAACCTTGTGCACGGATTTCTATACTTCTCAGAACACTCATTTGAGCACAGCTCAGGATCATGGACTATTAAATGGCATGGCTGATCTTCTTCATGTTGCGTCTGAGACAGATACACCCCTGTCAATTTGTCCAAATAGAGTTTGTCATCATATTCCAACTTTCCATATCTTGAGACCTGTTCATCAGGAATCGACAAATCGTTTGAGACTATCTCTTTCAGCATCTTATTGTCTTCTTTAATAGGGAGTGGATCGATGATACCGCGACCATTTGTAAAGTATTGAACACCAAGATGGAAGAATTTGGATATCCCTCGTTTAGAAAGGGCCTGGGTAAAGTTCCTTGCTGCATACAACTCTTTCCTGACCCAGCTCTCTTCAAACAACTGTTTATATAATCCCAGAGTCTCTCTCGTAAAATTGTCCTTGATGAGCGCTTCCATTATTGCCTCTGCAGCAAGGATGCCAGACTTCATGGCAGTATGAATACCTTTTAGCCTTTGAATGTTTAGCATGGAAGCACTGTCACCAACAAAAAGGGCTCCGTCAACAGCCAATTCTGGCATAGTGTAATATCCTCCAGCACACAGGGTCTTTGCCCCTTGCTGAAGTACGCGGCCACCGTTGATAATCCCACTGATAAAAGGATGTCTTTTGAACAGAATAAACTCCTTATACGGCTCAAGCATAGGATCGCTATAATCCAGCCCGACAATAAGTCCGATCGATATCCTTCTTTCCTTCATCTGATATATAAAACTGCCCCCTTTTGTATTGAGACCAAGGGGATAGCCGAACGTGTGAACAATCTTTCCTGAACTATCTGAAAAATAGTTTGATTCAGGTAGTTCGATCACTTCTTTAACTGCGGTTTCAAATACCTGTGGCATCCTCCCGTGAAATATGTTCAGTTTTTTGTCAATCTTCTTCAAGAGGCTACCTCGTGGTCCTTCTCCAAAAACGGTTACTTTTGCAATTATGTCTATGCCCGGCTCATAATTTGTCTTCCTATTATTGTCTTTGTCGATCCCCTTGTCACCTGTGCGAACCCCAACGATCGTCTTATCATCCTCTCCGTAAAGGACTTCTGTGCCCGCAAAACCTGGGAAGATATTCACACCCAATTCCTCAGCAATAGAAGCGAGCCAAGCCGTAAACTTCGAAAGGCTTATTATATGATACCCTTTATTGTGCATATATTTAGGGGTAAAAGGAACCTTAAAACTCTTGTTTTTAGTCAGGAAATAGAATTCATCCTCCTGAACATCCATTTCAACAGGGCATCCTGACTCAAGATAGTTGGGAATAATCTCCCTTAAGGCAATTGGATCCAGTATTGCCCCGCTTAATGAATGTGAACCAATAGTTGCCCCTTTCTCGATAATCGCCACCTCAAGCTCCATGTCTTTCTTTCGGGCAAGATTCATCAGGTGGATGGAAGCAGCTAAGTTTGCAGGCCCTCCTCCTACAAAGAGTATGTCAAACTCTATTTTTTCTCTTTCATTACCCATATCTCATTACTCCTCTTACTCGTTTCTCGAAAATCAATCTGTTCCTGGCTGTTCCACAC
>DTYH01000053.1 GCA_012961955.1 Desulfobacterales bacterium | reverse complement strand
TGAGGTGGTGCGTAAAGCCCTCATGTGTCTACTGAGGAGAGGTACCAGATTTTTATTGAAGCCAGCATGGCTAGGGCGAGGGGAGACGGCCGTATTAGTGAGGTGTTACGGCGTTGGGGAATCCGGAGGAGACCGCCTAGACGTGAAGAGACGAAGGAGTACTTGAGAAAATGTTCAACTCAGTATCAGGTGGTAACGGGAAAGAGGGGGTTATATGATTCGGTTGAGTCCAGGATTGGTATTGACAGGAAGAGGGAGGATAGCGGAGACGGAACAGGGGTAAGGAAGAGTGGAAGTGGGTGACTGGGGAGAATTTTGCACTCTTGCTTGGAGAGGTTTCAAACGAGGTGGATGAGGTTGATCCAGAGGAGGAAACGCTAGATCTTGAATCATCTTTCAAAGAAGTGTGTTTCCTGAGGGCTGAACTGATGGTTTCGACAATCTTCTGTTTGGGCATGTAGCCAAGATATTCCTGGAGCAACATCATGTCGGTCTATTGAGCGACCCTCGATCTCGAAACAGGTTGGGATCTGCTGTTGAGAAGGCAAAACTGAATGAGTCTCTGTCTGATATGCTGTTTTACATTGAGCATAATGGAAATAGAGTGTCCTGCTTGCAGGAAGATAAATCAGACGGCTTATGAATGCCTCCGTTCCGGGTGCCACCTAGCGAGTCTTTGGAAGATATCGGAGTCTGCGGCTCACGAACTCTGAGGGTCGGCATGGATAAATCAAAAAATAATAACGGCTTGGGAGCGCAGGAATACGCAAAAAGGTCACGGCGCCTGAAGAGAATTGCTTGAGCAGTGGAACTGGCCTTCTTGGCCTGTAGTTTTAGCAAGAGGCTTGATGAAGCGACGTTGTGGTACCGTCTCGTGCAACCCACAAAAAATAGATATTATCCCTACTTGTCAATCAATGTGGTAACATTTGAGCCAGCATCCTTAGGGTCCTTTTTTGCTTGACACGCTATCCTATCCATACCTATCCCCCACTTAAAACAGCCATTACACGACTCCACACCAATACTGGAAAGAAAATTGACATCGCTATTAGCACGATTGCGAACCTACGACAAAGGCGGCCCCTTCGACGGGCTTGTTCTCCGACTAAGACCTTTCTGCTACGAATAAGTAGAACTCCTGGTGGAGGAAATTCGCCTGAGATGAGAATGCGTGATCCGAGTCGCCAGAGATAGGCAGCAAAAACAAGCTGAAGAATAACGACAAAGCCCGTGAGAGGCTTCACAAAATCGAGGAACTCAGAAACTGCCTTCTCCGGATCATGCGGCAGCAACTCTTTGATTTTACGAAGCCAAATAATCGAAAAATAGGCGATAGCCCCGCCTATAAGTGGAACACAGAGAAGGAAAATGAGGGCTTTTCCCCTGTTCACTCGATTTATCCCAGTCAGAAGATCAAACTCCTTCTGGTCCTAAACCACGTACCACTCAATTCATACTACGTAGGAGGTGCATGTTTGAAGATTGATCATGATTTTCTAACGGGGGTAAAGAAAAAGTTTTACCCAGTAAACAGTTACAAATCATGAAATATGAACGAAAGAAAACCCCTTGACTCCATTACGGAGAGCTAAGGGGTTATCCTCTCTCTGGTAGTCCCAACGGGAATCGAACCCGTGTCTCCGGCGTGAGAGGCCGGTATCCTAGACCGCTAGACGATGGGACCTCTTATTCCTCAATTTGAGGATTATCGAAGAATAACTAATTTGTCAATCTATTTCGAACAAGTTTTTTTATTTTCAAGAAGTGCCTGAAGAGGCTTCATCCCGTAAGGGTCATCCTTTTCGATGGCCTTCAGGACCGAGCCACCACCGGTGAAGAAATAGTAACTCGGATTATCCATCACTGAAAGATAGAGTCCAGGACACAGGGTCTTGAATTCCTGCAAGGTATCCCCTCCACCATAAAGTTTAACGGCGGATCGGTTCTTGTCAATGGTTTGGTAGAGGGCTTTTGAACCCTCATTGAAGTGAGGTGTGTAGCCCATAACGGCATTTACAAATATCGTCTTTGCCGAAGCAATGATGTCAGATAGTTTTCCGTCACTAAAGGATCTTGCATCAATGTCTAATATGTATCGGTATTTCTTTCCGCGTACAAGGTCTTTTACTGATAGGGTGCGATATCGACCCTCGATCTTTCCTTCCATGGTATCTGACTCTACAATATAGGGAAGTTCCACAATCTTGCCAATACCCCTGTCACGACGTACCAGCCCTCTGGCCGCTTCTACGTCCTCGTCTGATACGCCTTCAATGCGTACATTGTATTTGGCACATATATAGGCATTATAGATCACTCCCCCCAGAACAAGATGATCGACTTTTTCATAGATTTTTTTCAAGGGACCGATCTTAGTATCATATTTAGCTCCAGCCACTACGGCCAAAAAGGGAGGATCAGGCTCTAAGACCTGACCCAGGTGAGATACTTCTTCCTGGACAAGGAATCCAGCATACGAGGGGAGTAGTTTTGCAATGTCGTACGTGGACGCATGGGCCTGCCAGGACCCAAAGGCGTCGTTCACGAATATATCAGCAATTCCGGCTAGCTGGTGGGCGAAGTTCTCACGCAGGCGACCTGTTGCCTCCTCTCCTTCGAACCATCTTGTATTTGGGAGATATATACCTCCAATCTTATGTTCCTTTAAATCATTAATCACAGGGTTGATGGAGGTATCAATACCGAGTATTCCTCTCTTTGATTCAATATGAAATTTAGGTACGTGAATCCTGGTGTGGAGTTTCTTCTCGAGGTATTTCACGATAGGGTATACGGATGTCTCTGGGCCACAGGTTATATCCCCTGTCTTCTTATCTTTAGGTCGACCCACGTGGGTCATTAAGATGATACGTCCACCCTGCTCCACGATGTGGAATAGGGTCCCTATGGTCTGATTGATCCGGAATGGATCCCGGATTGTGCCGTTTTTTACCACATTATGATCCACCCGAACCAAAACCACTTTTTCATCCAGCTGGGCATCCTGGATTAAAGGAAGTCTATCCTCATTTGTTTGCCTCATCTTCTTTCCTCCGCGATTGAAGATAACTTTTCAAAACCTGATACTCTTTTCTAGACATCTCACAAAACTTGACCCCCATGCCGACAGGTTTCTGTTTTGGCTCCTCTGTCTCTCTCCTAGTCCAAATGACTTTACATTTGACAGTAATGGGTTCTTTAAGGCCCGGCAGATTCAATTTTAGAGGAAATTCCTCCCCAGGATCGAGAGGGCTCTTTGTCTTGATAAAGACCCCTTCTGTGCTCAGATTTTGGGAATAGGCCTTAATGAACGAACCTCGATCTCTAAAGGAGATGGAAACGGTTCGATCAACTCTTGATACAGATCTTCTCAAGAAATTGCAGGCCAGGTCGGTAGTCTTTTTTAACCTCAAGACGATAGAAGTGAGGATATTCCTGAAATCTCCAGATAGTTTGTTGAATTCGTTGTCGAGATGTTCTCGATCAAGGACTCCCAAGACAACATCCCCAATCGCCCGGGCCGTTGCTGTACGTTTTATTTTTGCAATAAAGGCCAGTTCTCCGAATACATCCCCTTCCTTTAGCACATCTATAACCACCTTCCGACCGCGGACATTCCTGGATATTTCCACAGAACCCTTCAATACCACATAAGTCCAATCTCCTGCATCGCCTTCGCGAAAAATAACCTGCCCATCCTGGTAAGACTCCTCGCTTGCAATATTATACATACTCCTCCTTTTTTCGACCTTGCTTCCGTCCAAAAATAAGATAGGCGATTCCTCCCAGGCAGGGTATTAGGACCACCAAAATACCCCAAGTCATCTTTCTCGTGATGGTTTTGAAGTCCCTATACGCAATGTCAACGATGGCCCAGAACGTAGGAACCATCGGCAATAACAGCAAAATAACAATCAAGGCGTATTTCATATTCTTGAACCGTCCCGGGATCAGAGTACATCTAAACGCTCAGCAATCTTTAAAACAGCATCCGCATAACGCTCACTTCTATTATAGTTCATTAAAACATGGAATGCCTCCACGCGGGTCATATCTCTTCTCCAACCGTACTCCTTTAAGAAATTGGCAATACTTTCAATGGCATCGCCATGATCAAAGAGATCGATCACTCCGTCCTGATTCCCGTCACGAGCAAACCGGAGGATGTTGGTAGGGATAAACTGAGCGATCCCCATTGCTCCAGCATATGACCCATAGACTGTCGTAGGATTAATACCATATTTCATTACATATTTCAAATACGCCTTCAATTCCTCATAAGCCCAGGATGATTTTCGCGTAGCCCAATCTATGAAGCCGGCTTTGGATTTATTACTCTTTTGTTTTAGATACATATTCCAGATCATATCTCGGTTTACACGGTCGTTGAGGGCAGCAAGGGTGGAAAGGGTATTAATTACCAACCTTTTGCCAAAATAGGTTCCCAGCCCGGTTTCGATGAGGATAATACTGGTTATAACCTCCTTCCTCACACCATATTTTTGCTGAGCCTTTTCTAGGGCGTTTTGGTGATGGGCAAGCTAAAGGTGGGCCTTATTTATATGAGACATGGTCAAGAATTGGTCGTACGTGAAATCTTTCTTTCTGTATCGAAAGTAGGAGGTCACTACGCTTGGATCAAAAACGATGCTTGGATCGAGATAGGCTGACCGAATGAATGATTCTTTAAAGCCATCCTCAACAAGGCGTTCCTGAAGAGGGACGAACGAGTAACCTTCTCGCAAGCAAGCTTGGGAATTAGGACGAACGCTTGTGTCTATCCATAACAAACTGACTGTTAAGGATAAGATTGCAAAAAAGAGAGTAGTACACACCATGCCTGGTGAGAGGAGTTTCCTTAAACCACGGCTCATGCTATTCTCCTATTTTAAGGAGCTTACAAGTGAAAGAGATATTACATTTTTTTATTTGTCCATGTAGGAATTCCTTGGTCGCGAACTTTCAGCATCCAGTCTCTTGATCAATAAGAAAAGAAAATGTTTTTGCCAAGTAATGCTACTATTATAGATGCCTTGTAGACTAAATGTGACGGTTTCATAAAAAAGTAGCACTTTAACTCATTGACAAGATTAAGCCGCAAGGTATTTAACCTTACCTACGTCCTTTGTTTTCGTGGCGCTGTTTGTTACTAACAACCTTAAACCCTATGATGGATTGTCGACCGCTGAACCTTTATTCCATAAAATTGGCACCGTGCCTTTTCTCCTAAGGTCAAACACGGTCAAGCTTCGGTATCCAACATCCAGGAGTGTAGATATGCCTTTGTCAAAGAATCGTGCTACCTCTTCCGGGCTATGTGCATCCGATCCCAGTGTTACTTCTATATCTGCCTTGTGGCATAGGGTGAGTATATCAAGAGAGGGATAAGGCTCGCCAACAGGGTGTGCATATCCGCTGGTGTTGAGCTCAACCACCAACCCCTTCTTTTTGATCTCTGCTAAAAGCGTATTATATCCGCCCATTAAAGAGAGGTCTGCTTTAAGGCCAAACTTTTTGATTACATCGAGATGACAGACGATATCAAAATAATTATAGTTTATCATTTTAAACATTTCTTCAATATAGGAGTAGAACAGGCGGACCGTGTCCAATTGGGAGTATTCCCGAACCACATGACGGCTCACTATATTTATGTCGTTTATAAAATGGACTGAAGAGCCTATGCAATCAAACTGATACCTTCCCACTATATCCTCAAAGAGCGAGATATATTTTGGGTTAAAGTCGACTTCCAGCCCCACTTTGATTCTTATCTGATCGGCATAGCGCTTCTGAAGCTCCTGGACTTCGTGACAGTATTGAGGAATTTCCTCTTGTGTCATTGAGTTTCTGGTCCTGACGTTCCGCTTGGTAAAGTGGTCCAAGAAACAGACTTCCTTTAATCCTGCTTTGATTGCAGAATCAACAAACTCTTCCATTCTTCCCTCAGCATGACCACAAAGATATGTATGTATGTGATAAT
Organism: Desulfobacterales bacterium; assembly: GCA_012961955.1. Taxonomy (GTDB): domain Bacteria; phylum Desulfobacterota; class Desulfobacteria; order Desulfobacterales; family DTYH01; genus DTYH01. Next base: position 8,244 of record DTYH01000053.1, on the reverse strand, counting down.
CGATCATTCTGTGTCAAGATTACGGTCGTGTGCGGAGTGTGAAATCTGTCAAATAATGTGTGTATACTATTTCACCAGTCGATAAATTACAAGAAAAATGTCCTTACTTGATGTGAATCATTTGAGATGATATAGACTTTAAGTAAACCCCGTCAGAGGAATACTGTCTCTAACGGGGTGCACTGACGGTGCCTTTAAACCACCGTCGGCTCTAATCAGTAATAATCATCGATTGATATCCGTGGCTTTCTCTAACGGGGTAAGTGTTCAGCTCATGAAAAAAATATATTGACGTCTGCTTGAGCCTTATGATTGCCTAAGAGAGGGAGGCAGTTAACCGAATATTTACGATTTCAGAAGGCTCTATGCCAAGGCTGTATCATTCGTGAATAAGATTAAGGAAAAAACGTTCTTCGTCTGTCAGAACTGCGGCTACCATGCTCCCAAGTGGATGGGAAAATGCCCGGATTGTGGAGAATGGCATTCTTTTCTTGAAGAGGCCCATGACTTGATCCATATCTCAGCCCGGAGTAGAGATACGAGGCGTTCTCGGCCCAGTCCTCTTCCAATCAACGACGTTGAGATGGAAGACGAAAGGCGGATCACAATCGGGATTAAGGAGTTTGACAGAGTGCTGGGAGGAGGCATTGTAGCCGGCTCGCTGGTTCTCATAGGTGGTGACCCAGGGATTGGGAAATCGACTCTCTTGCTGCAGGTTCTTCACGCCCTTGCTCTTCAGAAGCGCAGGGTCCTCTATATATCCGGAGAAGAGTCGATAAGACAGATAAAACTGAGGAGTAAACGACTCGGAATCGTTTCAGACAGTCTCCTGGTGGTCTCGGAAATCTCTCTTGAATCGATTCAAGAGATGGTGGAGGACATGCTTCCTGAGGTTGTGGCCGTGGATTCTATCCAGACCATATTTTATTCCGAGTTGAGCTCAGCTCCGGGGAGTGTAAGCCAGGTGCGGGAGGCCACCATGCGCCTGATGCTTCTGGCAAAGCGTACTGGGGTGGCAATATTCCTGGTAGGACATGTGACCAAAGAGGGGAATATTGCCGGCCCCAGGCTATTAGAACATATGGTCGACACAGTCCTCTATTTTGAGGGGGACCGGAATCATATCTATCGTATTCTCCGAGCAGTCAAGAACCGATTTGGTTCAACAAACGAGATAGGGGTATTCGAGATGAAGGAGTCCGGCCTACAAGAGATTGACAATCCTTCAGCCCTCTTCTTGTCAGAACGTCCATTTTATGTCCCAGGGTCAGTAGTTACAGCCAGTATTGAGGGAACAAGGCCGTTATTATTGGAGCTTCAGGCACTGGTCACCGCATCGAGCTTAGGGGTGCCCCGCCGAACCATCCTTGGTCTTGACCACAACCGGGTTTCGCTCCTGGTTGCTGTGATGGAAAAGAAGCTTGGATTCCAACTATTCAATCATGATATCTTTATGAACGTGGTCGGCGGGGTGAAAGTGGATGAGCCCGCAGTCGATCTCGGGATTGTTTCTGCCATTTCCTCCAGCTTTTTGGATAAGCCAATCAGGGAGCGCACCCTGGTTCTGGGTGAGATTGGCCTGACTGGTGAGATACGGGGGATCAACCTGGTGGAGACCCGCCTAAATGAGGCATGTAAGATGGGTTTTGAGAGGTGTATCATCCCCGGGAGCAATCTTAAGCATTTGAAAAAGATATCGGATATGACCATGGTAGGAGTAAACACAGTCTCCGAGACCTTGGAAGTCTTGTTCTAGATGAAGCGGAATAAGAATAATAAGAATAAATGGTATGATCATTATGCGCAACGGGCCCGCAAGGAGGGCTTTCCCGCTCGGTCTGTATACAAACTTCAGGAGATTCAGGATCGTCTTTCCGTGTTGAAACCACGAAATCGAGTCCTTGATCTGGGATGCAGCCCTGGCTCATGGCTGCTCTTTGCATCTCGAATAGTTGGGAAAGAAGGGTTTGTGCTTGGTGTAGATCTGAAGCCCCTGTCTATTCCTTTGCCACCAAATGCCTCGTTTATACAGGGGGATATAATGGAGTTGAAAGATGAGCCATTGATTAGGTTAGGAGGTGATTTTGATGTTGTTTTGAGCGATGTATCGCCAAGTACCACAGGGCATAGGTTTGTGGACGCTCAGCGATCCGTTGACCTTTGTGAAGCAGTCCTCGCTATTTCTCATCATGTTCTCAAACAGGGTGGTATATTTGTATGTAAGATATTTCAAGGGATTGATTTCAAGGAATTTTCTGATAAAGTGAAAAAGGATTTCGAACACTCGAGGAGCTTTCGACCCAAGAGTACAAGAAAGGGAAGCAAAGAGATTTATGTTCTCGGATCGGGTAAAAAATAATGATAAGGAGTGAAGGATGAAAATGGATCATGGCGAAGCTCGTAAGGAGAATCTGCATTATCTTTTAAACCCGAGGAATATTGCAATTATTGGAGCGTCGAGAAATCCAAGAAAGCTCGGGTTCCACGCGCTTAAGGCGGTTGTAACAGGAGGGTTTAGAGGGAAGATTTATCCAGTGAATCCAGAATTGAACGGTGAAGCGTTGTTGGGATATAAGGCTTATAAGGATATCGAATCCATACCTGAGGCAGTAGACCTTTTTGTCTTTGCCATACCTGCAACTGGGGTAATAGGTGCGTTAAAGGAGGCTATTAAAAAGAAGGCACGGGGTGCGGTCATATTTGCTGGAGGGTTCAAGGAGGTAGGGAGTGAGGGAAGGTCATTGGAGATTGAGTTACGAAACATAGCAGACGCTGCCGATGTTAACATTATTGGGCCAAATTGTATAGGTATGGTCAACTTTCATAAAAGCGTCAACGCCACGTTTGCATGGACACTTTCTGATCTCCCTCGGGGTAACATATCGGTCATAAGCCAAAGCGGTGGTACAGGGATGGCAATTATCTACCAGATGGCGAACTTAGGTCTTGGATTGGGTAAGTTTATTAGTGTTGGTAACCGGGTTAATCTGGAGTTTGCCGACCTGTTCGAATACTTTGCCGAAGATGAAGAAACCGATCTGATATTGCTTTTTATTGAAGGTATTGAGGAGGGACGGCAATTTTTTGAAAGGGCGAGAATGGCAAGCAAGAAAAAACCGATCTTAGCATATAACGCTGGTTTTTCAAGAACTGCAGCCAATGCTGCACTCTCTCATACAGGGTCGGCAGCCTCCTCTAAGGAGATCTACCGCGCTGCTTTTCTGCAGTCCGGTATGTTATTGGTTGATTCTATCGAAGAGTTGGTGGATACAGCCAAGGCTCTATCGGTGATCCCGTCACTTGAAGGCGGCGTGGTGATTTTGACCCATTCTGCAGGTCCGTCTATCGTGATTGCCGATCTTTGCGAAGAGGCCGGTGTATCATTGCCCACGTTTACACCTGAAACTCAAGAGAAACTGTTAGAGTTTTTACCTCAGTATTCCAAGCCTACTAATCCCCTTGATATGTTTGCTCAGGCGTGGGTGAACACTGACCTGTATTTGAAGGCTCTGGACGTTATTTTTCAACAGGAGGATATCTCCCTTGCAGTCCCTATTTACTGTTCGTCCATGGGGGCAGGGCTGAAATTTCCAGCCCAAAAGGCTGTTCAGGTCTCAAAAAAGCACGGTAAGCACATCCTTCTATGTATGGTTGCGCCAGACACAGAAAAGGAAGAACAACAAGAGTATGAACGTGGAGGGATACCCACGTTTACTTCGCTATATCGGATAGGGCGGGTCATTGCTAACCTAAAACGGTATCATTATATAAAAAACCATAGAATCCCCCCCTGTTGATCGGTTAGGATTGCTCGAGGCTGAATGTAACTGGTAGAAGGGAGGACATGCATTGTCTGAAACAAGGAAAAGGAGATACGTTTCTTTTACTGTGGATAATAGTCTGGCCTGCGTTTTTCTAGACCGGCCACCAGTCAATGCCATCCATCCAGAGATGGCCGATGAGCTCGGTGAAACAATGGACGAACTTGCAGGGCTTGAGGAGGTTTGGGCGATCGTAATTACCGGTAAGGGCCGATGCTTTATGGGAGGAGCGGATATTCGCTACTTTTTAGACCTGGATCAGGAAAGCGGAGAGGCATATATTCGGCATATTCAGAACGCCTATTTGAAGGTGGGAGAAGTGGATCGACCGGTCATTGCTGCAGTAAACGGTCCGGCCATTGGAGCAGGGTGTGGACTTGCCGCAGCGTGTGACTTGCGAATAGCGTCGAGCCGAGCTACCTTCTGCATGCCCGAAGCCGGTTTTGGCATCCTGCCAGCTTATTCTTCGATACGGCTGCCCCAGATAATTCCTGAAGGGATAGCCAAGGAACTCCTCTTTACTGGAAAGACTATCGATGCATATGAGGCCCTGAGGATCGGGCTGGTTAACCGGGTTGTGGAACCTGGCCAGGAAATTAAAGCCGCAGAGGATATGGCACGTCAGATCATTGAACAGGCTCCTCTGGCAATACGCCATACGAAAAAGGCAATGAATGAGGGGCGGGAGGTGCTGTTTGCCGAAGCCTTGGACCGGGCAGCTCGTCGGTTCGGCACATGCTGTACAACCCAAGACCAGAAAGAGGGTCCCAGGGCATTTTTAGAGAAGAGGAGGCCAGAGTTTAAGGGGAGGTGATAGAAGTTATGTAAAATGGCTCTTCTTCAAATGGGTTCGCAAGATATTTTGGTCTGTTTGTCTATCTCAGGTTGCCCAGACAGACCAAGGGCTTGAACCCTGGAATCCTTTGTTACCGACTAAATGGAAGAAGAACCAAAAATTCTTATTCTTATGGATGGTTTCGTAGAAGGTCTTTTTAATTAACATAGGAGGGTTTAGCCATGACAGAGAAACAGTATGAAACGATTCTTGTTTCCAGGGAAAACAGTATATCCAGAATAACATTAAACCGGCCAAAGGTCTTGAATGCCATGTCTCCCCAGCTCATGCATGAACTTGACGACGCACTTGCCACAGTAGCCAGTGATATGGAATCCCGTGTGCTTATCATCACGGGTGCAGGCAGGGCCTTCTGTGCGGGGGGTGATGTGGATCTGGATGTCGCTCAGGTCTCCAAAATGACCCCATTTGAGTGGAGGGAATACGATTTGCGGTTCTGCAGCGTAATCAAGAGGATATACTGGATGGAAAAGCCAGTAATCGCAGCAGTAAATGGTGTGGCCGTTGGTGGTGGCTGCGACCTTGCCATGGCTTGTGACATCAGGGTTGCCTCTGAAAAGGCAAGGTTTGGGATGGCCTATATCAAAATGGGCATAATACCGGATTTGGGAGGTAATTATTTTCTACCCAGGCTGGTAGGTCTTGGTAGAGCAAAGCTCCTCGCCTTTACCGGAGATCTCATAGATGCTAAACAAGCGGAACATTTTGGGCTGGTCGACCTCTTAGTCCCGGAGGATGAGTTCCCTAAGGCTGTAGAGGAATTGGCTCAAAAGTTAGCCAATGGTCCAACCAAGGCCATAGCCATGACAAAGATCACTATGAATAAATCCTTGGATATGGATTTGGAAACCTCGCTTGACTACTCAAGTAACCTTCAGGTTTTCTTAATGAATACTGAAGACTATCGTGAAGGTGTCCAGGCCTTTTTAGAAAAGAGAAGACCCGCATTTAAAGGGAGATAGCACCAATGTAAAATAACACACGGGTTGTTGTCGGGCACGTCCCAGGTTTCTCAAATGGATAACATTATACATAAACCCCTGAAGGAGATAACGAAGCCTGACGAACTGGTTGAACTATTCTATGTCCTCCCAGAAAAGCACATTGAAAAGATATTGATTATTGAAAAGATAAAAGAATTGAACAAGAAAGCAAGCGGTGAAGAAAAGAAAGAGATCCAGCAAATCCTACAGTTGATACAGCCAGAAAAAGAAAAGAAGATTATACTTTCGGCATTAGAAATCCCCTGGGGGGATTGGTCGCGTATATACAGGGTAAGGGGGCTTTTCAGAGCTATTAATTTTATCGAAGGCCTTTTGCACGAATCCAACAGTAATCCCAATATAATATACAACTTAGCATTCCTGTACTATATTGCTTACAGCTTTGTCCGAGACGAAAGAGGAGAAAGGAACACAAAATTTCGAGACAGGGCATTGGAGCTTGCTCGAAAAGCCAGGGATATTTATAAAAATGCGCAGGTAGGCTGGCTGGAACATTTCATGACCCTTATGGGGAGTTTAGTTGTTCATGAATGGCGGAAAGACCTGCCAGAATATTGCACCTCTCTTGCCTGCAATATTGTTTCTTTGATAAGGCTGTTGGACCACGAATATGATGAGGCTCTAATTTCCATTAATGAATCATTTGAGTCGCATCCCACCCCTCCTGAGATTTACTTTTCCATGGGCACCTATTTTCTTCGTAAGGGTGTCTTCAATCCAGCCATACGGACGCTAAGTGAATCGATAAAAAAGAAGGGGGAACATTCTGCAGAAGCATATTATCAGCTAGGTCGGGCTTATTATCTCAAAGTTCAGCATTTTGTCAGGGAGTTGAAATCAGATAAGGGACAAAGTGGTAACAGAAAGAAAAGACATATAGAAGAACTCATCAATAGGCGCATTGAGAAGGCGCTGGCAGCCTTTCAGGCATCTCTGTCCGAAGACCCTTATTTTTCTCTTCCCTATTATTGGATGGGACTGACTTACCTGGTAAGGAGAGAGTGTAGTTGTGAAGATGCAATGAAACATATTGGATTTGCATTACAGCTCGACCCTAAAGCGATTTCTAGATACCTCAATACGTATCAGATCTCGTGCCGGTCTGAAAACCCTGTCTGTAAACGGAAAAAAATAGGGGCTATGATAGAAGAACTAAAAAAGACAGTAACAACTTAGTCTTAACCCGTTAGGAAAGCCGCATGCGGGAGTAAGGGCTCAAAATCCATGCCTTATCTTCACACTGGTCCCGTAAGAGACCGAAGGCGTCACGGGGCCGGTGTGGAATTCTAACGGGGTTTACGCGATTGAAGACTGGCCAGACGAATACATAAGTTACGAAAATCTAAAGGGATCCATATTTATCTTGTAACTATTCAAGCAAAAAAGCGTCATGCTTATCGCGAGCGAAGCATCTAAAGAGATTCTTCACTCGGGTTTGCTCGGTTCAGAATGAACATAAAAAGTGCAGCAACAGATAACAAAACCGTCTGGGTAGTTACCCTATTTTTTGAGTATGCCTCAGTTCTGCAAGGGTCGAGCCTGCCGAAGATGCGTGGCGGGAACGTGTTCTTATCCGATTGAAATTTAATAAAAAAATTCATACCCTGAAACTCTGGGATACACGATTTGGGTTATACACTGTTTCAAGGTATGATCTGATTGCGAAGATCCAAACGGTCGAGTATCTCCTGAAGCTGTTTCCTCGGACAAGTATTCTTGACCAGGATCGCATGAGTTAACCCTTTTTGTCTCAATAACGATTTTCTGCGAGTAAGTAGTACCCTTTTCTCGCGTTTCGATATATGGATTAGCGTAGCCGGATCGATCCGGTCTTTGTACAAGACGTCGAATCCCATTATACGAAGATAGCTGGCCAGGACGCCTAGGTGAATATCCAGGACAAATTTTGTCTCCCTCAAGGGTTTGGAACTGGGTGGCTTAATCGAGCTGATGTCAAAGGATTCAAAAACAGGGTACACACTTACTCGATCACCATCTCTTATCGTGTAAGACAAATCTGTGGGGTCTCCATTCACCAGGACTAGATCCACCTTGCTGGGGTCAACACCCAGATATTCTATAACCTCCAATGTTGTCCACCCTGCAGGGAAGGAAATAGAAAAATCTCTCTTTTTCCTTTCGTTGGAGAGATAATCGTTGAGTTCCTCGTAGAAGCGGAATGTAGCTCTGACCATGTTAAGAAAATTCCGGCAAAATAGAGTCTATCCACAAAATAGCCTGTAAACAGTATACTAAACAATTTCGAATTCATAAATTAGGGATTTTTTCCATGAAAAAGGTCGCGCAAGAGTTTTGTCACCGAGATCAAATGGGTTGACCTTCTATAAGGCTAGAATGTTCCATATTCTATGACTAAATAGTGTAAAAGCATGCCATATCCTTTAAATCTAATCCCTCCTATTTTTTTGATCATTACGGACAAGAGTCAGGCAGGTCTTGGGATTTAACCGTGCTAGAACTCTCCGGCCTCCAGCTTGCGTGATAGGAATTCGATCTGTTTAGACACCTGGCCTTTTTCCTTGATGAGTCTTTCGACGGTACC
>DTYH01000052.1 GCA_012961955.1 Desulfobacterales bacterium | reverse complement strand
TTGCGTGGAGGCCTTGGAAAAATGCCTGGACATAAGAAAGCAACAGATTGGAGCCCATTTGGAGTCTATTTTGGAAAGCCTTTTCTTTTATGGTAGCTGATGAATTGTATAACCGTGACTTGTCACCTCCGCGAACACGGGGGGTCCAGCCCAGCGATTTAGGCGGTGGATTCCCGCTTGCGTGCAAATGATCGTTACAGAATAGTTGAATTTAGATAGCTAGTGAACCCCGTGTCAGTCATCAGTGGTCAGTGGCAGTGTCGGTGTAAGTGTCAGTGGTCGGTAAACCGATAACGACGACCGTCACTGACCACCGATTAGGGCATTTGTTCTCTGTTGCTACGGTTTTCACGGTTGTTTTGAACGGAGTTTGTTAGCAGGTTATTCTCGACGAAGTGAAGCGGAGTGAAAAATCTCTTCAGATACTTCGTCCACGCTAAGTATAAGGTTTTTTACCAGAATGGTTACGAAGTGATCAGTACTTTTTTCTCATTTAGAGTGAAAAAAGACAGGAACTATTCATGGGGTGAAGAAAAAGCTTCACCCCACGAATAGTTGCCAAAGACATACTAGAAAGACTAACCCATCATAAAGAGTTTTGAGATTCACGAGGCGGGATAGAGCTTCCTGTCTCATAAAAAGATACGTATCCTGGATGTGCATAATGGGCACATTTCCACTCTCTCCCACCCAGTTTCAAAAATCTTCTTTCGTAACACTTTAGCCTCTTGAAACAGGCTCGGCCGTATCAAAAGACAAGTGGGATGCAGGATTCAGGATGCGAGATGCAGGATACATGATAGACTGGGCGGGAACGTATTGCGCGTAAATATAGTGTAGTGTTCCGCAAAATTTGCGATAATAGTTCTTACACATATATCGTAGAGCGGGGTTCTTATAGTTATTCGCATAACCTTTTTTAAGCAAAACCAAATGGACTTTTAATGAAGCCATTACTTTTGCGGCATACTGTAATCTTGCATCCTGCATGGTAAGTGCACCTTGTGATGGAACCGGTTTGTTTCAAAATCCTAAAATCTCACCTTCCTTCCAATCTTGGAACCCCCTGAGATCATCATTTTTTCCACTCAGCCGGAATTTTCCCGTTTCATTTGGTAGGCTTCACCCAGAGGGTTTGACCCACATTCCCTGAATCTTCTTCCCTTGAACGGATGCATTTTTGCGACCCCTTGTCCCTTCGACAGTAGCGTTATATGGTCTCCCTTCTTTTACATGCCTTGGCTTATCTTCGAGGGTATGACGTTAACCATTGGATATTATTGATGGTGAATCGTCAATGAGAGGATCCTTTTCATTTAGGTATAGAAATTGCTGCTATGCGTAAGAGGGCTAGAAGGCAGCTGGTAGGTATCCATCTGATGAAGTTTTTCGTAGGAAGAATGGAGGGTTGGTACTATTCCAGGGTAGAGAAATAGCTTAAGTTACTAATGATATCGTGTCAAGTCGAAAAAAATGAGTTGTAGCCAAGGCCGTACACAAAAGGAATGTTTACAAAAAGAATAGGAGGCCAAGATGTCTGCCAAGATCATCTCTTTGGAAAAAGAATATGAAAGGAGGCGAGGGAGAAAACCCGAAAGCTCTTCTTCTACGCCTCGAACCGGACTGATTCCTGCTTCCCGGTGGGATTATCTCAAAAATTGTAAATCTCATTCCAAGGGTAAACGGAATTTCGTGCTTTTGGATATCTTAGAATCATTATATAGCAGCTATTAAGGAAATATTGGCGGGTGAGAAGTCTCATGGTCGTTCAAACTGGTTATGCAAAGGTTTCTAAAGAATGGCGGTGCGATTCCGTGCACCGCCTTTTTTTTCAACCATGGTAGATACGCCTTCCAGAAAGGAAGTAGATATGGTTGTTTAAAAATGATGAAGTTTGCTTAATCCTTGACGTATTTAAAGACATTGCCGCATTCCCAGTGGATGGGCATCAGCAATTTGTGGTCATGACCCAACGGACACGTAAGCTTGAGGGGATCGTTCGGATCGGGTATCGCTTCGCCGCACGGTTTAAAATGCTGCGTCCCAGGCTCCTTTCCCACATAATGCCAACCCACCAAGGGTACATCTTGTTCTATGTTGCAATGTTCGCACACGAATTTTGCCATTTTTTTCCTCCTCTCTCTTATCAAGTCCCAAAGCCTGTATTGCCACCACGATATGCCCCTATTTCTTATAGTACTTGGGCGGTGGGCCAATCAGCCATTCAAAATCCTCCTTGTCGTCAAAGGGCGGGAAAAGCCTCGGAGTTTTGGGCCATTCGTCATATCCTAATTTTTTAAAAATGGCCCGGGTACGTTCTTTGAAGCTGTCCATGCCAGTCCACAGCTCCTCGGGAATATGGTGTAGCATGACGAAGAAGAGGTTCTCGTAAATCGCCCGATCCCACAGGGTGTGATAGGCGTCGGGATTGGAGTGTACGTCCACCACGGCTGTTTTCCCTGAATTGAAGGCCCTTTCCAGGGCGGGACGGACTTCCTCGTGCGTCCTGACTGTCTCCCCGTGACAGCCAATCATTTTGAACATTTCGGCATAAGGAACCCGTCCTTCCAGGGTACCCATGCCGCTGTCCGTGTCGCGGGCGTGCGGGTTCTGGGCCCCGTGCCAGTCTCGGCCGTACATCGCATTCCATCCCCCGATCCAGCAGCCGTTATTATATACGAGATAGACTATTGGGAGCTTCTCCCGGACCGCTGTCTCAATGTCGAAACCGTCATTCCCCATACCGGCATCACCCATAATCACCAGTATCGGCTTCCCTGGGCGGCCTATCTGGGCTCCAATACCCATTCCGATACCGTGGCCTACGCCTCCGTGAATGCCCGCGTCCAATATACCACCAGTAACGGACGACTGCACCTTTTCGCTTACATAAGGGCTGAGGGTAAAAGAATCCAGGATTACGGTCGCTTCGGGGATGACCTCATGTACAAAGTCAGCAATGATGAGCGAGAGGCAATCGGGATCCACTTGGCCGGGTAGCGTGGACTTTTGTTGCAGCTCAGCGCAGCGGGCGCGCATCCTTTCTTCGGCTTTCTTCTTCATCTCCAGGATTTCATCCCGCCATCCTATCTTGTTCTTAAAGTCCTCGACGTATTTGGCTTTTATTACCTCGTTGAGCTTCTTTAAAGTGGCATTCACATTTCCGATGGCTTCTATGTCTGTGGGTACCTCTGGCCAGATCTCCAGGGGACTTTCGGAGACCTGGGCAAATCGTTTATCCGGACCCCATTGTGCATACTGTTCCAGGATGTCCACGCGCAGGCCCAGTAGCAAGAAATGAGAAGCAGTGTGAAAGGCCCGACCGCGGGCTTCACCGGCAATGTGGTGGGGATGGGACTCGGGTACAGACCCCCGGCAGGCGCGACGCTGATGGATAGGGATATTGGTTAGCTGGGTAAACTCTAAAAGGGCCTTGCCACAGTCGGGCCAGCGGCCGCCATGACCCACCACCACGAGGGGCCGTTCCGCGTCCAGTAACCAGTGTATAAGGTCCTCAATCTCTTGGTCATTCGGGGTGGGCTGAGGTAATTCATCGACTTGCTTTGCCCGCATGTCCAGCCGGTAGTTTACTTGCGCGGCTGGGTCCAGGAGCGCCTGAGGGGCGAATTCGATAAAGTTCAAGGCCAACTCTAGGGCCACTGGCTGTGGTGGGTATGCCATGCATTCCCGGGCCGCTTTCCGGATCCAATATGCCAGGGTGGATCCATCGTCTACGAACTTGGACCACCTAGTACAGGCCTCATACATCTTGGAGCCTTTTACCGGCTGAAAGGCATTCCGGTCGGTGTCGGAAAGGATGGTCTGGCCCAGGATGACAATCATGGGTGTATTAGAATAATAGGCCTGGTTAACAGCGCTAATCAGGTTGCAAGTCCCTGGACCTACCGTAGCCTGACAGAGTCCGATCTTGCCAGTGACCTTGGAATAAGCTTCGGCCGCATAGCCACAGGCCGACTCATGCCGCATGTGCACTTCCTTGTTTCCGTAAATACTCCAATAGTCATCAAAGCTGTTCATGTGTCCGCCAGTGATGGCGAAGTTGACATGGATGTTTTCTTCCATAAGGGCCCTCACCAATATTTGCGGACCCCAGACCGGTGTGCTCATAGTTTACCTCCTTACCTCTTAGTTTTGATAGCGGTTACCACCCGGTCAAGCTCGGAGCCATCCATATTACTGGCCCGGATGACCTCGGTTACGACAACACCGACTCCTCCCATGGGCTGAGCAGCGAGCCAGGCCAACACGTCGTCGTTGACCGAGAAGCCGTGGTCAGCCACCCGAGTATGGGTGGGTGCAAAAAGTGGAAATGGACACTCCCCTAGCTTTTAGCCTGAGAGATCAAAAAAGGAAATAAACTCTGTATAAGGGAGCCCTTGCTATGGATACTTGGATACCCTAGCTCCTCTTCACCTCCTTTCAGTGCAGAATAAGTTTCGAGAAACAAGCTTGACGCTCTCTTAAATAGTCGGAATTTGCTTTCTTGAGTCATTCCCGCATAGACGAAAATCTTGTTATTACAATATGTTATTGACTCCCGCTTTCGCGGAAGTGAGTGAGGGCTTAGGAGACTTTTTACGAAACGATCAAGGTCGTCAAAAGAAAAAAGGTTTGAAAAAAAATCACTTTTTTATTAACACGTCAGGTTATGTATGTCAACTAAAAATGAATGGGGTAAAGGAAATATTAGGGGAATCGTAACTCTTCACAGGGTGAAGCTTTCGTTTGAACGACTTGGCGGAAACCTTAAGTTTTTCTGCCCCACTCGAAAGACAAAGGTTGGACACATCGAAGTGTAAACCCCGATAGAAAATCAACTCCCCTCTAAGCCTAACCCAAGAGTTACTCTATTCATACCGCTAAAGGTGCGTGTTTGAAGATTGATTATGATTTTCTAAGGGGGGAGAGAAAAGCTAGACCTCAAGAAGACTTACGGGGAATTCTCTCCGAGCAGGAATAGGGTAGAGATTATTCGATTGCCAGTGGAGGAGTTAAGGGATACACCTATCTAGATATAAACCCATTCGGAAGCGAATACGAGCGAGCGGATTTGAGTGGTCTTTGGTGTTGGACATAATGCTGTTTATGGGGCTGTGAAACGATGGGAGTCATATTTTTCTTGACACGTTCCTTATGCTCATAATATTTCTGTTAAAAGGAAGGGTATACTTGATTCATTTCTGGCCTCCTTTATTTTTTGTTTTTGTTCCATGTTACTCTTATCAAACAGGCTTTTAGGTACTTCTTACTTTATCTCATTACAAAAAATTACATCTGATAAAGTACTATTTGCAGTATCTTCATAATCGTTTTGCATAAACGATCTGCCCGGGCAGGTCTCGCTGTAATAGGATACTCGATAGGAAAGACCATGGGGGATAACCTTTCTTATCAAAAGCTCCAAGAAAAACTGCATTCCCTGGAAAATGAATTTCAAGCCTACAAAGAGATGATAGAATCTTGGAGGGAGGCTAAAAAACGTTTCTACAGCTTATCCAATCGAACGCAAGACGGGATATATAATTTCAACTTATCGATCAGGAAATACGTATATACTGACCCCTCATTCATAAAAATGTTTGGTCATCCATGCAAAGATATTGTTACTAAACATTCGGTTATGGAGAGGATACACCCTGAAGACCGCCAGAAACTCCAAGAAGAGATCAAGGCTTCGTTACTAGATTACAGAGATGGCGGTGAAGTGGAATACCGATACTTCGACGCCAGTGGAAATATTCGGTGGGCACACGATAGATGGATCGTTCTTAGAAATGATCAAGGGGTTCCTACAGCTATTGAGGGGATTGTCCGTGATATAACCGAGATGAAAAACATTATTAGTATAAAGAATTACTTGGAGAGCCTACTCGAAAGTTGCATGGATGCAATTATTGTTACAGATGAAAAAGGTCGAATCAGTTTTGCCAACAGAGGTGCTGAAGAATTGTTTCGCATTAAACGGAAAGATTTATTAGGAACATTTATCGGGGATATTACTAAAAACGAGTTGAACAACAGTCGCAGTATGTATGAAATTATACTAGAACATGCCCCTACTTCCAACTATGAATTTGAAGCTCAGCTTTTGGATGGAAGGATCATCCCACTCTTGGTATCAAGTGCTTTCCTGAAAGATGAAAAGGGCCAAATAATCGGCACCATCAATTACATGCGTGACATTTCCACCCGAAAACAAGACGAAGAGCATATTCGAATGCTTTCCCAACAGCTCATTCGGGCCCAGGAGCTTGAAAGGAGCAGCATTGCAAGAGATCTGCATGATCACTTGGCACAAAATTTGTATTCTTTCAACATCCAATTGTCCGCTTTTTTTGAATGCCCTACCTATACCTGAAGACAGATATGAAACGCAAGCTAGAGAACTTTTAGATTCTTTGCATAATATTATTGGGGACGTTCGAAAGATGGTCTTTTGTCTCCATCCCACTTCATTGGATACCTTAGGTCTAACCAATACGATTAATAATCTGTGCAAGAATCTTTACAAGATACACCGCCTGAGAATCGACTTTAAGGCGGCCGGAATGGACTCTTTGAACCTTAACTTCGACGTTAAGATCGCCATATACCGACTGGTGCAGGAAGGGCTCAACAATATTGTAAAACATTCTGAGGCCACTCAGGCCCTTGTTCGCCTGGTCTATTCGTATCCCAACATAATTCTTCGCATTGAGGATAACGGAAAGGGTTTTGATGTGGATCAGTTGACGAAGACCGTTACCAAGAAGGGATGTATGGGTATTTGGAGCATGAAAGAGCGAGTAGCTCTCCTTAATGGAGAGATGACTATACGTTCAGTCGAACAGATTGGGACGAATATTCACATCCAAATACCCTACTATGAAAAGTAATTTAATAGACAAGAAAACCATCCTTTTGGTAGACGATCACACATTATTTCGGAAGGGACTGAGGGTACTCCTCAAGGAAAGCCCGATATTCGTGGTTGTGGGGGAAGCTGGTACTGTTTGTGAAGCTTCCAAGAAGGCACATGAACTGAAACCAGATCTCGTTTTGATGGATATAGCGTTGCCGGACAGGAGCGGAATAGAGGGCGCCCGTATCATCTTATCCCAAGTCCCATCAGTTAAGGTGGTCGTCATCAGTATGTATTCGAAGTTGGATTTCGTTATCAAGGCCCTTCAGGCTGGGGGTGTAGGGTATCTCGTAAAGGACACCACCCCCGACATGTTGTTGGAAGCACTGACTACTGTAATCCGAGGCCATTATTATTTTGATCACACGATATTGGATGAGATCGTCCAATTCTTACTGGAACATGGGCAGGAAGAAAAGTCTATTTCGGATGAAAAGTACGAAAGGCTTACGCCCAGGGAGCAGGAAATCATGCGGTTAGTAGCTCAAGGTTTGTCCACCAAACAGATTGCATCCAAGTTATTCATCAGCCCAAAGACCGTGGAGAACCATAGAACAAAGATTATGGAAAAACTTCAATTAGACAATCTAATTAGCCTCGTAAAGTATGCGGCAAAACTAGGGATTATTGACATACAATCGTAAGAGAAACTGTCTACGATAAAAAAATCTCTCACCCCAATCCAAAAACGATGAATGCGTTCGTTATAAGAGGGATTGGAGAGGTAGGATTTGTAGAGAAACCCATACCGACCCCTGGCCCTCGCGACGCTATAGTGAAGACGACAGCAGCCCTGGTATGCACTACGGACTGCCATACGGTATATGGATCAATAGGAGATAGAACCAATTTGACCATTGGGCACGAGGCGGTAGGGATTGTGTATAAGGTAGGAAAAGGGGTGCACTCTATCAAAGAGGGGGATCGCGTGGCAGTAAATGCCATTACGCCCTGTTTTCGATGCCTTGCCTGTCAACGAGGATTCCCATCGCAATGCGGCGGTTTATTGGCCGGCTGGAAGTTTTCAAACGTCAAAGACGGCACGTTTGCCGAATATTTTCACGTTAATAACGCCAATGAGAACTTGGCGCTTCTTCCTGATACCTTGAGTGACGAGGCTGCCTGTTATGCCACTGACATGATGCCAACAGGGTTCAAGGGTGCAGAATTAGCGGAGATTCCTGTAGGAGGCACAGTGGCTATTTTCGGTCAGGGTCCTGTTGGGCTTATGGCGACGGCCGCATCTCGTCTTCTTGGAGCCGGGCTTATCATTGCCGTTGATAAAAGGCGTAATAGATTAGAGCTTTCCAAGTGGTACGGAGCTGATATTGTACTGAATTTCACAGAACTAGATCCAGAAGAAGAGATCATGGATATTACTGACGGAATCGGGGTTGATGCTTCTTTAGAAGCGATTGGGTCCCAGATGGCTTTTGATTCGTGCATTCGAATCACGCGGCCTGGAGGGGTCATCGTGAATATGGGCATCCACAGCGACGGTGACTCCATCGATATTCCTAGAGCCGCATGGGGTATGGGGATGAAAGAACATACCATTCGGAGCGTCCTTTGCCCCGGAGGGAGCGAGCGCATGAAACGTATGATGAGACTCATTGAGATGAAACGAGTGGATCCAACGAAGCTCACTACTCACACCTTCAGTTTTGATCAATTGGACATAGCATTCGAGATGATGTCAACAAAAGAAGACGACATTATCAAGCCTCTTATTTTGTTTTAAAATCTCATACGTTACATGTTACCGTAGCCTTTCTGCCATAACAGTCCGAGCTTCTTCTTACTCCTTGTTCTTAACTGTCACCCTTTTGCGTGGGACTTTCTCCTTCGTATCGGTATAGGGGATACTCCCAGATGCAAGGTCAAACTCCTATATGTAAAATGAGGGATTACACCGATTTACAGTTGGTCGTCCCCATGCTATGTGTCCAAAAGGATGGTGATCAAGGACTCAACAAATGAAGGTGAGAGGATGAAGGCATTTGTAATGAAGAAGATCGGGGAAGTCGTATTTATGGAGAAGTCGATTCCTGAACCTGGCCCTAACGATGCTGTGATCAAAACCACAACAGCTCTTGTTTGCACATCCGACGTGCACACCGTGAAGGGCGCCATCGGAGAGAGAACGAACTTGACCCTTGGCCATGAAGCCGTCGGCGTTGTGTACAAGTTGGGAAGCTCAGTAAAAGGGTTTAAAGAAGGCGACAGGGTTGCGGTTAATGCAATCACTCCCTGTTACAAATGTCACAACTGCCAGAGGGGTTTTCCCTCACAGTGTACCCAGCCACTTGGGGGGTGGAGGTTCGCCAACATAAAGGATGGAAACCTCGCAGAATACTTTCACGTAAACGAGGCTGAGGCGAATCTAACCCTTATTCCGGATGACGTGTCGGATGAGGCAGCGGCCTACACCACAGATATGATGTCTACAGGGTTCAAAGGGGCCGAGAATGCAGATATCGTATTGGGAGGCTCTGCTGTTATTTTCGGTCAGGGTCCTGTTGGCTTCATGGCAACCGCTTGCACGCGATTATTAGGAGCAGCACTGATCATCGCTGTAGATGCCGTTCCCCGACGATTGGAGCTTTCGAAAGAATATGGTGCTGACGTGACCATCAATTTTAAGGAACAGGATCCTGTGGAAGAGATCATGAAGCTTACGAACGGCGAAGGTGTAGATTCGGCCATGGAGGCTGTAGGCAACCAGGGTGCTTTTGAGAGTTGCATCAAGGCGACACGCCCCGGAGGCACTATTTCCAACATAGGATATCACGGTGAAGGCGATTATATTAACATTCCACGTTTAGAATGGGGCGTTGGGATGGCCGAAAAGACGATTAAAACACTACTCTGTCCCGGGGGTAATGAACGGATGACCAGTCTAATGAGACTGATCCGGACAGGTCGTGTAGATCCGACGAAATTGACCACACATCATTTCAAATTCGACGAGGTAGAAAAGGCCTTTAACCTGATGGAGAGCAAGGAAGATAATGTCATTAAGCCTGTGATACATTTCGATTGATATCTGAATTGGTATGTTTAGAAACGGTCTTCAACCAGGATCTTAAGTATCAACACAACGGATGACACCGGGGCCTAGCTGGGGTGATAAATTTCTTTCCCGTGTTTTCTCGGGTATCTGGTCCCCCATATTTATCTAGCGCAAACCACATAAGGGGGTAAGAGATGGGTAGAGTAGAAGGCAAGGTACCATCGTCACAGGTGGTGCATTGGGGATTGGTCGGGCAATATGCTTTTGCTCCTGGCAAAAGAGGGAGCAAAGGTTGCTGTAACGGATATACGCGATAAAGATGGGCAAAAAGTTATAGATGAAATCAAGGCGTGGGGAGGTGTTGGAGGGTTCTGGCATCTCAAGGTCTCGAATGAGAAGGAGGTGGAGAAGGTATTTTCTGAGGTTGAAAAAGAGTTCCGACGGATAGATGTAGTGGTAAATACTGCTGGGATAGCTGATCAGCCCAATACACCGACCCATGAGCTGACAGAGGAAAGATGGGATAAGGTCATGGCAGTCAATGTGAAGGGAGTGTTCTTCTGTACAAAGCATGTGATTCCCTGTATGAAGAAGGGAGGTGGTGGTAGTATAATTAATATTTTGTCCATCTCCGGGATTATAAGCGGACCAGGCATACCGGCTTATCACGCATCAAAGGGGGCTGTGAGACTAATGTCAAAGACAGATGCCCTCCTCTATGCGGGTGAAAACATAAGGGTAAATTCCGTGCATCCCGGGTTTATGTGGACCGCTCTTGTTCGGGACTACTTGACGACTTCAGGCCTTACCCTTGAACAGGGGCGAAATGTACCGAACGAGGCGCATCCTCTCGGCCATCCTGGAGAACCGGAAGATATCGCTTACGGCGTCTTCTATCTTGCATCAGAGGAATCCAAATTTATTACGGGGGAGCGAGCTGGTTATAGATGGAGGGTATACAGCAAGATAGGATCAGCAATTGAGTAACGTTTCAGCTCTTTGAAGAAACCGTATATACGCTTTTCAACAGGCAAACAAATCAACAGTCCCCGTAGGAAAGGAGGTGAATATGTGCCCGATCTTAAGTTAAGCGTTCTTCCTGAAGAATTAGGAGGAGAAAAAGGAGTACTGGTAAAATGGAACCACGAAGTAGGAGACTGGGTAAGGAAGAATGAGGAGCTTGCTGTCTGTCAGGCTGGCGGTAAAGAAATCTCTCTAAAGGCTCCAGTCCAAGGTGTATTGCAGAAAATTTTTATTTCAGCAAACACAGTTTTTCAACCCGGAACTGTCTTAGGGATACTCCGTACGGTGATGGGTGGTACCTAACAGGAGATCTATGGAAAAAGGTCTCACTTGGGGGACAGCTCTGATCCCGAGGAGATGAACATTAATTCATTTCCATATGTTAAGGAGTTGGCCTGGAGGTGAACTTGAGAGTCTTGCAAGCTTTTGCAAAGCTCTCGATACACGTCCAAAGAGCTAACTCCGAAGAGAAGTTGAAAAAATGATGTAACAGATAAGTCTTTCTAAAAACCCCAACCAAGAAGGAGGGACCAATGAAAGATAGCTATGCAAGCAAGAGGTTTGGAGAAAAGTCAACCGTGGCTTTAATAAAGAGGGAGAAGGTTAGTGGCACG
>DTYH01000051.1 GCA_012961955.1 Desulfobacterales bacterium | reverse complement strand
TTAGCCTTTCTGAGTGATCTCTCCAGCTTCAGGATGCGTTTTCCCGTGTTAAGGCGAGCTATCAGTTCGGCGTGGTTGAATGGCTTGGTCAAATAATCGTCTGCACCTGCTTCCAGCCCGGTGATGATGCTCTCCTTGGAATCCCTCGCCGTCAGAAGCACGATAAACACATACCCTGAAGGACGGCTTTCTCTGATGGCTCGACACAATTCGAGACCGTCCATTTCAGGCATTACCCAGTCTGTCAGGACGATAGGGAAGAACCTCTCTTTGAAGAGTTCAAACGCCTTTCGTCCATTTTCCACAGATACCACTTCATATCCAGCCTTGGTAAGGGTAGTTTCAAGAATCTTTCGCGAGACAGGATCATCTTCGGCTATTAATAGAGTGAAATGGTCTTCGCTCATTTTACAGAACCTTGCTGCCAGATTAGTGACCATTCACCTGGGTGAAACTCATCCTGGAACGACCTAGGGGAGGCCTTTAGTCTTCCCAGTATTTTTAAGTTAGCTATTAAGGACCCATTTTTCAAGGAAATTATAAACAACCTCCCCTTTTTGTAGGCTTTGTGATATAGTCATCCATGCCGGGTTGCCGGGTTCAAGGCACCTTTCCCTGTCGTCCTTCAGAGCATGGTGGGAATGATCCGAAGTCGTTTAGACCGAATGGGCCTGATACTTGTCCAGGTTGCTATCAAGGAGCATATCGTAAAATCTGTCAATGGATTTAGGCGAACCCGAATCTCATCTCTCATATTGGCTAGAAACTGGCTCATGGCCCCATTGGCCTCCTCTGCTTCAAGAGCCATCCGATTCGCCCGGGCAATAGCTTGTTCTGTGATTCTTCACGGAGTGAAGCTTTTTCTTTACTCCGTTAGAAAGGTCCTGTGCAGCAACGTTGGTACAGAATCCATACATTATACGATACGCAGATTTTGTCGCGGGCCCCTTAAGTGACCGAAGGTCTTAGAAGGCACGCTGGGAAATCTAAGCGGGTTTGCTTTTACTTAGGGATTCTATCTTCTCTTTCGTTGCAAATATTCGGTTATCCCGTTCCTAGGGTGATCATGGGCAAAAGGGAGGGCCCAATATATTTTCTTGCATGGGGTCAAAGATTTCGTATAGCCAGTACGGACCGCACAGACGTAATAACATTGCAGGGAGCTCCAGATGGGAGTCTCTTGGGTGCTATGGCCAAACGCTTAGGCGTCCTTTGCAAACATTTTGGTTGCTGCCCGGAGCTAACAGACAGACTTTTCGGGTTTGCCCTCGCGCAAGAATAAGATATTACTGCCTAATCGTTAATCCTTTCACCGGATAAGGAACAATCCTTGTGGGACAACCGGATGCTTACCTTTCTTTTAGCATGATGTGGTTTAAAAAAAGCGGAGACCCTCCTAAGAGTGATGGCAACGGAAAGGAGGTATCCGATGAGTACAAAAGGAAGGTGTCAAGAATAGACCGAAGGGTTCAAGGGAGAGGCGGTTCGAATGGTACTTGAAAAATGGAGTCATTGAGTCAATGCGGGAGTTTGGTAGGAATAGGAAACCAGAAGATGATATTACCCTTCTTGGTTTGGAATACAGAGGTAGAAAGGGCGAAGTTCCTGATTTGGGGTAATAGATACAGCATACGGAATATCCAGGATGAAGGATAGTAACCGGCCTCAATTCGAACTAATTGTCCTGTTTCAGACAAGTCAAGAGAAAAAAGTGTTGGTTTGAGACGCCTTGTTCACCCATAGTCACCAAGGCTCTATTTGCGTTCAGTCTTTGCTCTTTGACAACTTGGATCATCCTGCGTCTATCTTCCATAAGCAGAGTCTTACTCCCAAGCCTGTGGAGAAACCCTGGGGTTAAGTTCCACAGTGCTTGATGTGGTCTTACCTCATTATACTCATCTATGTAGGGGGAATCGACTGTCGGGCGATCTTCACCGAGGGATAATCTCCGTGGCAATAGATCTCCTCTTGCTTCACCGTTCTGTACTACTGCTCTTGACTGGCATCATCTGTGGGTCTACTCACCCTGCCTGGAGATATGATCATTTCAAGCTCCCTTATCAGCCTCCTGGTCCCATAGGCAATATTAGGGGAACCCT
>DTYH01000050.1 GCA_012961955.1 Desulfobacterales bacterium | reverse complement strand
TACAGAGGAGACGACAGAGGAGACGACAGAGGAGACGACAGAGGAGACGACTACGACCACAACAACAACTACAACAACTACAACAACTACGGAGGAGACGACCGTGAGTCCTGCGGAGTAGACAAAACAGAATAGAAGGTTCCGCAATCAAGGACAGTGGATGGTATTGAGTATAAAACCATATGTAATAGAAAGGAAAGGAGCAATGAAAAGAGTAGCCTTTATCGCCTGTCTGGTACTAAGCTTTGCGTTCATGGTTATTGTTCCTGATTCAGTTATGGCTCAGCAAGCAAGGATCAACTTCGGTAACCTGACAGTCGTTCCAGGGATTTCCCTACAGGGTCTCTACGACGACAATATATATCTAGCTAGTGGAAACGCGAATGACGAAGAGGAGGAAGTGGAGAGCGACTGGATCACCCATGTGAAACCCAGCCTTCTTCTGAATTATTCCTTCAGAGAAAGGGGGAGTCTAAGTTTAGGTTATCAGGGAGATTTTGCATTCTATTCAGATAATGACGAAAACGACTGGAAAAACAACAAGGGAATTCTCGCTCTGAACTACGTTGCCCCTGGCGGGTTTATCATTGGTATCAATGAGCAATACACTGCTGCCGAAGACCCGCTCGGTTCAAAGGAGGAATATAAACTGGGTGTGCCGCAGACCGAACGGTGGAACAATGATCTCAGGACCAGGATAGGTTACGACTTTGGAAACAGGTTGAAGGTTCTCCTCTATTATAACTACTATAAGCAGGACTATAAAGAAGAAGAGGATTTCACCCAGGATTACGATTACCACGAATACGGTGCTGGATTGCAGATGCGAATATCTCCAAAAACGTGGGGTTTTATCAGATATCATCACGGGAGTCAGGACTATTATTCGGTTGGGAAGATCGCCGGCAAGGATGTAGACGAATCGAACGACGCGGATTTTACATGGAACAGGGTTAATGCGGGACTAACCTGGGACACCACTGCCAACCTGAGCGGTGAGGTCAATTTTGGATATGCGTGGACAGACTATGACAATGAAAAGGATAAGGACGGCAACCCGTACGATGATAAGGATACCTGGATTGCAGCAACCGCTGTGACTTTTGCGGCTACGCCAACCACAACCTTGTCCTTAACTGTATCACGGGCAATCAGGACTACTGGAGCAGGCTCTAAGGAATACTTCGAGGATACAGGTGGGGGGATCAGCCTGAGTCAAAGGCTACTTAGAAAGTTCATGCTCACTGTAGGTGCCGGGTACAGTAAGCACGACTTTAACAGACCAGAGGACAATAAAAGAGAGCAGGATAACTACAACGCGAACATAGGTCTTAACTACCAGATTCAAGAATGGCTATCAGCCGGTGTTAGCTATACGTACAACAGGAAGGACTCGAACTACAAAGAGGATGAATTCGTCGACAACCAGGTCGGTATGACAGTGAGGGTCGTCTATTAAGAAGAGAAGGTTGTGCCTGCTACCATTTACAGATACAAAAATAAAAGAAGATAAAAAACTCAAAATCTGTTTTAGAGATGAAAAAAAAAGGGGACCTTCCCCTTTTTTTTCTGTGGTTAGTCACCTTATTCTTCGCCGGTTAAATCTATCATTGCTTTTTTTTCGTTTAATAGATATTAAAAGAGACTAAGATCAAGAATAATGTAACAGTTCGGTTGTTTGAGAATATTGAGTTCAAGATCGACAAGATGCGCAATCTAGGATGCAGGATTCATGATACGTGAGGCAAGGAACATGGTTCACGTCACTCATCCTGGATCGTGTATCCAGCTTTCCCTTGATGCGGTCCGTTTGTTTCAAGAAACTTAGATCTTACTAACGGACAGGTCTTTTGGTACCCATTATGAAAGGATCTCGCATCCACCATTTGATCATAATACCTATAGTACTGGCCTTGGGCGTCCTGGGCTGCGTAACTGGAGGTCAGGTCGTAAAGGTTACAACGGTCGAGGAGAGTCGGCTGGATGGACTCAAGGAAGAAGATCTGGCAAGACTCGAAAAGATAAGGAAGGCCATAGGTCACAAGGGGCCTGATAAGAGCCTGAAGGACGTTATAAAACGGACACCAAACTTTTCGGTGGCAGAGTATTTACTCATGCATCCCGAGAGGAGGGGAAGAGCAGCTGCTGACTACCGGGTGGGTGGTTATGATGTCCTTAGCATTACCGTATACGAAGAAGAAGACCTCTCCAGGGAGGCAGTCCGGGTTTCGGCAGACGGATACATAACATTCCCCCTGATAGGACGTCTGAAGGTTGATGGGATGACCACATCAGAAATCGAAAGACTGATCTCATACAAGCTGGCCGACGGACAATATCTTCTGGATGCTCATGTGTCTGTAATGGTGACCCAGTACAATAGCAAGAAGTATCTTGTACTGGGGGCCGTAAATAACCCTGGGAGCTATCCTCTCCGGGGAAGGGAGCGGGTCCTGGATGCCATATCAAGGGCAGGAGGGATCGATTTCGAGGAGGGGGGAAAGAAGGGTATGATCATCCGCACAGAGAACCCCGACACCGAGAATGAGCGTAAGATAGTCATCAATATTGACCTGCAGGGCCTCCTAAAGGGTAGCGATCAGATATCGAACATGTTCCTGTCGGACAGGGACGTGATATACATCCCCAAGGCAGAGCATTTCTACATCATTGGTCAGGTCAAGAACCCAGGGTCGTTCACCTTTACAAAGGGGAATATAACATTGGTAGAGGCGATAAGCATGGCCGGAGGTTTTACACCGATAGCGGCCAGAAACCGCACTCGGATTATTCGCGTGGAGGATGGCGTCGAAAAGATCATAGAGGTAAAGGTGGATGCGATCACCCGCGCTGGGAAGAAGATACACGATGTCCCTATCAAACCGGATGATGTCATAGTAGTACCTGAAAGTTTCTTTTAGTCATGGAAGAGAACAGAGAACTAGAAGTTGATATTCGAGATTACCTGCGTGTAATCATGAGGCGCAGGTGGACTATCATCTCCTTCTTTGCTGTTGTGGTTATTACTGTTGCTATATATACCTTTACTGCAACCCCCATATATGAGGCAACAACCCGGCTCATCATCGAAAAGGAGAATCCCAAGGTGGTCTCGATTCAAGAGGTGATGGCCGTGGACGCCTCAGGGACCGACTATTACCAGACCCAATACAAGATAATAGAGAGTAGAACTGTAGCCCGTGAGGTGATAAGACGTCTTCATTTAGACAAGAGCGAAGAGTTCTTCCCCAAGCCAAAGGATGACTTCATCTCCAACCTCAAACGTTCCATAAAGGAGACCGTTGCGCACTGGAAAGAATCTATTTCCTCACTCCTTGATACAACAGGAGAGGCCTCTAAGGATCTGGAAGAGTACGCGCCTGATTCCAGCCTTGTGTCTGCCTTTATCGACAGGATAAAGGTTAAACCGATCCGTAACAGCCGTCTGGTAGATATAAGCTTTGAGGCTAGGGACCCGGTCCTGGCTGCCAGGATCGTAAACACCCTTGCCAAGGCCTATATCGACCAGAACCTGGAAACCAAGCTCAGGGCTGTACAGGACGCAGTAAGATGGCTCCATGACAGGATCGAGGAGGAGCGCAGGAAGGTAGAAAAGGCCGAACAGGCACTCTTGCGATATAAAGAAAAGTACGATATCATCACTGACTTTTCAAGCGATGTGGAAAAGATAACAG
Source organism: Desulfobacterales bacterium (assembly GCA_012961955.1). Classification (GTDB taxonomy): domain Bacteria; phylum Desulfobacterota; class Desulfobacteria; order Desulfobacterales; family DTYH01; genus DTYH01. The sequence goes on along the minus strand of DTYH01000050.1, from coordinate 18,327 downwards.
CCCAGAAACTTGCCAAACTAAATGCCCAGGTGACAGAGGCTGAATCAAGACGGGTGGAAGCGGAGACACGCTACAGGCAGGCGATTGCTCTTGCCAGCACGCCTGATATGCTCGACTCCATACCAGAGGTGCTAAATAACGATCTGATCAGGCAGATCAAATCGATGGAGGTCGAACTGTACAAGCGCATGTCCGAACTTTCTGGAAAATACGGTAAGAAACATCCGAAGATGGTAGCCATAGAGTCTGAGTTAAAGACCCTTCAGAAGCGAAAGGTTCAGGAGATAAATCGTGTGATAAACTCCCTGAGGAACGAATACATGGTAGCACTGGCGAGAGAGAAATCCCTCAAGGAGGCCCTTGCAAAACAGAAGAAGGAATCGCTCGAACTCAACCAGAAGGCCGTCGAGTACGGTGTTCTCAAACGTGAGGCAGAAAGCGCGCGTGAGATGTACGAAATCTTAATCAAGCGTTTCAAGGAGACATCCTTGACCGAGGATATGAAGACGGGAAACATCAGGGTAGTGGACAAGGCAGAGGTGCCAAAGAGTCCAGTGAAGCCAAAAAAGAAGCTAAATATCCTACTCGCTGCCATAGTCGGGTTGCTAATGGGAACGGGTCTGGCCTTCTTTTTCGAGTATCTGGATAACACTATAAAACTTCCGGAAGATATAAAGCGATACCTTAAGATACCGTATCTTGGACCTATACCATTATTTACGGAGGAAGGTAATCCAGGAAAAGAGGAGAAACCAGAGCTCGTAACGCTCCAGTCGCCTAAGTCCACGGCGAGCGAGGCGTATCGTGGGATTCGAACCAGTATTCTCTTCTCTTCAGCCGATTACACCCCTCAGGTGATACTTGTAAGCAGCTCAGGACCGAGAGAAGGCAAGACCATCACATCAACCAACCTATCGATTGCAATGGCCCAGTCCGGAAGCAGGGTTATACTCCTTGATTGCGACATGCGCAGACCCAAGATACATAAGGTGTTCGGCATCAAGCGTGACAAAGGGATGTCCAATATCCTTGTGGGCGGCTGCAGCTTTGAAGAGGCACTGATCCATCCAAATATACCCAACCTTGATATTGTCCCGTGCGGTCCTATCCCGCCAAACCCGGCAGAGATCGTTGGCTCGAATCGTATGGAAACTCTGCTAAATAGTCTGCGAAAGGATTATACTCACATAATTATTGACTCTCCGCCGATCACAGCTGTAACAGACGCCGTTGTTCTGGCAAGGTTTGTAGACGGTGTTATTCTGGTTGTTCGTGCGGGTGATACCCCCAGGGAGGTGGTACTGAATGGGATTGGTCAGCTTCAGGGAGTAAATGCACGTATCCTCGGGGCGCTTCTGAATGGTGTAGATATGGGGAGAGACAGTTACTATTACTACCAGTATTACTATTACTATTACGGTGAGGACGGAGAAAAGCGGAAAAAGGGTCGCAGGAAGAAGAGGTCTACAAAAGGTTACAGCGAATATTCATGACAGGAGTCCATTACTCTGCGGCACGGAGGCAATCTGTAGGACATGGTGACACCGAGAGACTTGTTTGTCCGAACCTGTCCCATTTCTTGAATTCGTGAATTGATAGACATTCATTGTCATATCCTACCTGGTGTTGATGATGGTGCCCACTCCCTGAAGGAAAGCCTTGTCATGGCAAGAATGGCGTTCAGGGATGGCATACATACCATTGTCGCAACCCCTCATACCCTTGATGGAATTCACATAAATCCCGTCCAGGAAGTCGCTTCAAGAGTGGCTTCCCTTCAACATGTCCTTTTGCAAAACCGTATTCACCTTCGGTTATGTGTGGGTGCTGATGTGCATCTATGTCCACGCATCCTTGAACGTATTCGAACTGGGGAGGCAGCCACGATCAATGATGCCAGGAAATACTTGCTACTTGAGCTACCATCACAGACCATTCCATCAGGGGTCAAGGATGAAATCTTCAATCTGAAGTTGAACGGCATCACACCCATCATATCTCACCCAGAACGTAATCCAGTCATCCACAAGGACGTAGCCATACTGTATGAGCTTGTTTCTATGGGGGCCCTGTGCCAGGTTACAGCAATGAGCATTACTGGGGAGTTTGGAGGGATGGTGAAGGAGTGTGCTGAGTTATTGCTAAGACACCGATTGGTTCATGTTATTGCAACCGATGCCCATTCTTCTGACAGGCGCCCACCGGTTCTATCCGATGCGGTTGAGATCGCAGCTGAGATTCTCGGAAGCTATGAGGATGCCAGGCATATGGTCACTGATGTACCCGCCTCGATCCTCTCCGGGGATGTGTTTGATGTTCCTGAACCCATGCGGATAAAGCGGGGGACGTGGTGTTAAAAGGCTTTCAGACTTTATACTTGAAATTTCTCAATTATTAGTTATGATACCTCGATATATGAATCCTAAATCAAGAGGTGAGAATGCTAAAGAAAAAAGCAGCATCCCGCCTAAACGATTAAAAACATCATAATAAACACGATTTAGCGCAACATTTCACGAAAAGATATTCACCATCCCAATAAATCGGGGGAATGCGGATCATGCAGGGTGGCATTTCATATGCCACCGGCCTACAGGTGGGGTATAAACCCGGCCCCACGGTTTGAAAAACATAATCGTCCGTCGTGTATTTTCCCTGAAGGTATAAGGTCCCCCCTGATTACCGAGTTATTACAAGATATTTTGTTAAATCTTTAACATGCTGAATACATTTGGATTTTCTGTGCAGCGAGGATTCCTGCTGGAAAAGAGTAACTCTTACCTCTTGATGGGGTCGTAAGAAGTCAGAATTTGCCTTTTTGAGTCATTCCCGCGTAAGCGAGAAACTCGTTGTTACAGCATCTTATGGACTCCTGCCTCCGCGGGAGTGACGGATTTCGCATAGATGGAATTCATACTGAAAGGAGAAACAAAGGGATAGATCATGACAGAAATAGTGGAAGAACAGGGTCGGAAACGGGATCATTACAGGGCAACATTAGAGAACGATTCGCTGGTGCTACAACCGTACTGCGCATGTGGTAATCTCCTTGGCGAAGATTACTTCTGTGACAAGTGTAATAAGCGATGTCATTGTAATGAAATTATATGCGACAATCAAGCCACCCTGGAGTTGGTAAGAAAATACAAAAGAAGTTCACCTAAATTTTCAATGTTTAATGTAAGACTTGCGACCGAGTCGGAACAGCCGTAAATACTAATCTAGGTCTTGGACCTTTTTTAACTTTTGTATCGCCTCGTCTATCATATGTTCGCCACCGATTCGCTCGTTTGCAGCAATCATATAGGGCAATGCTTCCACATTGCCAAATTTGCCGAGAGCACCCCCCGCCCAATTTACGATATGTGGACTCTCGTGTTCAAGGAGGCTGATGAGGAGTTCATACGAAGAATGGGTCCTAATATTCCCGAGTACCGATACAATACCGGTCTTGATGGGATCGAAGGTTTTGTCTCTGGAAAAGGCATCCTTGATAAAGGGTATGACGTCTTCCCCCATCTCTTCTAAATAGTGAAGGCTGGCCCCAGAAGCGTAAGAAAAGCCAAACATCGATATATCGATCAGTGATCGCACCGATAGCTCTGTTTTGAAATGAGATAGAATTTCGGGCACAAAGAGGCCTGACCAAGAATATCTACATGCCAACGGTAATAGATATGGTATAATATCGGCACCTCGCGATTTAAGCTGCTCTATTGTTTCGTGAAGCGCATTTCTACGCAGCTCATAGCCCTTTGTTTGCCGTTCTGGAAACCTTTGCGTATCATCTGCTGTTTGAAGATCTTTGACCAGTTTAACAATCTCTATGTTCTGAGGTTCAGGGTAAAGGCTTCTATACTCCTTACCCTTCACGGCTATCCAGTATTTCTGCAGCCAGGTCATGGGAGGGTAATAGTATGATAGGGAGGGTTTTTCCGCTTCTGCGTCACGATAACGTCCATGCTTGATAAAATAGTCCTTCTCCTCCTTGGCAACCTCCCATCGCCACTTACAAATCTTGATAGCCTCATCACATCGGCCAGCATATAAATGGCTGGTCGCAATTATGTCGTGGAGTCTGTCCTCATTCGGATACCTGTTCAAGAGTCTTGAGGCAGTCCGTATCGCCTTTCCATATTGGTGAGAAGCAAGCAAGTCAAACGTCTTATTTATCAGTTCGATAAGCTTCTGTTGCTCCCTCTCCTTTGCTATTCGCCGCTCTATCTCTTCTCCATCCATTTTGGCCTTTACCATTTCATGTCTCTCAAGGCAGCAATGTTTGTATTTTTTACCTGAGCCGCAAGGACACGCTTCATTCCTTCCCACCTTCCTTAACAATATCACCTCTTCTTCATCTGCCCTTTGACGTTCTGCCTGAATGAGGAAGGCGTCCCTCATACGGAAGAGTCGCTCTTTGGTTATGCCAGCCTTCCGAGCAATTGCATCGGGGTCACCCCCCTGAAGGAGTTCTAAGACCGGTTGAATCTCTTCTTCCGTGATTGTACTAAATGGTGGGTTCTTAGGATCGTTCATTTGAAAAATATCTCCCTTCAATTTCAGCGTGATTCTCCACTTAAATCTTTTCAAAAAACTCGATACACGCCTTTGCAAAACCTGCTGCATATGCCTTGAAATCAAAATCTGGGTTATTCAGGTATTCATTTCTGATTTCAGCTCGGAATATGTCCCAATTCTTAGGAATCCCTCTGGCGCGATAGATTGCTGCTAACTCATCATAGTCGGCCTCTTCTAATGCAAACAACCGTCCTTTCCTGTAGCCTTCAAGAAACCATCTCTTATTGTATCTCTCTTCCCCGTTCTTCATAGCTCAAACCAGTGTAAGGATTCGAGGATTCCAGGGTTCGGGCGTTTGGTCTGTCTTGTTTGTATGGTCTGTTTGGTCAACCAGATAGACGAAATGGACCATAATATCTTACCACCTCTTTTGGAGAAGAATCAAGAACGTATACACATAGCCACCCAGAGGTTTACCCAAAGCCAGGATGTTACACGGCTTTATTATCTTGAGAGAGGTACGTCTTTCTGTACTCAAAGCATTAGTGGAAAAGCGTCTAAACTCAGGCCTCTTATCTATAAGGCACAAATGCGTGGCAGGTCAAGAAAAAATAAGACAATACATAAACTAGTATAACAGTCTTGCTCTTTGAAGGCATTGAATTCAGGCAAACCAGGATGCAGGATATATTCGGCAGGAACATAATGCACGTCACTCACCCTCCATCATGTCTCCTCTAACTTGCGTTCAGCTTGGGTTTGATCCTGCCGGTTTGTGTCAAAATGCAGAAGTGTTAAAAATTAATAAATCTTCTTGACTGACATCCATGCAAAGAGGATTATTAATATAGAATCCAAAAATGACACAGATACCAGGGAGTACTCGGCCTACCTAGAACAGCGAAACGCTTGCTTCCTTATATCTTCGGCACACTCGACACTTGTCATTTTTGGGTGGAAAACCGTCAAAATGACGGACCGCAAAAACAAAAGGGGGTGTATTGCATTGGCTCAACCTCTTATTAGTGGACAACTCGTTGATTTTATTACAGGGGAAATTGTTGACGATACAGAAGATGAAAGGTGTCGACAGAAGATCGCAAAGTTGCTGGTAGAGGAGAAGGGATACTCCAAGGAAGACGTTCAGGTAAACCGGAAACTGGAATTGGTCGTAGATGGAAGAACCTGGGTATCCAGGGTAGACTTTGCCCTGGCTCTGGAAGGAAGGGTGTTCATGATTATAAGGTTTGGTCCAGGTTCAATAGTATCTCGAGAACGGCCTGTGCTTGCCGCGGCAAGACTTCTTGAACCTTATGAGATCCCGTTTGCCGTCGTTACCAACGGAAGTGATGCCCAGATACTTGACACCTCATCCGGCAAAGTTGTTGGTCAGGGTATGGAGGCAATACCTTCAAAGGGTGATATCTTAAAGGTTTTCGCAGAGCTTCGATTCAACCAGATATCAAGAAAGCGGTTAGAGATGGAGAGGCGAATCCTCTTCGTATTCGATGCCGTAGGAAACTGCGAACTCTCATAGAGTGTGTAGGTTTCAGCAGTCAGCCAACAATGAACAACCGAGACTAAGAATCTCTCTCTGTGTAGCATTTTAGAATGCGTCTTAAGATACGTGTAATCTTTATGATCAAAAGGAGTCCGCTCAATATTACCAAAAGGACTGGAACCCAGCAATACTCTCGATATTCCCGACTACTAAGAGCGACATCGACTCCTACAAGACCAAAGCAGAATATGAATGCTGTTAAAACAATAACTATGGCCGAGACAAGATTACGGCTATTCCATAAGCCAGTTGATCTGCCGTTTATTGAAGTCGAATCGAGTTTCATCTCTTATTAGGTGAGCTTGGGCTTCGAGGCCAAGGGGATTCTGGTTGTGAAAGGCTTCCGCAAGTCGTTCCAAGAAAAGCTTCACCCCTTGATCGGTTACGCTACTCCTACTAGTAGAATAGAAAACGAGAAAAGTCAATGAAGTGATGCCCTCCTGTGCGGTTTAACAAGAAACGTTTTAGACAAAGCTAATATCGATTCCTGTTTGGGGATCGCCTGTGAAGATCTGATTAGATTTAATGATTATCAGTATAGATGATTTCGTAAAAAGTCAGTTTTGCGAATCCATCACTACATGATAGATGCAAACGGCTAAACGTGTGATAATTCTTGTCATGTTTTTTCACATCCTCGCTCTATGGGGGTGTGCCAGACCTGGGTTGTATTCGAGACACATGCGAATAAGAATAGAAGGAATGGAAAGAGGTTTTGCTCCAGGAACAATTGTACGGACAAAGGACTGTCAGGCTATTACGTTTGAGGAGCTCCTCGAAGATCTGAAAACTGTTCAGATTGTATACGTTGGAGAGAGACACGCCAACCAGGCACATCACGAGATACAACTCAAGCTGATCCAGGCCCTTTTTGAAATCGATCCTAACCTTATGGTAGGCATGGAGATGTTTGATCGGTCTTATCAGGCTCATCTGGATGAATGGAGTTCGGGAAGCTTGGATGAAAAAGGTTTTCTACGCAAAGTAGCCTGGAATAAGAACTGGAATTTCGACATTCGTCTTTACCGTCCCATCATCAATTTTGTAAGAGACAAGCATATTAAACTAGTGGCTCTCAATGTGCCTCACCAGATCATTAGAAAGATTGTTAAGGTAGGCCTGGAAGGGCTTTCATCAAAGGAACTCAACCAGGTTGCAAAGGAGATTTACCTCTCCGATAAGGCGCACATCAATTACGTAAGGAAGTTCTTTAAATATCACACGGGAAGGATCAAAGATTTTAGTCTATTTTACGAGGCTCAATGTGTATGGGACGATTCTATGGCCGAAACGATTGTCCGGTTCTTAGGCAGCAGCAGGATGGTAGTCCTAGCAGGAAGGGGCCATGTTGATCACAAATTCGGCATCCCCGATAGAGTTTCCCGACGACTCAGTCTTCCATATCGTACCATAATACCAGTGGACGAGGGGGAAACAGTATTGCAATCACAGGCAGATTACATTTGGACAACAAGACGGCTATAATCTAAGGGGACCACTAACCAGGCGTTAAGTTCAAAAATATGGCTCTCGTCCAAAAGAGTATTATGTTCTATTTCCTCTGTCTAGTTGACCTAATCGGGTGAGCCGGAGGTTTTTCTCCCCCTGCCCCCACAACACCCTGCGTGAGGTCCACACAGGGCGTTTCATCAAGATTACCCGGCCGTAGCCGGGTAGTGAACCTTTACCCACTCTTCCTTAAGGAAAATCAATCCTTGCTCTTACAACCACTTATTGGTCATACCGGCCTATGCAGCAAGAGTCCGGGCTAAGTGCCAGGGCCCCTTCCGGTTAGTCGTGTGATACGACGTTCCTGGTCATCGGCCCACATCTTTACAGTCTGGCCTCCTTCAGCCCTTACCCCGCGGCAAGGCCCCTCCCTTCAGCTAGGAATTAATGCTAACTTTTGATTTTGCATAAAACACTTACAGGAGCTTGGACCCCATAAGCTCACCCCCATGCTGTGCGTACAGAAACCAGATAGACCCCTCGGACAAAACAACTGTTGCCGCCTCGACATTGAGGGTAAAGTCTTGCACGAATATCCGATTTGTGGTAGCTTCAGGTCTTTACAAGTGATCACGCTGATCCGGTACCCTTAACTCGTTCCTGCTCCTCCTGAACTGCATAAGCTGGGTCGTCATACCATGGGGCCTTTGCACAACCACTTTGAACGATCACTATAAGCTTTTTCCGGTACCCGTAGGGGCCAAGTTCACACCGCTAAATAAGGGGTTCTCGTCGGGAAGTTTAAGGCCGGGGCACGTAGGCCGGCAAATCCCGAACTGTCTGAGACTACAAGACCGGTTTTCAGGATTTAATGAGCAAGCCCTTGGACGGGTCAAAAGGCTCACAGGAATGAGTGAAAAGTGGTTGTTCAAAGGTCTCACCATTAAGGTAAGGAAGGCTAAGGGAAGGCTCTGCCATTAATACTCATACCTCTTTTTCGTGGGGCCGTACGGAACAAAGAGAAAAGGAGAAGATATGAACTTCCAGAACTTGATTCTTGCACTCCAACGATTTTGGGCCAGACAGGGGTGTATCTTACAACAACCCTACGACATAGAAGTTGGGGCAGGGACATTTCATCCTGATACCCTTTTAAGGGTCTTGGGCCCAGAACCATGGAAGGTGGCCTATGTGGAACCGTCAAGACGGCCTACAGATGGCAGGTATGGAGAAAACCCTAACAGACTACAGCACTATTACCAATTTCAGGTCGTCCTCAAACCTTCCCCTCAGGATGCTCAGGAGCTCTACCTCAAGAGCCTCAAGGCCATTGGTATCGATCCCCTTGATCATGATATCCGCTTTGTGGAGGATGATTGGGAGTCCCCCACTCTGGGAGCGTGGGGCCTAGGATGGGAGGTATGGTTGGACGGAATGGAAATTACCCAATTTACATATTTTCAACAGGCGGGAAGCATTGAACTGAATCCCATCTCGGTAGAGATTACATACGGTCTGGAACGGATCGCTATGTACCTGCAAGGCAAAGAAAACGTATACGATCTTATGTGGAATGATACCATATCTTATGGGGAGCTCAATCACCAGGGAGAGGTGGAACACTCTATTTACAACTTTGAGAAGTCGGACATCAAGATGTTATTCCACCTGTTTGATACATACGAGAGTGAATGTAACAGGATTATTGCAGAATCTCTGGTTCTTCCAGCCTACGAATATTGTCTAAAATGTTCTCACATATTCAATCTACTCGATGCCCGGGGGGCGATAAGCGTAACAGAAAGGACGAGATATATAGCCAGAGTCAGAAGCCTTGCCCGTTCCTGTGCTGAAAAGTACATCGAGCAAAGGAAAGAAAAGGGCTTTCCATTGCTCAGGGGGCGGAAAACATCTCGGAGTTAAAAGAGGAAACATTATGTCCAAAGACTTACTGCTTGAGATCTTTACAGAGGAGATACCAACAGGGTATATCCTGCCAGCCCTGAGAGGGATGGAGACCATAATGGCCCAGAAGTTATCTGAGGCGCGCATAGAGTACGGGCCTATGGAAACCAAGGGAACGCCGAGACGCCTGGCCATAATTGTGCACGATGTTGCGGAAAAGCAGGAATCAATGGTGAACGAAATTTTGGGTCCTCCCAGGAGGGTTGCCTTTGATAGCGATGGCCGTCCCACCAAGGCGGCAGAAGGGTTTGCACGTAGCCACGGTGTGTCCACAGACGTCCTGAGGTTTAAATCAACACCTAAGGGAGAGTATGTCTGTATAAGAAAGTTGATTAAAGGTGTCCCCACCATTACATTGCTCAAGACGATTCTTCCTGACGTAATCCTGAAAATACCCTTTCCAAAGTCGATGAGATGGGCTGATACGCGGATATCGTTCGCCCGCCCCATCCACTCTATCCTCGCCCTTTTTGGCAAAAGGACCGTATCGTTTAGTCTAGGAAATATCAAAAGTGGACGTCGAACTTTTGGACACCGTTTTCTCCACCCCAAATCCGTCCAGGTAAAGGACCCATCCGAATACGTTCACAGACTCAGGGAGGCCTTTGTAGTCGTTGATATCACTGAACGAAAGGAGATGATTCGGCAAAGGGTGTCCGATCTTGCACGCACACTGGGGGGAAAAGTGCTATCTGATGATGAGCTGCTCGACACGGTAACTCAACTGGTGGAATTCCCAGCCGTGGTGGCTGGTAAGTTCTCCCCCGACTTCTTGGAAATCCCCAGTGAGGTCCTGATCGCTGCCATGCGGGAACATCAGAAGTATTTTGCCGTTGTTGACTCACAAGAGAGGTTGATGCCACATTTTATAGCAGTGAACAACACACCGACAGAAGATAACAAATTAGTGATAAAAGGCCTTGGAAGGGTTCTTCAGGCCCGCTTAGAGGATGCCCGCTTCTTTTTTGAGGCAGACACCCGCACGCCCCTTCATTCCAAGGTGGATCAACTCAAGTACGTAATGTTTCAGGCAAATCTGGGAACAGTTTATGAGAAGGTTTTGCGGATACAGAGGCTGGCTGAATTCCTGGCAGAAGAGAACGCACCTGAAACCAAAGATGTTGTCTCACGTGCTGCATGGCTGTGTAAGGCAGACCTGGTGAGTCAGATGGTAGGAGAGTTTCCAAAGCTTCAGGGAATCATGGGATCCATTTATGCCCACCGTTTTGGAGAACCTGAAGCTGTTGCAACGGCCATTAGAGAGCACTACCTCCCCGTATATGGAGGTGGACCACTTCCTAAGACAATGGCTGGTGCATTGCTGGCGATTGCTGACAAGATGGATACAATCTGTGGCTGTATAGGAATCGGCCTGATTCCCACAGGGACTTCAGACCCTTACGCTCTCAGACGTCAGGGATCGGGAATCATCCATACTATGCTTGAACATAATATCACATTATCCCTACGGGAATTGATACAGCAAAGTATTCGTCTCCTGCAAGAAAAGATTCCTCATAATATCGAAGAAGCTGTCCAAAACGTCCTTACCTTCTTTGAACATCGGGTAGAGTACCTTCTTATAGGAGAGGGTTATCCCAAAGATCTGGTAGCAGCCGTTATAAGCGTTTCAATCGATGACATACCCGGTGTTTGGGCCAGGATAAAGGCCCTTAAGGCACTCAAAGCCAAACCCAACTTCGATTCTTTAAGTATAGCATTTAAGCGAGTGGTCAACATTATCAAACAAGCAAAAGAGAGATATGGTAAGGAAGCTCTCTTTAGGGAGGATAACAGAGTCAATCCTGATCTGTTTGAAAAGGGGTGTGAGGAGAACCTGTACAGCACCTTTTATGAGGTAAAGGAGGATGCCCTGACTCTCCTTAAGGCAGGTGCAGTCGACAGGGCACTCCTTGCCGTTGCGTCCCTGAAACAACCGGTGGACGAGTTTTTTGACGGGGTAATGGTTATGGTCCAGGACGATGCCTTAAGAAAGAACCGACTTGCCCTCCTGCAGAAGATCTCTCAACTATTCTCACTCTTTGCCGATTTTTCCAGGATCTCCACATAATATAGAGGGTACCTGTCCACGGGGAGTGAAACTCTTTCCTTACCCGGTTAAAAAATCATAATCAATCTTAAGACATCCACCTTTAGGAGTATGAAGGGTTGATTTTCTAACGGGGGTAAGCCTGAGCATCTCGGATGCAACCTTCAAAAAGAGCTAAAGTCCTACTCCCGATTCAGTGAGCGAGCCCGTAGATGGGTCAACAGACTCATAGCAACGAGTGAAACGGGGTTGCAAACCCCTCGATACTTCTACCCCCCCTAACGGTCGTCCCAATCTAGCCCCTTGACCCGCAGCCCAAAAAATGGTGTATCCGCACGACCGCCGTGAAAAGGAAAGAGCAGAGACGGAATGAGTGAATCGTCTGCTTCTTACATATCCCCCTAATGCACGAGTGATATAAACATGCCAGCGGCTACCACTGTGCCGATCACCCCCGCAACATTCGGACCCATGGCATGCATCAACAGAAAGTTCTTTTTGTCTGCCTCCTGTCCTAGCTTCTGGGAAACACGAGCAGCCATTGGAACAGCTGATACCCCTGCCGAACCGATCAAAGGGTTAACCTTATTCTTTGTTGAAAACACATTCATGATCTTGGCGAGCATGATCCCTGCCGCGGTACTGAATGCGAATGCAACAAGCCCTAAAATAAATATAAATATTACACGGGGCTGTAAGAAATTCTCTGCCGACATGGTTGCCCCTACAGAAATCCCTAAAAATATGGTCACAATGTTCATGAGCGCGTTCTGGGCAGCATCGGTCAGACGTCCAACCACCCCGGACTCACGGAACAGATTGCCTAACATGAACATGGCCATTAGCGGTGCAGAAGCTGGCACGAGCAAGCATATCACAATACATGTTACAACGGGAAATAAGATCTTCTCAAGCTTTGATACAGGCCGTAACTGCTTCATCTTGATCTTCCGTTCCTCCTCTGAGGTCAACAGCTTCATGATTGGTGGCTGAATGATCGGTACAAGCGACATATATGAATAGGCTGCAATAGCCGTAGCACCGAGCAGATGAGGCGCCATATGAGCAGTTACATAGATCGTAGTCGGACCATCCGCACCCCCGATAATCCCGATAGAACAAGATTCGGGCATACTGAAACCCAACATCAAGGCACCAAAAAAGGTCACATATACCCCAAACTGCGCTCCTGCACCAAGAAGAAGCGTCTTGGGATTTGCTATCATTGGCCCAAAATCGGTCAAGGCACCCAGCCCTAAGAAGATCAGAGGCGGGATTACCTCCCATTCGATCCCATAATGATAGAATATTTCAAGGAGATGACCTTTCTTCATAAGGTCTGTAAGAGGCAGGTTAACTACTAAAATGCCAAACCCAATCGGTAATAAGAGAAGCGGCTCATACTCCTTCTTGATCGCCAAATAGATAAACAAGAAGGCGACCAGCCACATAATCAGATTACCCAGCGTTAACTGCATGATCCCCGTCTGACTGATTATGTCGAGGAAGGAAGCTTCCATGGCTCTCACTCCTTTCTTTGCTATTGCTACTTCTTCTTTTGTCGCTCAAAAAGGTTAATAAGGTGTCCTACTATCTCAATCGAAAACATCAGAACGGTTAAGGTTACGAACACAGCTCCAAAACCGTATATAAATATCGTGATACCCTCCGAAATCATAGCTTCACCCCTTTCCTATAGTCGTAGTATTTCACTCTATCCAAATAAGAGTAACACCTTAGCCCGTCTAAAAAGTCTTACACTCTGCCTACCTGTTGATGAAACAGAGACTAAAGCCTATTCCCACTTTTCCACCCTTACTGCACAAACCTTGTATTCAGGAATCTTGGCAATTGGATCCAACGCCGGGTTGGTGAGTACGTTTGCGCGGGCCTCAAGGAAATGGAAGGACATAAAGACCGTTCCTTTGTCCACACGCTCGGTTATGAATATTCGAGATATAATCTCACCGCGACGCGAGGCGATCTTTGCCTTATCTCCATCTTTGAGACCGATTGCAGAAGCGTCTGCTGGGTTCACCTCTAAATAGCCTTCACGCATTTCCTGGTCCAGGGATGGAGAATTGCGGGTCATAGTACCAGTATGATAATGGACAAAGACCCGGCCGGTAGTCAACCAGAACGGATAGTCATCATCGGGCGATTCCGCGGGTGGAATGTATTCTATCCCGTGAAATAGCCCTCTGCCGCGTGCAAACCTGTCTTTATGGAGAAACTTGGTTCCTGGGTGCTCCTTGTCTGGACACGGCCAGCACAGCCCTTCCCCTCCTAGGCGATCATACGTAATGCCGCCATATGAAGGCGTAAGGCTCGCAATCTCGTTTTGGATCTCTTCAGGTGATGAATAATTCATCTGGTACCCTACCCTATTTGAGATCTCCTGGATTATCACCCAGTCCTGTCGGGCCTCTCCAGGTGGATCAATGGCCTTACGAATCCGTTGCACACGGCGTTCGGTATTGGTAAAAGTACCGTCTTTCTCGGCAAAGGATGCGGCTGGCAGGACTACGTGGGCAATCTCAGCTGTGGGGGTCATAAATATATCTATGACGGCCAGGAACTCAAGCGCCCTTAAGGCTTTTTCAACGTGGTGGGAATCAGGGTCACTCACCAACGGGTTCTCCCCCATTACTACAAGGGCCTTCACCTTTCCTTCCAGGATGGCCGGAAAGAGGTCAGTCAGTGTAAGGCCTGGTTTATCTGACAGTCTCACCTTCCATGCCTTCTCAAACTTGGTCCGAATATCGACAGCATTAACGGCCTGATACCCAGGATACACATTCGGCAACCCACCCATGTCGCAAGCCCCCTGAACATTGTTCTGACCACGAAGGGGGTTAACACCAGTCGACTCCTTCCCTACATTTCCAGTAAGCATGGATAGATTAGCCAACGATTTTACATTATCCACACCGGTTGTATGCTGGGTGATACCCATGGCATACAGTATCGTCGATCTTGGGGCCTTTGCGTAATACTCTGCCATCCTGGTGATGTCTTCCGGCGAGATACCCGTAACTTCAGAACTCTTCTCAGGCGTATACTTTTCAACGACTTTCTTTAATTCTTCAAAATTCTCAGTTCGCTCCCCTATGAAGGCCTCATCGTGCCACCCATTCTTTAAGATAACATGCATCATGCCGTTAATAAGAGCTACGTCCGTGCCCAACCTCTGACGCACATAAAGATCGGCAAAACTGGCTAATTGAATCTTCCTTGGATCGGCAACAATGAGTCTAGCACCATTATCCCTAGCCTGAAAGATACGCGTAGCAACCAGGGGATGAGCCAGCGTAGTATTCGAACCGATCACAAATATACAATCAGCATATTTGATCTCGTCTATGGAATTGGTCATGGCCCCGCTTCCAAACGAAATGGCAAGACCTGCCACAGTAGAAGAATGTCAGAGCCTAGCACAGTGATCGATGTTGTTTGTTCCTATGGCTGCCCTGGCAAGTTTTTGCAATAGATAGTTTTCCTCGTTGGTACACTTAGCTGAAGCCAAAAACGCTATACTATCCGGGCCATGCTTTTCCCTGATCTCTCTAAGCCTCGATGCAGTAAAGTCCAGGACTTCATCCCAGCTGGCTTCATGGAGCTTTTCCTGTTTACGCAAATACGGTCTTTTGAGCCGTTTCGGACTGACCACAAATTCATGGGCACTCCAACCCTTGATACAAAGCCTTCCCTGATTGACCGGACTGGTCTTGCTGGGTATGGTTCTTATGATCTCTCCGTCAAGTACTTCAAGATAGATTCCACAACCACAGCCACAGTAAGGGCAAATGGTTAAAACATGTTTGAGTTGCATCCAAAACTCCTTATTAATAATATGCTAAGATCCTTCGAATCGTAACGCTTTAGCTCTAATCCTCAGGTCTTTCGCCCAAGATATTGAAGGGCGACTTTTGATCCTTCTGATAACCAGGCCTGTAGCCAAATTCAGAGTCAACTATGTCTGCCACCTTTTTGTACAGGGTTCGGAGAGGGATACCGACTGGGCAGGCCTCCTCACATAGCCCGCAGTCAATACATCTGCCGGCCATATGTGCAGCTCGGACAAGATGGAAGATAGGGTTTTCTGGTGGTATCTCCCCGGAAGGGATTAAGTCATCGTTGGCCAGCTCACATTCATTGCAGAAACATACGGGGCAAACGTTTCTGCAACCATAGCACTTAATACACCGCGAGAATCGCTCCGTCCAGTACTTAAGCCGACCTTCCATGCCCATATTCAGGATCACTTCTACCTTTTTGCTCTTGATACCCTTGACCTTTTCTCCAACCACTAAAGATTCAGGGTAGGGTTTCGGGCACTCGCAGGCCTCTGCCAATTCCTGCGGGCATGGAAACCCGACCATTACTACGTGTTCTTCATTGAGCTGGTTCCATTTAAACAGCTCATTCAGAGCACGTTCGTCACAGCCTCGAACCAGTATTCCGAATCTGTTTTCAGGGTATTTTTGAGCAAGTGCGATCAGAATCTTGCTCAGTGGATACCGTTTATCCCCAGGCCATTCTTTATCTCCAAGCGAAAACCCTTCCAAATCCTTGGGATCGGTAAATAGATATGGACCGATCTGGCCATTCTCCTCTTTTAATCCCAAAAACGCCTCGATCCTACTATCCTCAAAGAGGTCTTTGACCTTTTCTATTATGGTCTCTTTCATGCTCATTCCTCGATACCAGTGAGAGACTCTTACCCAAATCGAGCGTTACAAGTTCTGATGGCCTGGTAAGAAGCCTAATTTTGCTCTCCCGGCGAGCAAAATGGCTCCTTGCAAAACCATCAAGTTTTGAAAATGGTAGTAAAAGGAAAGTACACAATCTCAAATGATTATGCTGATACCATCGTGCTATGAAGAACAACCTCCTGGGTGTCAACTAAGGAGT
The DNA here is from genome assembly GCA_012961955.1 of Desulfobacterales bacterium. Lineage (GTDB taxonomy): Bacteria > Desulfobacterota > Desulfobacteria > Desulfobacterales > DTYH01 > DTYH01. Next base: position 1,873 of record DTYH01000050.1, on the reverse strand, counting down.
TTGAAAAGATATCAAAACTTGTAACCCTCAATTTAGGTCTTGTGCTGCAAGAGCAGCCTTAAGTGGGGATGGCCCCAATTCCTTAACCTGATCAATGAAATCGGTTATGACCTCAACAAACCGAGTGGCTTCTGCAGAAGAGACCCACTCCAGTCGCAGGCGATCCGGCTCAATCCCTGAGAAGGATAAAAACTCTTTTAAGAATCTGATCCGTTTTGCAGTCATGTAATTACCGTACAGGTAATGGCAATCACCGATGTGTCAGCCACCCACAAATACACCGTCCGCACCCTTTTGGAAGGCCTTCAAGATATGATGGGGTGAAACGGTTGCTGAACACATAACCCTTATTGTTCGGCTGTTTGGGGGGTATTGGAACCTACTTACACCTGCCAGGTCTGCGCCGGCATAACAACACCAATTACACATGAATGCTACTATCTTTGGTTCAAAGTTCCCTCCTGACATGAGGCACGCTCCTCGTCCTTGATCGTTTCGTAAAGAGTCACATTACGAAACCATCATCCTTTTCTCTTCGTTCTTAGATCTCTCCCAGGGCACCCTCAATCATGGCAAAGAGCTGCTCTTCGGTAAAGCCCATAAGCTGCGGGCTACCTGAAGGACATGTAGCAGCACACGCTCCGCACCCCTTACACAATGCTTCGTTAACCTGACAGATCTTCCGGTCCTCTACATAGTTGATTGCTCCATATGGACAGACTTCTAAACAGCCCATACAACCCACACAGGTCTCAGGATCTATCACCGATACTATACCACTAATCTCTATCTTCTTTTGAGATAGTACCGTGGCTGCACGAGATGCGGCCGCCATGGCCTGCGTAATAGATTCATCGATCGGCTTGGGATAGTGCGCCATCCCGCACACGAAGACTCCATCAGTAGCAAAATCAACGGGTCTCAGTTTTGCGTGGGCCTCAAGGAAGAATCCATCCTCGTTCAGCGGAACCTTGAAAAGGGTGGCCAATTCTCCTTGCTCTTCAGGTATAATCGCTGTAGCCAGACTGATAAAATCCGGCTCAAGGGTAATGGGGAGTCCCAAGACATGGTCTCTTACTGTGACCCGAAGGTTACCGTTTTTGTATTCTACCTTTGGTTTTTCATCCTCAGTATAGCGGACAAAAATCACCCCTTTTTCTCGGGCCACTTTGTAGATGTCTTCTCGTATGCCATATGTACGTATATCCCTATTAAGGATATACACCTCCATCTCCGGATTGATCTCTTTGATATTGATCGCACATTTAAGACTGTGGGTACAGCAAATCTTGCTGCAGTAAGGCCTTTCCGGTTCCCGTGAGCCCACACACTGGATAAATACGGCACACCTTCCTTTGGCTATGAGTTCATCATTCTCTTCGATCAACCTATCCACATCGTGCCACAGCATAACCTTTGGATTCTTTCCGTACAGGTACTCGTCTGGTATAAACGGACGGGCACCTGTGGAAATGATAGCCACCCCGTGTTCTATCTCCTCTGTCTGGTCACCTCCGTTTGTTGATATGGTGGACTTAAAGTTCCCTACAAACCCTTCCACATTAACGATCTTACTCTTTAAATAGACTGTTATACGCTCATTCCTGTTCACTTCATGTACCAATCTTTGGATATATCCAGGGACGTCTTCGTCTTTCCATGTCCATCGGATATTATTGGCCTGACCACCCAATTTGTCTGACTTCTCAACGATATAACAACGATATCCCTGGCTTGCAAGACTCAAGGCAGCAACCATGCCTGCAATGCCGCCACCCACAACCAATGCTGCCGGTGTAATCCCAAGTTTTACTTCCTTCAAGGGAAATAAGAGGCTTGCCTTTGCAACGGCCATCCGTACCGAGTCTTTTGC
>DTYH01000049.1 GCA_012961955.1 Desulfobacterales bacterium | reverse complement strand
TCTTACAGGGAGCGGTCAACCAACACCCTTTATACACCCTATTCTTGTCCGGATCGGACTGAAAGATTACAAAAACACACCAAAGCTCGCTTCCTTGTATCTCAGGCGAGCTCGTGCCTTATCATTCTTAGGTTAAAACTAATACCTTGGCTCATTGAAAAAACTTGTAATCGGTCATTCTTGGGAACGGTTTCGAACGGGCTTGAATCCCAAAATTGTTCACCCCGTTAGAAAAGGCCAGCTCGCAAGAATGGAGTGAAAGTGAATCACCTATGAGTGATCAGCAAATCTGAAATCCATAGGGTCTGTATGAAATTCTAACGGGGTTCACGAAAGTGAGCAAGAGTGAGCGAGCACAACATTATCACTGTATTTTTTTCAAAACGCTAAATCGTCACCGTTTGAGTCTTTCTTGAACAAACTAATAGGCACGATGTGGTGGTTTGACTTGCTAAAAAATATGTGCGCGATATAAGGAATCAATGACTAAGTAGACACGTACCTATTGGTTTTATATTTTCATATCACCTATGCTCTTTTTTATTGATGAAAGCTTAATCTCGGCATCTGATCTTCTGACGTAATGTGGCACGAGGGTCGACAGATCCATACCCTTTCCCTCCTCGAGATAAACCTTTCCCATATGTGCAATAATCGATGCCCTTATCCTGTTCAGATAGGGGGGAGCAAAGTAGACGTTGGTATCGAGTGTATTTAGTATCATCCCTTTATATAACTCTGCACCATCGCCAGTAAAGAGACAGGGGGCTTTAATCTGTTTAAACCAGTCTGCTGGATTGACCACCAATTCTTCGGTCAATTTCTCATGTCTATCTCCCTTTACTTTACCATAGAGGGCCGTGTAGACCTCCCCCTTTCGCGCCTTCAGGAGGGGACAGATCAGATACGAACAACCCATAAAAGGTTGGGCCAATGCGTCTAGGGTGGAAATACCCCAGACAGGCCTGCCTGTGGCAATGGCAAGCCCCTTTACCGTACTGAGTCCAATACGCAGACCCGTAAAGCTCCCCGGGCCGATGCTGACCACAAAGCCGTCACACTGATAAATCTCAATCCCTGCCGTCTCCAGAACGCAATTGATAGATCTCATGATTCTTCTGGCATGGGTGATGGGGATGTCTGACAAAACCTCTGCTACCAGCGTCTCGCCGTCCAATAAAGCAACGCTACCTGTTTGACTTGCCGTGTCTATTCCAAGAATCCTCATCTTCCTCAGCCATCACTACTATAACACCGTAGGGGCTACGGGTCAATTTTTAGTCGACAGTCGTTTCAACCTTTCCGTCTCTTAAAGCCACTCCTAGTATTTCATCCATGTGTTTAACCGAGATAAAGGTGATTCTGTTTTTGATATCACCGGGTATCTCGTCAAGGTCTTTTTTGTTCTTTTCTGGAATGATAACCGTATACACGCCTGCCCGCAATGCAGCCAGTGCCTTCTCCTTCAGACCACCAACAGGAAGGACGCGACCCCTAAGGGTGATTTCTCCAGTCATGGCTACATCTCTGCTGACAGGTCTTTCGGTCAAGACTGAAATAAGGGCAGTAGCTATTGTAACTCCGGCAGATGGACCATCTTTGGGTATGGCACCTGCTGGAACATGAATATGGATATCAATTGTCTCGTAAAAGTCCTCATCTATACCGAGTGTCTTTGCATTTGCCCTAGCATAGCTCAAGGCTGCTTGAACCGATTCTCGCATTACGTCTCCCAGCTGGCCTGTAATGGTCAGTTCACCTTTTCCCTTCATTGTGCACGCCTCTACGTAGAGTAGTTCTCCCCCTGCCTGCGTCCATGCAAGCCCTGTGGCCACACCGATTTCATGAAATTCTTGTTCCAGTTCTGGCAGATATTTAGGAATTCCTAGGTACTTGCTAAGGTTGGAAACCGTGATATGGAACGGGCCTTTTTCTCCTTCTGCAATCTTACGTGCTACCCTTCGGCATATCTTTGCAATTTCTCGCTCCAGATTGCGCAGACCAGCTTCTTGAGTATATTCTACTATAATCTTTTTCAGAGCATTACAGCTTATCTTAATACTTTTCGGAGGTATGGCGTTCTCTCTTATCTGTCGGGGTACCAAAAACCTATTTGCGATAACTAATTTTTCCTCATCTGTGTATCCAGGTAACTCTATAATCTCCATACGGTCCTTTAATGCCGAAGGAACGGGATCGATAATATTGGCTGTAGTTATAAACATCACCTTGGAGAGATCGAAAGGGACGTTAAGATAGTGATCACTAAAGTTCTTGTTCTGTTCTGGATCCAAAACCTCTAATAGGGCTGCTGAGGGGTCGCCCCGAAAATCAACACCGATCTTGTCAATCTCATCCATCATAAATACTGGATTGTTCGCACCACACTGCCTCAGCCCCTGGATAATTCGTCCGGGAAGTGACCCGACATAGGTTCTACGGTGGCCCCTTATCTCAGCCTCATCCCTGATTCCTCCCAGGGAGATACGAACAAACTTTCGACCCATAGCCCTGGCAATAGATCGACCAAGCGATGTCTTCCCTACCCCTGGTGGCCCCACAAGACAAAGGATGGGGCCCTTCATGTCCTTGTTCAGTTTACGTACGCTCAGATACTCTAAAATCCGTTCCTTAACGTTTTTTAGATTATAATGGTCTTCGTCCAGGACCTTTAAGGCCTTTTTTATATCGAGTACATCACGTGTAGATCTCTTCCATGGCATCTCCCCCAGCCAGTCCAGATAGCTTCGGATGATCGTGGTTTCTGCTGCATCAAAATGCATTTGCTCAAAGCGCTTTAGCTGTCTCATGGCCTCCTTTTCAGCCTCTTTTGACATTTTGGCCTTCTTAATCTTTTTCTTATACTCTAAAACCTCTTGTGCTCTTTCATCGAGATCTCCGAGCTCTCTGTGGATAGCCCGCATTTGTTCTCTCAAAAAATATTCTCGCTGGCTTTTGGAAATCACTTCCCTCGCATCGGACTGGATTTTTGCCTGCATGGCAGAGACTTCAACTTCTCGATTTAGCAATGTATTTACCTTGCGAAGTCTCTCTATGGGGTCTGTCAATTCGAGAATCGACTGGGCCTCATTCATCTTCAATCTCAAATTAGAGGCAACGAGATCAGCCAACCGCCCCGGATCATCAAAGCTGGTCAAGATGGCACTAACTTCCCCGGTCAACTCCCCCCGTAGTTCAAGCATCCTTTCAGATTGTTCGCAGACGTTACGCATAAGCGCTTCCACTTCGAGCGAGATTTTTTCTACACGCTTTTCAATTAGCTTTTCGATCTTTACTCTAAATAAGGATCGGTCGACAATAAATTGCACAATTCTTGCCTTCATAAGGCCTTGAATCAATATCTTGACACTGCCATCTGGAAGCTTCAGCAGCCGCAATATCTTCGCTACTGTTCCTATCTGAAATATGTCGTTCTTTTTCGGGGCTTCTATTGTCGGATCCTTCTGGGTGGCTAGGAATAAGAATCGGTCTCTGGACATTGCCTCATCCACGGCTCGCACAGACCTGTCACGACCAACAAATAATGGCAAAATCATATGGGTAAATACCACCATATCCCGTACAGGTAAGAGTGGCAGTATATCTGGAACGTCTAATTCTTTTTCCTCTTCTTCGACTATACTAATGACATCCTCGAGATCGGTCTGGGCCATCCTCCCTCCATATTCCCAAAATCAAAAATAGTGTGATAATCAACCAAGGTTTTCTAATACTTTGTCTTTATCCCGTTAGAGAAAGCCCCGTGCGGAAGTACGGGGTCGAAATCGAGAGATACCTCCTTTTTTCACACGGTCCCCGTAAGAGACCCAAGGTTTTACGGGGCAGAGTTTGATGCCCCGTGTGAGATTCTCACGGGGTTTACGCAAGTGAAGGCCGGCCATGGACATTTATTCACGGCGGCTAACATGAGTCAAACCATCTGGACAGATATGAAGTTTTTAAGTTATTATCCTATAAAGAAAAATCACTAATGACAACAAAAATCTTGATTTTCGGACCGATTCCCTATAGTTTTAAAATCTTTAGTTGATAAGTGTTAATAGGCTATTGGAATGGTAAATCTGGGATCCAGAGAATAGAAAAAGAGGTAATACGCCAACTGATTAAAGTCCATTTTCTTCACTAAGTGGGCATTCTGGGCGCATTTGAGAGATTCAGAAAAGATTCTAAAACTCGGGTTTGTACCCTCAAAGAATCAGAATTTTTGTAACATCTTAGCATTTTGAGACAGACCCGGTCGCATGAGAAGACAACCCGAATACAGAATATACGATACAGGGGGCAGGATGAAAGATACAAGGTTACGAGTTGACGATATTTTATAGGGTGGGGGTTTTCCACCCACTGCAGTTTCGGTGTCATACAGAATGCCGCCCTACGCTCGGTTTTGCTTATAAAAAAGGGGTTGCGCGGACAACTCTATATTTACCCCGTTAGAAAAGCCCTGGGCGGAAGCACGGGGTTAACATCAAGATATTACACCTTGTTTTCACACAGGGTTTAATGCCCCGTGTGAAGTTCTAACGGCGTTTACTTGCAATGTGTTCTCGGCCAGTGCCTCATGTATCCTCCATCTTGCATCGTGTATCGCAAGTTGAGCTTGAGCCTGATGCAACAGGCTTGTTTCAAAAGCCTAAAATGTTACGAATCTTTTAACTCTTTATAAATTTTAGAAATCCTGATTCAGGACAGAACGACATGCCCTCATTCTTCCCTGGCTTCATCGTCTTCATTTTTGGAGTTACTGTGGGTAGCTTTTTAAATGTATGCATATACAGGATACCCGTTGGCTTATCCGTGGTTAGCCCTCGTTCCATCTGTCCAAAGTGTAATACGCCTATCCCTTTCTACGACAATATCCCTATTTTAAGCTATGTTTTGCTCAAAGGACGCTGCAGGCACTGTGGCGATCATATATCTTTCCGTTACCCGGTTATCGAACTCGTCTCGGGACTCTTCGCTCTAGCCATATTATTTCAGTATGGTCTCAGCATAAGGGGATTGATCTTATACATCTTTATAGCCTCGCTCCTGGTGATTACCTTTATCGATATTGATTATACGATCATACCTGATGCGATCACCGTTCCGGGGATTTTCGCCGGATTTTTGACATCCTTTATCTCCTCCCAGGTAACATATAAGGAATCACTGCTGGGTGTACTCTTGGGTGGTGGAAGCCTATATATTGTGGCGTGGACTTATCATCTACTTACTGGGAAGGAAGGGATGGGTGGTGGTGATATCAAGCTCCTTGCTATGATTGGTGCGTTTCTAGGCTGGCACGCTGTCTTGTTTACCATATTTGTAGCATCGGTCTTGGGCACCTTGAGCGGATTAACTATTATGCTATTTTCAGGAGGTGATCTCAGGCTTGCCATCCCTTTTGGCCCATTTCTCGCCCTTGGTGCAATGGCGTATCTCTTTATAGGACCTGTAATCATCTTTTGGTGCTTCAACCTGACAGGATGACAAATTGAAAAGATTCAGTTTAGGCCTACGGGCCGAAATCATGTCCAGCCTGAGCATTCTGCTGATAGGGGCCATGATTTCGATCAATATCGTAGCACTTGAAGCGACAAGAAGGGAACTTCTTGAGGAAAAAAGGGCAATGGGTATGGCCGTAATCCAAAAGATACAGAAGATGGTTGATATCCGATTTCGTGATAAGAGGAGATCAAGCCAGAAGACCTGAAGGAACAAATAATGGAAGGAATTTCTTGGTTGGTGTATCCAGAGATATTCAGGGATGTACTGGTTGTCGGAAAGGATACATCGATCTGGTTTGCTAAAACTCCCTCTCTTCACCCCTACCAGACCATCCATGATCCTCAACTGACACATGTCTTGCGTTCAGGCGAAACAGATATCCGCCTTGACCCAAAAGGGAAAATAAAATACTCAAGCTAGCATCTCCGATCTACTTCCGAGGTGCTCTTGTTGCTGCCATTCGCCTTCCCATCCGAGTCGAATCTCTACACCGAAGTATCAAGAAATCTTATGCGCTAACCTGTCTATATATTGGGCTTAATACCCTTATTCTCACGATCTTTGGCAGCTATTTACCTCCCGAACTATTGTACGCCCGATCAGAAGGTTGGTCAAACTGACCGAGAGTTTTGATGACAGGGACTTGTTGTTGACCGAAAAGGACGCAGCAGGGAATGAGATTGCCCGTTTGATATTTTCACTTAGCGGCTGTCAGAAAACAAAAAAACAACTTGAAGCTCATATTCGTTCTCTTAAGGAGGCAAATAAGAGAATGGAGAAGGCAGACGAGGAGGTTATCCGCTCAGAGAAGCTTTCTTCAATACCTCGTCTTGCTGCTGGTGTGGCACACGAGATAGGGAATCCCATTGGTGCTATCCTCGGATATATTAATTTCTATACACCTGTGTCGAAAGCGAAGACAAAGCCGAGGAGTATCTTGAGCGAATCGAAAAGGAGACACTTAGGATCAACAATATTGTTCGAGGACTCCAAGATTTTTCAAGGCCTTCAGCAGGAAATGTAATCCCTTTTGAGCTTAATCCCAAAATCTTAGACTCAATCTCCATGTTTTCACATCGACAAGGTAGAACCAAGATTAATATTGAGACAGGCTTGGCTGAAGATATCATGATACTGGCCGACCCGGATCAGATAAAGCAGGTCCTGATAAACCTTTTCCTGAGAGCCCGTGACGATATGCCGGAAGGTGGGAACCTGACCATTTCGACTACGATT
>DTYH01000048.1 GCA_012961955.1 Desulfobacterales bacterium | reverse complement strand
TTACTACTTTGGATTGTTGAGATAAAGGACTTTATTTTTATCGATAGGCAATTAGACCGTAACGGTTAATTGCCTATTTTTTTTTGTTTATGGAACCCCCTTCTCCTATGAACTATACTGTGATCATGAATTTTCGAACAGAAATATTTATTTCTTTTCTGTTTTTTGATAACATACACTGAACATCCTTATATAGGATATAGGCATTATTGATCAAAAAGCGAAAGGAGGGCATATCATGCAAGAAATTTCCTGGAATCAAGCCATAGAGCTGGGGTCACCATATCCCTATACACTTCTTGTGACATTAGACAAGGCAGGAAAACCTAATATTATGGGGCTTTCCTGGTGGACGATTGTATCCTGGGATCCACAGATGATGGCGGTCTCTGTGGCAAAGAGAAATTATTCACACGATTGTCTCAAACACTGTAAAGAATTTGTGATTTGTTTTCCCTCCAAAGGTCAGGAAAAGGGTGCTTGGCTATGCGGAACAAAATCTGGTCGTGACATAGATAAATTCGAGCAAGGGGGATTCACTCCTATTCCTGCAAAGAACGTAAAACCCCCACTTATTCAGGGCTCGACAGTAGCCTTTGAGTGTAAAGTGATAAACGATGTGGATACAGGCGATCACACCCTGTTTATTGCCGATATCGTTGGTCTTCATGGTTCACCTGACAGTAAGGAGCATCTCTTTTCAGTCCATTACAGCAAGCTTGTGAGCATCGGGAGCAACGGAACATGCGACTTTGATATTGAATTCAAGTAACCCTATTTAGCAGTCCGATCAAGAAAGGAGTCTTTTGATGAAGAACATCCTGGGTATTATAGGGTCACCAAGGAAGGCTGGGAACAGTGAGCTCCTGGTAAAAGAGATTTGTCGTAATGTAACAGAAGAGCATATCCTCAGGTTGATTAGGTTACCCCGCCTTCAGATCAAGCCGTGCAGAGCTTGTTACAAATGTATTACTGAGGATCAGTGTCCCATACATGATGATTTTAAACTGGTCATGGATAACTTGAAGGAGACCGATGCTATCATAATTGCTGCACCGTGTTACCTGCTTGGACCAAATGCCAGCATTAAGTTGTTCCTGGATCGGGGCCTGCAATTCTACACCTGTCTTGATCAGATCTGGGGCAAGCCAGCGATAACTGTTACTGTGGCAGGCGTAGAGGGTCAAGAGGGGTACACAAGTGCGGGTCTTGCTATTTTGGCCAGGTTTATGGGTCTCGATGTAAAGGAAAATGCCGTATTCTTCGGTGCCCTCCCGGGTGAAGTCTTGTTGGATGAGAAAAACAAGAAAAGGGCTGCTCATCTGGGAAGGATACTCTTCGACAACGGGTATCGGAAGGAACAAAAAGATTACCTATGTCCTGTATGCTTCAGTGATATTTTCCAGTTCCTTCCAGGGAAGAGGATCAAGTGTATGGTCTGCAGACATGAAGGAAAGATTTCGCCAGTGAACGGGAGCTTCAGGATAGATATCAAACCGGGACAAAGCAGCTTCTTTATGACGTACAAGGAAGCCAAGGAACACAAAGAATGGCTGAAGGGGATGAAGGAGAGATTTTTGGAGAAGAGAACGGAACTAAAGGAGGTGGCATCTAATTATACAAAAGACGGTATATGGATCGATAGGGTAGAGAAATGATCCATAGGTGGACCGCTGAGATTCAAGAGTTGGCACCAATGCACCCCAAGAGAAAGGTGTGATCTGGCAAGTAGTTAGGATTTTTGACCTTTGCACCAATATTTATTAAATAAACCCCGTTAAAGAACTACTTCCTCAAACGGCCTACGCTGACGGTGGCTTTAGACCGCCGTCAGATCTAAGCGGTAATAACCACCGATTGAAATCGGCGGCTTTCCTAACGGGGTGAATCGTGTTGGAAGAACTTTTTTCTTGACAAAACAGAAAATCAAATATATGCATGTATATAATTGTCGACAGTCGACAATTACTTGATAATAGGATGTTCCCAGAACAGAGACTCAACCTTCGATCGACGCGGAAAAAGGATCTTTTACTTTTACCAAGTGCGGGACTGTGGAGTCTGTCTTTGCCCCACTGCCGGTATCGTGATCTTCTTTCTTATTTAGAGCTGATTTACCAGACCAACTGTTGGTAAATTAATATGCTTGGCTCAGGATTTCCTACCGTTGAACCTTTTCTTCAGTTCAAGTTCACACCGATTAGCACGGCTCTTGCCCCACAGCCTTCCGTCCACTTCCCAAACCGAGTACCTGGGCGGCGGTAATAACAACAAACGGATTTGGTGCGGCTGTATACTGCACGGTGTATCACGAATTTGTAGCCCGACCATCATCCTGTTTAACAGCCTGGTGTTCTTTTTCCTGAAGACACACTAATTCAATGATGTCAATCTCTTTGGTGAAAAATAGATGCTTACGTGTGGATATCCTGGATCAAGAGATAAAAAACTTATCTCATATCAGTTTCCGAATTTCGGATAATATCTCAATCACTATCTTAATTTACTTTCAATTGCATAATTGATCGTTTCGTAAAAGCTCTTTTGTGTACGATTTTGAGTATTTTGTGAGAAAGGCATTTGAAATACTCAGTGTTCAGGAATTCTAGTCGTTAGAGGGTGCAAGCCCCAGTTGTAGAATTTTAGCCAAATGTTTCAAACGCGCTCAAAATGCTCTTGGTCAACAAGGAGAATCTTTACAGTTGTTCTGATGATATTACGAAGTCATCTGCCAACTTCACGTTTTAAAATCATGAACGATACTTGTGACATCAGACAATACGATATTTTCGTTCCCAAAGGGCGTCTGGTGATCAATTAAATATCTTATTAAATAGCTCATCTTTGATGTTAAGAGCAACCTTTTGCATAGGGGGACATTCTTTTTTTTCGAAGAATCAACAATCTTAAAATCAATAAGCAACCGGTAAGCAACGCGTTAAATAGTCAAGCAGACAGTAACGTAGGCGTTTGCATGAAGACCTTTTATGGCTGCGCCTTTACGCCTGATATGGGCGATCTTCTGGTATACCCGGGGCGTAGACTCAGTTTTTGGCTTAAAAATGGATATGCGAAATTTCTTAGCAAAGGGGGTGAGAGACTAGAGTATTTGTTTATATTTGGTTCATGTTGGTCGGAAGTTGTAAAATGTCCCCAGATGCAAATACCAGTGAGGGAATAACTCTTCAATCATTTACGGCCTTGGAATATCAGAGATCTTTATTTGTTTAATAGCAAAAAAGGAGGGTACACAATGGGTATGAAATTGTATTTTTTTGAGTGTGGCATTCTAAGGTGCGATAAATCCTTGATCACCATGGGAAGGGATGTTGGGACAATGTTTGAAATTCCAGTCCCTTTTTTCCTGATCACCCATCCTAAAGGAAATGTCCTTTACGATACGGGCAATGCAAAAGAATTGGCCATAGATGCGAGAGGGCATTGGGGGGCCGTAGTCGATGTCTACGAGCCGGTCATGAGCGAGGACCAGTATGTGGTTAATCAACTGGCAAAAGTAGGACTCAAACCAGAAGACATTACTCATATCGTGCTTTCTCATCTTCACTTAGATCATGCCGGGGGGCTTAGGGATTTTCCGCATGCTAAGGTCTATGTGCAGCGGGAAGAATTACAATGGGCATATACACCAGATTTCTATCAGAAAGCGGCTTATATCAGAGCTGATTTCGATGTCTCTCCTAACTGGGTATTAATAGAAGGCTGGCGAGAGGATCCCTACGATCTTTTTGGAGATGGCTTGATTGAGCTTTGGTTTACCCCTGGACATACCCCTGGTCATCAAACAATGGTAGTAAAACTTGAAAACTCTGGCCCTATGATGCTGACCGGAGATGCCTGCTATACAACAGAAATCCTTAACGAAGATGTCCTACCAGGGCTGGTATGGAGCTGCGGGGAAGCCGTTAAGTCCATCAAACGAATTCGATATGCCAATGATGTCCTGGGAATTAAGATTGTTACCGGCCATGATCCTGATGGCTGGAAAAAATTTAAGTTGGCGCCAGAATATTATGACTAGAAACATTGTCTGAACTGCATATGAATCTGTCCCGGGGTAGGGGCTTCTTGAAGACCTTCCCCCGGGTAACTCACTAGAAAGGAGGCTACAAGATGCAGGTTCCAAATTATCCCACGGAGAGTATCATTGCCTTTACAGCCATTCCTATAAAGTTCGGCTTTGGGGCATCAGATGAGGCTGGTTATGAAGCCAAGCGATTGGGGGCTAATAAGGTTCTTATCTGTACAGACAAGAACCTAAGAGAGACCGGTCATCCAGACAGGGTAAAGAAGGTTATTGAGAAAGAAGGGATTGGTGTTGAGATTTACGATGAGGTACATGTAGAGCCTACTGATAAATCGTTTGATAAAGCTGCTAGTGACTTGAAAGGGAGTGAATTTGATCTTTATGTGGCAATAGGTGGGGGAAGCACTATTGATACAACTAAAGCGGCTAACCTTTTGATCACATACCCTGCCCCAATCTTGGAATACATCAATAAACCGATTGGCAATGCCAGACCCATACCCGGTCCTCTTAAACCGACCCTGGCTATCCCTACAACTGCCGGAACTGGGAGTGAAACTACCCCGGCCGCAGTATTGGATATCCTGGACATGAAGCTAAAAACTGGAATTTCGCACCCGTATCTGCGCCCCACCATGGCACTCATTGACCCACTATTAACAGTATCTATGCCCCCTGAAGTTACGGCCTCTACTGGTACTGACGTCTTAACCCATGCTCTCGAATCTTATACTACTATGCCGTTTGACAAACGCAAAAGGCCAGATCATCCCAGCCAGAGAGCTGCTTATATAGGATCCAACATAATCAGTGATATCTGGTGTGTCAAGGCCATTGAAATCGTGGGCAAGTATTTGCGCCGGGCTGTGGCAGACCCCTACGATCTGGAGGCAAGGTGGCATATGATGGCGGGTTCTACCTTTGCCGGGATTGGATTCGGCAATTCAGGGGTACACATTCCCCATTCTATGGCCTACCCGATCGCCGGGATGGTCCGCGATTACGTACCACCAGGATACAATGTGGATGAACCAATGGTCCCTCATGGACATTCAGTAACCGTGACTGCCCCGGCTGCTTTCAAGTTTACTGCGGCTATCTGGCCAGAAAAACACGCCCACGCAGCGCAACTTCTGGGAATAAACACCGAAGGGATGTCGGTAATTGAGGCAGCAATGGCCCTCCCGGATGCAATAATTCAATTGATGAAGGACATTGGATTCCCAAGCGGCATAGCTGAGTTGGGTTATACAGAAGCAGATATCCCTCAAATAGTCGAAGGAACTTTGAAACAGCAACGTCTCCTGGTAGGCTGTCCTCGTAAGGTGGGCGAAAAAGAGTTGACACAAATTGCAAAAGAATCCATGAAATATTGGTAAAAAAATTTGTAGCTATTCAGGTCAAAACCGTCATGCTGCGTTAGCGAAGCATCTGAAGCATCTAAAGAGAGATTCTTCGCTCCGCTTTGTTTCGTTCAGAACGACGCGGTAACGAGCTTCGTCCAGAACCACCAGGAAACGCACACCAGGAGAGAATAAAAGGCATCTAAATAGTTACAAAGATTCTTATGAACTTGACTGGGTTGGGGGGGAGGAGAGTCCTGCCCTCAAAATATCTACCCAGAATTATACCCTCGGAGAAATTGAAAGGCAAAAAGACATCTTCGCTTCTAAAAAGCTTATTCACTTCTCCATTGATAATATACTACAAGATGGGTCAGGATGGCCGACAAGTTCTTAACTACTTATATATATGATGGCTTTGCAAAAAGTCATTTTGCGAACGACGCTGAGCAATTTTGAGAGAAGATTCAGAAGGAGCCTGGCGTTAAAAATCTCATACTCTTTGAGGGCACAGACCCAATTTATGGAATTTGGCCGGGCGAATTCTGAATCTCAGAATTGCCCACGGAAAGAGCAAAATTGGACGTTTCACGAAGCCATGATATATGACTTAAAGTCAACAGCATATAAAGGACCAATGCTATGCAGTTATCCCAAAGTAAAGGACCTAGGTATGTGAGAAGGAAAAATTTTGTAACTCTCCAGCTATTTGAGAATTTAAGTTGTTCAACACGCGGGGTTTATGCAAGTGAACCACGGCCATGGGCCTATTTTTTTGCAGGGTATAAGGAAGGCTTGTCCATCTCGTCCGTCCTTGCCGTCCTTATCCATTTCCTCCACATAATCTACAACCAGGTATATACACAGACTTTTTTAAAAGGCCAAAAGTCTTACAAGATTTTTTGTTTATTTTTTGATTAGACTTAAATAGGGGGGTGCTATGAAGGGGTTTTTCAATCGTGTTTTAAGGATAAATTTGAGCGATCAAAGCTGGAAACCTGAAGAAATTGACGATCAGGTCTACAGGACATACTTGGGAGCCAAAGGTCTGGGTACGTATCTCTTGTTTGTAAACAACCCTGCTGGGACAGATCCTCTAGGCCCGGAGAATCAC
The DNA here is from genome assembly GCA_012961955.1 of Desulfobacterales bacterium. Classification (GTDB taxonomy): domain Bacteria; phylum Desulfobacterota; class Desulfobacteria; order Desulfobacterales; family DTYH01; genus DTYH01. The sequence goes on along the minus strand of DTYH01000048.1, from coordinate 56,061 downwards.
TTGATCTTTGCAGTGGGCTGCTCTGCAGACACAAAAGTTCATGGTTCAAGTCGCTATGGGATCTTTACAAAATCGCCTCTTACCGATATCTATTCTGAATCATATTCCGGTGGTAGGGTTGCTGAAGCGATTAGCAGAACCGGGTACGACGCTATAATGCTGGAGGGGATTTCTACCAGGCCTGTTTATCTGGAGATTTCGGATAAGGGAGTAAGATTTCATGAAGCCACCCATCTTTGGGGTAAAGACACCTACACCACAGAGGATCAGGTACTAAATGAGGTAGGTCAAAAAGGTGCTCAAGCTGTTGTTATAGGACCGGCAGGAGAAAACTTGGTACGTTTTTCAGTGGTAGAAAACAATTACTGGCGCTCCGCAGGCCGGTCCGGGCCAGGGACAGTAATGGGGTCTAAGAAGGTTAAGGCGATTGTGTTTTATGGGAATCGGAAAAGGGATGTGGCCCGACCGGAAATCCTTGAGGAACACTGGGAACGGATGATCGAAAAGGGAAAGGACGATCAGGGCGTCAAGATATACCGAAAATTGGGTACTCCTATGATGGTCGCCATACTCAATAAGGTGGGTAGTTTTCCCTCCCGTTACTGGTCTGAAGGTAATCCTAAACATTGGGAGAAGTTGACGGCAGACTATTTGTTGGAAAATTTTAAAGTCAAGGCCACGGCCTGTCCAAAATGCTTCATGGCCTGCGGAAAATTGACTGAGGTCCTTAAAGGAAGACATAAAGGACTGAAGATCGAGGGACCCGAATACGAAACCATCTATTCCTTTGGTGGATTGTGTATGATAGACAGCCTTGAAGAAATAGCTTACCTTAACGATATCTGCGATCGCATGGGCATGGATACCATAACGGCCGGCAATCTATGTGCTTTTGCCATCGAAGCAGCGCTTCGTGGCAAAATAGACTTTCCCATCGATTACGGAGACGTAGATGCTGTTGCAAAACTCCTATGGATGATCGCCAGAAAAGAAGGGATAGGTGCCGTCTTGGCAGAAGGAATTCGCTTTGCCAGCCATGAATGGGGACTTGAAGATATTGCCATCCATGTCAAGGGAATGGAGCCGGCAGGTTATGATCCAAGGGTATTAAAGGGGATGGGGTTGGCTTATGCCGTCTCGGATAGAGGAGCCTGTCACCTGCGGGCTACCTTTTATAAGCCAGAACTTGCAGGAATCATAGATCCTGATAAGATCGAGGGAAAGGCAGAGCTGTTTGTTAAGTACGAAGATCGACTGACTATCTTCGATACTTTTGTGCTTTGCCGATTTTTCCGTGATCTCATCTTGTGGGAGGATATTCAGGTCTTGCTGGAGGGAATTACAGGAGAAAATTTTACCATAGGAGAATTGGGAAAGGTTGCTGCCAATATCACTGATCTCACACGAAAATTTAATCTTCGGGAAGGAATCACTGCAGAGGATGATTGTTTACCTGAGCGTTTTTATAAGGAACGCTTGCCAGAATCAGGAAAAAGCATTGAAAAAAAAGACCTCGAAAAGATGCGCGGGGAGTACTATCGCCTGCGAGGCTGGGATGCCAAAGGAATCCCTGGTTGAATCGGCGCAAACGTCAAGACTTGTTGTTCATGGTTTCATAAAAAGTCTCTTGTGGAGGATCTTGACCCTCTCCTTCCACAAGGGGCTTTTCTGACCGGGTAACTCTTAATAGATTGTAACGCATTAGCTCCTTCAAAAGAGTTGTAATCGGTTAATCTTGCTCACTTTCGTGAACAAGATTGACTGATTACAACTTTATTACTCAATTTTTCAAAAGGCCAAATTATTACTATACATTCAGGAGGAAAATGAAGAGACTGATAGTATGCATAAAACAAGTACCGGATACTTCAGATGTGCGAATAGATCCTGAAACAAACACCCTTGTACGGGAAGGTGTGGAGAGTATTTTGAACCCATTAGATCCCTTTGCCATAGAAGAGGCAGTGAGGGTTAAAGAGAGAATGGGAGGAGTAGTTACTGCGATTACCATGGGGCCACCCCAAGCAAAAAAGGTCTTGCAGCATGCCATAGCTCTGGGTGCTGATGAAGGTTATCTGATCTGCGGGCCTGAATTTGCTGGGGCAGACACATTGGCTACTTCTTACACCCTGGCCCAGGCCATCCGCCGTCTTGGAAATGCTGTTTTGATTTTTTGTGGAAAACAGGCTATTGACGGAGATACTGCCCAGGTAGGACCAGGGATTGCCGCTCATCTTGACCTGCCACAACTGATCTACGTCAGGAAGATCAGAAAGATTAATAAAAGATACATAGTGGTAGAAAGTATGACGGATACAGGCTACGAAATAATTAGATCAACCTTGCCTGCCGTCCTGACGGTAGTAAAAGAGATTAATGAACCCAGGTTGCCCTCGTTAAAGAGTGCTATGAAGGGACGACGTTATGAGCCTAATGTTCTTGGAGGCGAGGAAATAAAAGCCGACTTTAATCGACTGGGCCTTAAGGGTTCTCCTACTCGGGTGGTGAGGATTTTTGTTCCCGAGCAGGCCAGAAAAACAAAGATTCTTACAGGCAATCCAGAGGAGATAGCAGTAAATCTATTTTCGAGCCTCCAAAAAGAGGGGGTTTTAAGATGCCAGTAGTAATAGATAAGGATCTGTGTATAGAGTGTGAAGAATGTGTTAACATATGTCCTTTTGGTTCACTTGAACTGGGCCCGTCTGGGCTTGAGTGCAGTGATACGTGCACCCTGTGTGGTATCTGTCTAGACGTCTGTCCGAGTGAAGCCCTGACTCTCCCAGATGTCCCCGAGGAAGAGATTGATCTTAAAGATTACAAGGATGTCTGGATCTATGGAGAACAAAAAAGAGGGTCTTTACATCCTGTGGTTCTGGAACTGATTGGTGTGGGACGGGAGCTTGCAAGAAAAAGAAATTGTCGTTTGGGAGTAGTTTCCATAGGAAACAGACTGGACCAGGTATTGGCTACGTTAAAGCATTATGACGTGGATGACATATTCTTGATCCAGCATCAACAACTCAAGGATTATAACAGCGAGATATATGCCAATCTATTAACAGATTTGATCCGTGAAAAAAAGCCAGAGATAATTCTGAGCGGGGCCACACTCAGGGGACGTTCTCTTATTCCAAGGGTTGCTGTAAAAGTCCGCACCGGACTGACTGCTGATTGTACTGAGCTTGACGTAGACGAAAATACGGGTAATCTGCTGCAAACACGACCAGCATTTGGTGGCAATATTATGGCCACGATCGAATGCCCTAACCGCAGACCGCAGATGGCTACAGTACGTCCCCGTGTTATGAAAACAGCATCTCCTTTACCATCTCCACATAAGAATCAGGTGGTACAGAATATTGATCCTTTGCTCTCTTCTTTAAGGAGTGAGACCGAGATATTAGATACTGTTGACTCCTTAAAAGAAACTGAAGACTTAACCGAAGCTGGAATCATAGTGGCTGGTGGTAGAGGCGTCGGAGCACCCAAGGGTTTTCGGCTCTTGGAAAGATTTGCAAAGGTCATAGGTGGAGTGATCGGGGCCTCTCGTGCTGCAGTTGATGCTGGTTGGGTACCGTATTCCAGGCAGGTTGGTCAGACAGGACGAACCGTACACCCAGATATCTATTTTGCGTGTGGAATCTCCGGCGCGGTTCAACATCTTGTAGGAATGCAATCATCAAAGATAATTGTTGCAATAAACAAAGACAAAGACGCTCCCATCTTCAATTATGCCGATTACGGAATTGTCGCTGATATGTTTGAAGTCATACCAGAACTAATTAAATACGCTGAAAGAAGGGTAAAGAGATAATGAATCTGTTGAAACCTTCACCACCAAAAACAGAAGGGATAAACTGCCCCAAGATTTTCGGGAGGCGGAGAATTAATGAAAGATATGCTCAGTTTTTGGAAGATGAATCAAAATTAATAGGCACAAGTGTAGCCAATCTGTATTTTCCAAGGAATTCAGAAGAGGTAAGTACTGCTATTAGGGAAATATCACAAAGAGAAGAAGGTGTTGTTGTTTCCGGAGGCCGGACCGGAATCACGGGAGGTGCCGTGCCTGTGGAGGTTAAGAATCTAATCTCTTTAGAAAGAATGGTAAGACCGATCAGGGTCTTTAAAGACGAGAACTCAGGGGAGTGGCGAGCCTGGGTTACTGCTGGTGTCAGGCTGGCAGACTTACTAAGTAGCCTAAAAAAACAGAATTTCATGGTTGAGAAAGAAAAGCCACCCCGGGAACTCTTTTATCCTGTCGATCCGACTGAAACGCTGGCTCATCTCGGAGGTACGGTAGCTACTAACGCCTCGGGGGCTCGAACCCTTTACTTTGGGCCAACCCGAGACTGGGTTAGGTGGATAAAGGTAGTTCTGGCCGATGGAAGCATCCTGGAGTTAAGGAGAGGCGAGGTAACGGCTGAGGGGAGAGAACTGAGACTTCTCAGGACTGATGGCACAGAGACAAAAATCATACTTCCATCTATACACATGCCAAAAACCAAAAATACTGCTGGCTATTTTATTAAAGAAGGCATGGATGCGATTGACCTCTTTATTGGTAGTGAAGGGACCTTGGGAATAATCACTGAGATTGAGTTTAAATTAATAGAAATGCCAAAAGAATTTCTGTATGCGTGCGTATTTTTTAGAAGTGAAGAGCAAGTCGTTGAGTTTGTCGCAAAGATCAAATCCAACCCGACCTTGAAACCTTTAGCCCTGGAATATTTTGATCCCAATTCCCTTGTTCTCCTACGGAAAAAACGTCAGGAAGAAGGGTCCTCCAGCAATATTCCTAATCTGTCAGACAAGACAGAGGCGATCCTTTATATCGAAATCGCTTTTTCCACAGAAGAAGAGTTGGGTGAAATCTACTCCGGATTAAAAAAGCTGTTAGCTGAAGTTGAGATGGGAATGGAGGAAAGCTGGGCTGGCTTCGAATACCACGATCTGGAAATGATGAAACTGTTTCGTCATGCATTGCCAGAGACGGTAAATACAATCATTAGTCATCGGAAACGGAAGATACCGGAACTTCATAAGATTGGTACCGACATGGCAGTCCCTGATGAGCACCTGGGCCATATCTTGAAGTTTTATCGTAGCAAACTTGAAGAAGCCCGTCTTGAGTATGTAATATTCGGCCATATTGGCAATGGCCATCTTCATATCAATATCCTGCCAAGGAGTGCAGAAGAATTGGCCAGGGGGTTTATGATTTACAAGGAATTTGCATGCGAGGTAGTTCGTCTAAAAGGGAGTGTCTCCGCAGAGCACGGTATTGGCCGGATGAAAAAGGATTTTCTTGCCATCCAGTACAGTAGAGAGATCATAGAACAGATGTATAACATCAAAAAATGCTTTGATCCGATGGGGGTCTTAAATCCAGGAGTGCTGTTTAATTAGACCTTAACACTTTAGCCCTTTAAAGTGTTTCTGTCCCCATTGTGTCGGCTGTCACTGGTCGCCGGCACTGATGACCGACACTTGCAACCGTCACAGCATGGAAGCAGCGACTGAACAGTGGCTTTTCAGGGAGCTAACCTGTTACAATCTTTGTAACTATTCAGATGCTTTTTTTGCTCACTGCTTGTGTGGGTTTCGTGGTCGCTTTGAACGGAGCGAAGCGGGGTGAGGAATCCCTTTAAACCTGGTACGTAAGGAGAGCTGAATATGCAACTTCAAGACTTTCCTGAAGAAATACAGGGTTATTTAGTTCCTAAAGTAGGTGGGGAGTTGGTTTACCACTGTCTGGGATGCCACATGGAATATCCTGTGGACCAGCTCCTTTATACCTGTCCGAACTGTGGTTCGGTCCTCATGATGAAGGACAAAGAGTTCGAAAGATTAAAGGAAGTTCCAGGGAGTCTGTGGAGAAAGATCTTTGATTATAGAAAGATGCTAAACATAGATGCATTAAAAGGTATATTCCTTTATCACGAATTCGTTGCCCCAATCATCCCTTTAGAGGATATTATCTATCTGGGTGAAGGGCATACCCCCCAGGTTATGGCCAATGAGTCTCTAAGAAAGAAGGTGGGAGTAGACTTCTATTTCAAGAATGATGGCCAAAATCCCAGTGCGTCTTTTAAGGATAGAGGGATGGCCAGTGCCCTGAGCTATATTAACTATCTTGTGCGCAGGCGAGGGATTGGCGATATCCTTTCAATCTGTGCTTCTACTGGGGACACATCAGCTTCAGCAGCCCTCTACTCTGCTTATCTGCAAGGGGTGGTAAAATCGGCTGTGCTTCTGCCACACAAGAAGGTAACCCCCCAGCAGCTTTCTCAGCCACTGGGGAGTGGAGCGCAGGTGTTTGAAATACCTGGAGTCTTTGATGATTGTATGAAGGTGGTAGAGAGAATGGCCGAAACATATAATGTCGCTCTCCTAAATTCTAAGAATGTCTGGCGGATCAAGGGGCAGGAGTCCTATTCGTATGAGATTGCCCAGTGGTTTGACTATGACATGACTAACAAAGTGGTAGTTGTTCCTATTGGCAACGCCGGAAATATTACTGCTGTTATTCAAGGATTCTTAAACTTTTTTGATACACAAGTAATTGAGTGCCTTCCTAAGGTTATCGGCGTTCAGTCTGAACACGCCAATCCAGTCTACCGGTATTATCTGGAGCCGGATGTGGAAAAAAGGGTCTGGAGGCCGGTTGTAGTAAGGCCAAGCGTTGCCCAGGCCGCAATGATTGGGAACCCTGTCTCCATGCCCAGGGTGATTAGGCTGGTTGAGGAATACAACAGTAAGGCTGAAGAGAAAAAGGTCTTTGTAGTTGAGGTCTCGGAACAGGAGATCATGGACTGGGAACTCACGGCCAACCGCAATGGACATATTGCCTGTACACAGGGCGGTGAGAGCTTGGCCGGTCTTGTTAGAGCTTTAAAAGAAGGAATAGTAGAAAAAGGGGAGATAGCCATACTCGATTCTACGGCACATGTCCTTAAGTTTGTAGATTTTCAAAATATGTATTTCCAGGATAACTTTCCCCCGGAATTCGAGATCCTACCCAAAGCAGAGCTGAAGAATTTTCCCCAGCTTATCAAACCAGAGAGTCTGAAAGTGGTTCCGGAGCCTGGAAAACAGCTTAGCCCTGAAGACTTTGAAAGGTTTGTGGCACTCACTGTAGAAGATATTGCAAGACGACTGAATCTGAAACCGCGGGAGTAGACACTAGCCGTATATGAATCGATTTATCAATTCCTCTCCTTTTTCGAAATGGATGCCTGACATACCAGCATCTCTTTCGTTAAATCCAATATCCTTTCTTTTCGGAAGATCCCCTTTTCCTCCTGAATAAAAGGCAAAAGGGACCGGTTCAGAGGTATGAGTCATTACGGAAAGGGGGGTGGGGTGGTCAGGAGCGATCATTACACGATATTCATCGAACACCTTTAGTCCTTCAAGAATCCTTCCCACTATTCTGGCGTCAAAGTCCTCGATGGCGATCAATTTTTTTTCGAGATCACCCATATGAGACGCCTCGTCAGGTGCCTCTACATGGACAAAAACGAAATCTTTTTCTTTCAGGCTCGACAGCGCATAATCTGCCTTTCCAAGATAATTTGTATCTAAAAAACCCGTTACACCAGGAACCTCGACGACTTCCAAACCAGCATAAACACCTAACCCCTTTATTAAGTCCACGGCTGATATTACCGAGCCAGAAAGGGAATACTTCTCCATTAAGGTCTCCATTTTAGGAGCACGCCCTTGTCCCCAGAGCCATATCGTACTGGCTGGCCTTTGGCCATTTTCCAATCGCTTCAAATTTACCTGGTGTCTTTTGAGTACTTCCATCGATCTTTCCATCAATCGTATAATTTCTTGATCCCTCTTTCCTTTCGGCATGTATGATTCAATATCCTGGCCAGTGATGTCATGCGGAGGGGTTAACTCAATTTCTTCAGGTCCGTTTTTCCAGACCAGAACATGGCGGTATGAGATACCAGGGTAAATCTTTATTTCCTCTGAACCCAGTTCTCTATCCAAGTCCTCTATGATTTCACGGGATTCCTGTGTGGTGATATGACCGCAACTATAATCTTCCATAAAGGTTTTTCCGTCCCGTTCTCCCAGGGTAACAAGGTTACAACGGAAGGCAACATCCTCAGGCAAGAGATGTACCCCCAAGCTTGCTGCTTCCAGCGGCCCGCGCCCTGAATAGCATGTTTCTGGGTCGTAGCCGAAGAGAGAAAGGTTGGCCACATCACTCCCTGGGGGAAACCCGTCTGGGATTGTCTTTACTGTTCCGATGACACCATGAGAAGCAATAAAATCCATACTAGGTGTCTTGGCATATTCTAATGGTGTTTTCCCTCCCAATTCCTTGTGCGGGTAATCGGCCATACCATCACCGACAAGTATAACATATTTCATATTCTTCCCCTCTATTTTAAGAATTAAAAGCTATTCCTTTGTAACACTTTTCATTTCTGACCCTTAATCCGTATGTAGCCCGTACCCTTAATTCCCTAATCTTCTGTCTTAGTTCATTACGTTGTTTCAGGGTTTTTGTCAAGAAGGAGCTTGATCTCAGGGTCTTGACGGGCCCACCCATTGTGTTGCCGAACCTCAGGGAGAAGTCAATTGGTTTGCCGGGCATACAACGTATTCTGCGGCAGAAGGGAAACGCGACATGGGTAATCGATCTCCTGGCACTTATGACATTTTTTTTGAAATAAATCTTCGAGTGTAACTCTTCACGGGGCGAACAGTTTCCTTCTGGTACCTAAAAATACTGACAAATGACGTTATAGGGTTAATCTCTTGCCAAATTGAAGAAGAGACCTTTAGAAGGTTTATGAGGTCTTTTAGCCCTCCTTAAAAAGTGGAGGTTGAAAAGATTGGTATAATAAATGGCGATTGACAGGATAGAATAATTCTGTTACCTCTTTTAAAAAACATCTCTTCAAGGGGCGTACATGTGTCCGTAATCTCTCCTCTCTTATCCATCTTTTCTATTATCATTCTTGGGTTCATAACTCAGCGATTCCTCAAACTGGAAATCAAGCCGATTTCAGACCTAGGTCTTTATGTATTGACACCCAGCCTTGTTTTTTATGCGCTTACAAAGAATCCTCTCACTGCTAAAACCCTGCTCACCCCCTTATATTTTATGATTCTTTTTATCGCGATCCTGTGGTTTATAAGTGGAATTGTGGGACGAGTATTTAGGCTTTCTCGGGAAAGAAGGTCCCTTTTATGTCTCGTAACGGTTACCATGAATTGTGGTAACCTAGGAATCCCCTTGATCCTTTTTTCCTTTGGCGAAGACGGATTAGATCTCGCTGTCTTGAACTTAGTTGTTTTTCTGATTCCATTTTCTAGTTTGTCAATCTACCTCGCTGCCTCAGGAAGGATAAATCCATTTCAATCCGTCCTCCAGATATTTCGCATACCTATTATCTATGCGGTATTTCTTGCTTTTGCTTTAAATCTTCTGGGGATTCAGATCCCCCGTGAAATGGTAGACGTAGTCAAAATGCTGGGAATGGCCGTGATTCCAGTCTTTTTATTGGTCTTGGGTATGCAGCTGAGCGAAACAAACCTACGAGGTGAGATCTTTAAATTAATCCTTTCTTCTTCAATGAGACTCCTTCTCTCACCCATAGTAGCCTTGTTAGTGGTAATCCTTCTACAAATAAAGGGGTTACCAGCCAAGGTGTTAATTTTACAAACAAGTACACCTACTGCGGTTATCGCTTTGATATATGCCATCCGATATAACAACGGACCAGAATTTGTTGCTGGCTCAGTCGTTGTTTCAACCCTACTCTCTCTGATCACGTTAGCCATTCTGATGAACTTGGTTTTCAACCTCTTCTGACTATGACCGTTTCGTAAAAAGTTCAATTTTGCTCACGGAGAGAGCAAAATTGGGCTTTTTACGAAACCATCGACATCAAGTTACAGAGAAATTATGAGTTAAGTGGTATGGATCTAAATACTATCTTTTCATCAGAAGAGTTCTACAAGTTTATAGTCTTCAGTTCAATTATCTACATCCCTCTCTTTTTTGGTTGGCTGGCTCGAAAACGAGGTTATCTTGACGAAAAATTGAGCAGGTCATTAACCAAATGGACAATTGTTTTTATGGAATCACCAATCATTCTTTTTTCTTTCTGGGCATTAGACCTGTCTAACCTCGGCAAGGTTTTCGTTGTTCCCTTAATAGCAGCCCTTCTTTCCTGTTTTTGCATTCTCTATGGTCTGTTTTTTTCCCAGAGGCATGGACATAACCCTCTTGAAAAGGGGGCTTATGTAGGCTGTGCTTGCTTTTCAAATATAGGGATAACCATGGGAAGTTTTTTGGCCTTTCTCATGCTGGGAGAAAGAGGACTCCGGTTTGCTGTCTTATATTTTGCATATTTTGTTCCTTTCTTTTTTACCATTGGTTTTGCCTTAGCCAGAAGATATTCGAGTGAAGATGTCTCTTTGACGAAGAATATAAAGTCATTCTTTACTGATCCGGTAAGTTTCACACCCAATCTAGCCGTTGTTTTGGGATCAATATTAAATGTTTGCCAAGTAGAGCAATTTACCATAATTAAGCCGTTGAACAACACTTTAGTCTATACGTCAACCCTGATCTATTCTTTAGCCATAGGTTTGACCATCCATTTGGGAAGGAGCCTCTACTACTTAAAAGAAGTCTTCTCACTTGGAATGATCAAATTCATACTCTCACCCGTCACCGGCATGGGCTTGGCCTATATATTCGGTCTGTTCTCTATTCCTGACGAAATCCCGCTAAAAGTGATATTCATCCAGTCGTGTATGCCGCCAGCTATTTTTTCTCTTGTTCTATCAAGGATCTTTAATCTTAATCAGGACCTCGCCAATGCCTGTTGGCTGTGTCTCACCTTTGCCACTTTACTAGAAATTCCTGTTATTTGTTTTGTATTGAAGATTCTTTAGGATTAGAGTAACATTTCTCACTCTGAACAAAGAGCTGGCACAGAGGTTTTCACTAGAACTTTCTTCTTGACAAGGAAGAAAAATTATTATATAAAAAAATAAAATTTAGTCGACAATCGACATTCGTCTAACTAGGATAAGCAACAAACACGACTAACAATATTCTGCCTCCGCTCTTTTTTGTTACTGCTCTCCATGAGTTGTTACTCTCGCTATCCAAAGGCAAGTTCTTTCCGACATTCTTACCTAAAATAAGAACATGGCTGTGTTTAGCTTATCAAGTTGCCGAGAATCTCAAGATTTGAAACCGTCGATTAAACACCGTGTAACAGCGGTCCTTTCGTAAAAGTCATTTTGCGAACGACATTGAGCAAAATCAGACCTTTTACGAGACCGTTAACACTGACTCCGAAAAAGCTTTCAAAACTGACGAGACTAACGGGTCTTGGCTTAGTAGCCGGCCTTGTTGTCAGGTCCTGAAACCTTTTGATTCCCAAGGAAAGGTCACTGTAATAATACGGAAGCCTTCTCTTATTGAAAAAACTTCCACAACAGAGCAAATAAGCCATATGTAGAGAGAGTAGATCCATCAAATCGCATCTCACGTTCCCCCTGATCTCTTATAGTGACCTCCCAAAATTGAAATCAGGAAGCGTAAAGATATTGAACTCTAGCCCGGGGATACTTTTTAACCAGGTAATCCACGTTAAACTTGATCGGATTATCAGCGCAACAAAACTCGGCATAGTCTCTGAGCTACAAGGCTGGAAGGTATCTCAGGAAATACAAGGCGTTGGAAAGTAAAACCTAAATCTTTCAAACGCCGAGTTTGCCGAAGCCGGTTCAGGTTAAGCATTTTTTTGTGCCAATACCAGAACCTCTATCAAAAAGATTCCCAACACAACATACGAATCGAGAAAGGAGATTTCTTATGAAGGAAAAGGTTCAGGAATTGATGAGGGGTGCCTGCGATCTTCACATCCACGCTGGTCCTGACGTGGTGCCAAGGGTTCAAGACGTGGTAGAGGTGGCCCGGGATTCAAGAGAGGCAGGGATGAGAGCCCTTGGTATAAAGGATCACAACACCAACACGGCTGATCGCTGCTACGTAGCAAGCCAGATGGTTCCTGGAATTGAGTTGTTAGGGGGTATCGTCTTGAACCATACGGTGGGTGGCCTCAATCCTGAAACGGTTGAAAAGGCCATCAAATTAGGAACAAAGATTATCTGGATGCCAAGCCTTGATGCCGCACTCACCATCCAAAAAGTTCATGTGACCCAGGAAACCCCATGGCTGGAACCCTTCGTAACAAGAAAGGATCCCAAGGAAGGGATCTCCATATTTAAAGGTGGAATGGAAGGAGATGAGATCCTTCCAGAAGTGAGAGATATTCTCAGATTGATCGCTGAGGCCAATGTAATCCTTGACACCTGTCACCTCGGAGCCAGGGAAGCACTCGCCCTTGTGAAAGAAGCCAAGGAGATAGGGGTTGAAAGGATCATTGTGTGTCACCCCAACTGTAGCGTTAACCTGATGCCAATCGATGTGCAGAAAGAGCTAGCCGGGTTGGGTGCTCTGCTAAGTTATGCCTTTTTGCCCTGTATGCCTTTGTTTGACAGACAGGATTTTCGCGATATCGCTAAAATGATTAAAGAGGTAGGACCAGAAAATGCCATCTTCTTTACCGACTTCGGCCAATTGCCTAACCCGACGGCCGTGGAAGGAGTGAGAATGTTTATCTCGAGCCTTCTGGCTCTTGGATTTAAGGATAACGAAGTAAAGGCCATTGCCAGCGAGAATTACAAGCGTGTTCTGGACTGAGGCTTACTCTATCAGGGGACACACCTTGATCTCGTAGACTTTAGGTACAATTCCGAGAGATATTTTAATTGTAACTGGTGAGGAGCGGGGATTCCACCAAATCGTTTCAAGGAAGACCCCATGCCCTGACCAATTACTCTTGAATGGAAAGGAGGGAAAAACATGGAAGCCGTTCAGGAATGTATTCGAGATATTACCAAAGGTATAGGAGAAGAAAAGATAAGCGTGGATAAACCCACAAGGATAGCCCACAGAATCACGCATGGCCCAGAAGCCCTGTTGCATGAAGACTTGGGAGATTTTACTCCCGCGGCTGTTGTACGTCCGAGAACGACCGAAGATGTGGTAACCATCGTTAAACATGCCAATAGATATGAAATACCGTTAATCCCTCAGGGGGGCAGAACCTGCACATACGGTGCAGAGAGTATGCGCGATGGAATTGTCGTCGATACGACCAGTATGAACGAGATCCTTGAATTTGATGAGGAGGCTCTTCGAATTGGTGCACAGGCAGGGGTACGCGTAGTAGACTATATCGACTATTTGGCCAAAAGGGGGTATATGTCTCTGGAGTTCCCAACAATGAATAGGGCCTCCACTCTGGGCTCCCGCGCCTCTATTTCCGGGTATAACAAATTTGAAAACAGGTGGGGAGGATCAAGAGATCATATCAGGGGTCTCGAGGTGGTGCTGGCAAATGGAGACGTGGTTCAGGTCGGAAGAGGGAGCAGTACCCCTACAAAATCGGTTGTTGGCCTAGACATGATGTCGATGTTCATAGGTTCGAGGGGGACCCTGGGTATTATAACCAAGGTAACAGAAAGATTCATTCCCACCCCTCCCGCATATGTCTATGGGATAAGGGCATTTAATACTATTGAAGATGCACTAAGGACCTATATGGAACTCAGATCCCCTATCAATGCAGGTGTTATATGGAGAGCCAAGGCCTATCATAAATGGTTGCTGAGCCAGGCTGTGAAGGGGAGTATGGAAGTAGAATGGCCTGATGATGTGGTCATGCTGGTTGATTACCATATCTTAGGGGAACCGGACGTCGTAGAGGCCACGAAGAAACATGCCGAAGCCATATGCAAAGAACACAACGGATTTTGGAGAGATGATATGCCTCCGACCGATTTCGTTGGAAGGATGCATGAAACCATGGAAAAATATATGGGTATGGCAGCCCTCCAAAGCGAACGCCTTGTGACTGGCGGCATGGGTAACCGAATCGTTCCCCTGGATCCACAGATATCGAATAAACATCTGATTAATTTCTATAAGGATTTTCTCGTCTTTCTAAAAAGATTGGAAGATGGAAAGAGCTATCCGCGTCTGTCAAGGAGTTTACGTGTCTTAAGTCCTGGAGCGCCGGTTCCGGGTGAGGAAGGCTGGACCAAAGTGTGGTCATTAACGCTCGCCAACTGGAAACAGTTCGACAAAACGACTATTCAAGAATTTAAGTCTTGGTTTCGGGAATATGCAGAACTTGTCTGGCGTCATTGTGGCTCCTTGACCGGAACCCATGGGTTTGTACCCAGGGAGATGGAAATCGAATTTATTAAAAGAGAGGTTGGAGAAACAGGATATGAATTGATGAAGACGATCAAACGTGCTCTTGATCCCAAAAACATAATGAATCCGAATGTAAAATTTTAGGAGGTGATAAGGATGGCTATAGATAGAGATTATGCGATTGTTTCCTTACAGGAGTATGAGCCTCAGCTATGGACCTGCATCAACTGTTTCTGCGGATTGTGTGTTGAGAGTTGTCCTGTTTTCATAGAAGGGAGAAATGAGGTTGGGGCCGCAAGGGGAATGGCCCAGGTCGGCCTGGCCCTCTTATCAGGAGAACTCGAGTTGGCTGATTTGACAGATGATCTCGTCTACGCGTGTACAGGGTGCAGGTGGTGTGAGTGGAACTGCTCCTTGAATACTCCGTTGTATATCAAACGTACAGGGACAAGGAGGACGAAGGTAAGCGGTGCAACTATGGCAGAGATATTTAGGTCAATGAGAGCGGAAGAGGGACAAGTACCAACTCAAGTCAGGGACGCTCTCAATAACTTGGCCAATGTAGGCAACCCTTTTGGTGGATCTAAGCAAACTAAGGATAAGTGGGTGGCTGATCTTGGCATGAGTATGGAAAAAACCGACACCATCCTGTATGTCGGTGCTACCATTCCATACGAAGATAGAGCAACCAAAATGGCCGAGGCAATCGTTGATGTTCTTAAGGCAGCCAAGATAGATGTAGGCATGGTTGGAAGCAAGGAAATGGATAGTGGTGCCTTTGCCATGATGATGGGTGAAGATGGGCTCTTCGCTGAGATGACAGAACATAATGAGGAGATTATAAAAAACCAGGGGGTTAGGCAAATTATCTGTGTCTCGCCGCATGATTACGATGCGTTTACAGCCTACTATCCCACACTGGATGGCCTGGAGATAAAACATTACACTCAACTATTTCTAGAATTAGTTCACAGCAGGAGAATCAAATTTACAAAGAGGATTAACAAGCGGATAACATATCATGACCCTTGCTATTTAGGTCGGAAAAACGACATCTACGACGAGCCGAGAAAAGTACTTCAGAGCATACCTGGGCTTGAACTCGTAGAAATGGATAAGACAAGGGAGACTGCCTATTGTTGTGGCGGGGGAGGAACTGGCTTGTTTTATGAGTTGCCGAAGATCAAAATGAATATGACACGCGCGGACCATGCAAAAGCGAAAAATGTAGATTGCATCGCCGTGGCCTGCCCCATATGTCTCCAGATGCTTGATGATGGAATAAAGAGTAGAAATTACAACATAGAGATTAAGGATATCGGACAACTGGTGAGGGAGGCTCTATAAATACTCTATAAATAGTATTATATGGTTCTTTTTTCATGCCCTCTTCAATCCCCAACGTCACCAGCTCTTTTGGATAAGAGGCATATGGAACAGAATTTTCCGCCGGTGGAACAGTTACAATATATTAAGAACGGAGCAACCAATATGTATGAAGATAGCATATCTCGCCACCTTGGCCGATTCGTAAGTCAACTGACGTATGAACATCTTTCCAAGGATCAGATCTACAAGGTAAAGACGTACTTTTTGGACTGGATTGGATCTGCCATTGCAGGCCAAGATCAACCCCCGATCAAGATCATGCTCGAAGTAGTACACAGTTTGGGAGGGAAACCTGAATCTACCGTAATACCTGACAGCTCCAGGACCATGAGCCTGCTTGCGGCAATGGTCAACGGTGCATCTTCTCACGTGGTGGAGATGGATGACCTACACAGGGAGTCCATCTTTCACCCAGCTGCAGCAATCATGCCAGCCATATTCGCCATGGCCGAACGGGAACACACCCCAGGGCGGAAACTGATACCCGCTATTGCTGCAGGATACGAGGTTGGTGTCCGTATAGCATTGGCTGTTGGCCCCAGTCATTACTATTACTGGCATACCACGGCTACCTGCGGCACCTTTGGAGCTGCTGCTGGATGTGCCAGCATACTTGGCCTTGATGAGGAGAGGGTGGCGTGGGCCTTGGGATCGGCCGGTACCCAGGCCGCTGGACTATGGGAGTTCTTGGTGGAAAGCGCTATGAGCAAACAGTTACACGCAGGTAAGGCTGCTTTGAATGGTGTGCTATCAGCACTTTTGGCTCAGAAGGGTTTCACAGGGGCGCAGAGGATACTGGAGGGGAAGAAAGGGTTCTTCAGAGCGACCTCTAGGGAGTTTGATGAGTCCAAGTGTCTGAAAGGCCTTGGGAAGGAGTTCTTGTTCGAGCGAAACTCGCTTAAGTACCATGCCTCGTGTGGTCATACCCACTCCGCCATTGACGCAACCCTTGATGCCACAGGTAAAAGATCAATCATGCCTGATGATATTCAGGAAGTAAAGGTCTATATCTACCAGGAGGCGCTGGACCTCCTAAGAGAAGTCAAACCTGAAACTCCTTATCTGGCCAAGTTTAGCCTCCCTTTCTGTATAGCAATGGCCCTTAAGTACGGACACGTGGAGTTCACAGATTTTAGTACATCGCGTCTTAAACACCCTGACATCATTCAGCTCATGCGAAAGATAACCCTGCACAGCGACTCGGAATTTACCCGGGCTTATCCTAACAAGTGGCCTGCTCGTGTAGAGGTTATTACGAGGGACGGGATAACCTTGAAAGGGACTAGCGATTATCCTAAGGGCGATCCTGAAAACCCTCTGTCTGAAGAGGAGTTGTTTAAAAAATTTAAGACACTTACCGATGGTCTAATATCTCGTACTGCTTCAGAAACCATTATAGAACGTGCCATGAATCTGGAAGTTATATCGGATGTGGGGAAGTTTTTTCTTGACACAGAAAAGGATTATTGATTTACATCTATGAAAAGGAATTCATGTCGATTATCGACAATCACGGAGAGTCTCCATGAGGCTATTAGAGTTTGAATCAAAGGCAATACTCAAAAAGTATCAGATCTCAACCCCTCGGGGGAGGGTCTTTACCTCCCCGCAGGAACTCTCTATCGATTCACCCGTTGTGCTCAAGGCTCAGATCCCTATCGGGGGACGCGGGAAGAAAGGAGGGGTCCTTGAAGCTTCAACTACTGAAGATGCCAGGACCAAGATGGAACAACTCTTTTCTAGGAATCTGGGGGGATACAGACCCAAAAAGATCCTGGTGGAGGAGAGGGTGGATGTGGCCCAAGAGTTCTTTATGGGCATCGTGTACGATGCGCTAGCCAAAGCTCCTGTTGTCATATTTTCCCGGGATGGAGGAGTGGATATAGAAGAACTTGTACTTCGTAAGCCTGAAAAGGTGAGCAGGGGCAGATTTTCCGTACGCTCAGGACTTCACCAGTATCGGGCAAGGGAGATTGTGTCCGACACAGGTATTTCCGGGAAGCAGCTCCTTGGGATAAGCGCTATTCTTTCTAGGCTTGCAAACATCTTTCTGGACTTCGATGCTACGCTTGCGGAGATCAATCCCTTAGTACTGACGGGAGATGGTCAATTTATGGCGTTGGATTGCCATCTCGAGATAGACGACGACGCCCTCGTAAGGCACAAAGATCTTATGGAGATTGAAAAGGATATGGATCGTGTGGAGTCCGAGCGAAGCATGACAGAGTTTGAACGCAAGGCGGCCGAGATTGATGCTCTAGACCACCGGGGCGTTGCCGGGCGTGTCATAGAGTTCAATGGTTCCCTGGGACTGATTATTGGAGGAGGAGGCGCTTCCCTTACCGCATTTGACGCTGTCAAGGCCCATGGTGGAAAGCCAGCTAATTACTGTGAGATCGGCGGCAACCCCTCTGTCCTCAAGGTTAAGGAACTGACCAAACTGATAGTTTCAAGGCCAAACGTAAAAAAAATCGCTGTAATCATGAATGTGGTAAGCAATACCAGGGTAGACCTGATGGCACGAGGCGTAGTCAAGGGAATCCTAGAAGCGGGCAAGGTGCCTGCGGAGACGGTGGCGATATTCCGTGTTCCGGGTGCATGGGAGGAGGAAGGCTTTAAGATATTGTCCAAGTATGGGGTCCCCTATTGCGATCGAAGCGTCTCCATAGATGAAGCGGCAAGGATGGCTGTTGAAAATAGCTCGATTTAAGTGGTTTTGTAAAAAGTCATTTTGGGAACGACTTTGAGCAAGTTTGCAAGAATATTCAGGAATTAGCCCGGCGTTAAAAATCTCAACGTGTCTGAGTGGGTATGCCCTAGTTTTTGAAATTTTAGCCAGGCGAAATATGAATCCCAAAATGGCTCACGGAGAGAACAAAATGACTTTTTACAAAACCATCGATTTAAGCACGTGACAAATCTGTTGGAAGGGAACAGATAGTGGCGATACTGGCTGATCAGAACACCAGAGTTATCGTTCAGGGTATAACGGGCCGTGAGGCCACCTCTTTCACCAAGGATATGTTGGGCTATGGGACGAAGGTGGTGGCTGGAGTGACTCCGGGTAAACTGGGTCAGAATGTTCATGGCGTCCCTGTATACGATACCGTTCAACAGGCACTAAGGGAACACCCGGCTGAGGCTTCTGTAATCTCCGTCCCCCCTCCTCTCGTAAAAGAAGCAGCTTTGGAAGCGCTAGATAACGGAATACGACTTATAGTCGTCGTGACCGAGCGTGTCCCCAGAAGGGACACCATTGAGTTCTTAGAAGTAGCTCAAGAGAAGGATGTCAGGGTGATTGGACCCAACACACTTGGGCTTATCTCTCCCCACAAGGTAAAACTTGGTATGGCGGGAGGGCCTGTGGAAGACGTAAAAAAGGCCTACATGCCTGGACCTGTGGGGATTGCTTCACGAAGCGGAGGGATGACGACTGAAATCGCAAACCTCCTCACAATAAACGGGATTGGTCAAAGTACCTGCGTGGCTGTAGGTGGTGATCCAATCGTTGGGGCCAATTTTTTGGACCTGATCCCATTGTTTGAGAAAGATCCTGAGACAAGAGCGGTAGTCCTCTTTTGTGAACCTGGGGGGGTTGTCGAGGAAAGGCTTGCCGAATTCGTGACGGCTGAGAAGATATCCACTCCTATTGTTGCTTTTATTGCCGGGCGCTTTGTGGATGATATACCCGGGGTCCGTTTCGGGCATGCTGCAACTATCGTGGAGGGTGACACAGGGACCACTAAACGAAAGATCGCTATGTTCAGGGAAGCTGGTATCCGGGTGGCAGAGTCTTTTTCTGACATCGTTTCCGCTTTAAGAGAGTATATAGGGGTCCAAGAATGAAACTCAACAAGACTCAGGAAAAAATCTGGCACGAGGTGGAGTCGGAGCTAGCGGATGAACCTGTAGCCAGTCCTGATCACGTCGAAAGGGTGACTACGTGGTGCCAAAAACTCGGCCAAGATGAAGGTGCTAATTTGGATGTCCTGACCGCTGGTGCCTTGCTCCACGACCTCGGGGTAACCATAAACAGGAAGGAGCATTACCTCGCAGGAAGGAAGAGAGCCGCGGAAATCCTCAAACAGGTTGAATTTCCGAAAGAAAAGGTCGAGGATGTACTACACGTCCTTGAATCTCACAGTCGTTACGGGGGACCGGACCCCGGTACCATGGAGGCAAAGCTGGGACAGGATGCTGATGCCCTGGAGTATATAGGCGCAATCGGAATCATAAGGGCGGTTATACGCGGGCTAAATGATGGATCATTTGACGGAAAAGCCAAGAACTTCCCTAAGCTCCTTCGCTCCATCCTCGCCAAGGTAGAGGGCACGTTTCACACCAAAGAGGCCGAAAGGATAGGTCTAAATCGAATAGACTACATGAGACGTTTCCTGGAACGAATTGAAATGGAATTGAACTTTGAGGCGTGAAATATAGGTAACACTTCATCTCTTTACAAAAGTGCTGCGAGGAACTTACACAACGTGGATGGATATATTTCTTGTAACAGTTTAGCTCTTTGAAAGGCCACTATTGAGTCGCGGCTGAAACCCGGTGCTTCTAAGAGTGAAGAATGAACGTTCAATAATTCATTCACTCTTCATTCTTAACTCTTTACTCTTCAGTGTTAGTATTCCATCCTAGGAGCACCATTCTGCTTCGACGATTTTTGTCAAAACGCTAAATTGTTACTCTTTTTTGAAAAAATAGATCGATGGCTGCCCAAAAGCCACATGAAACCAATATGTTATGCAGCCTAACTTGTCAAAGAGCTGAGGTGTTACAAACAGTGAAACCGAGGCGGAAAAAAGAGAGTCAAAATATGGGTGAGTTCATAAAGGTTGAGATCAATTTTTCGAGATGTACAGGGATAAAGGGATGTGGCGGGTGCGTCAGGGTATGTCCCGTAAATATCTTTGTAGAGAACGGTAGCAATCCCGCGGTTATCCTGGAAAACGAGGATGAATGTACCCTATGCAATCTCTGTGTAGGAGCTTGTGTCCATGATGCCATCACCATCCGGAGATTGTACGAGGAATAGCAACGTATTCTTGCTCATGCCAGAAAGCGATCACGTCACTGTTCACGGGATGAGGTTTTCGGTTCACTCGGGTAGCTGCGGCTTTCCCCACTTTCGAACCCGGGAAACTAAAGGTTTCCGCCAAGTCGTTCCAAGGAATACGCCATCCCGTGGACAGTGACGTGATCAGGTTACTAAAGGTTTCACGATTCTTGAATAAGGAGGTATCTACTGCCTAATAAATCATGTCTGAATTGACCAAAAAGATGGGGCGTTTGAATTTCAAACATACCGTACTAGTGGATCAAGTTTCTGATACAATAGCCCAAGCGATTCTTGAAGGTATCCTTAAGGGGGGAGATCAATTGGTGGAGGCGAAACTGCAAGAGCAGTTTGGTATTAGCCGTTCACCCCTCAGGGAAGCCTTTCGTGACCTAGAAAAGAAGGGACTGGTTGTGATCGTTCCAAGAAAGGGTACCTTCGTCAAGAGAGTGACTCGAAAGGATATCGAAGATAACTTCCCAGTACGGGCTGTCTTGGAAGGTTTAGCAGCTCGGGAGGCCTTTTCCAGGATGACCAAGGAAGAACTTGATTCCCTGGAGGAAACCTTTCTGAATATGAAAGGAGCAGTAGCAAAAAAGGACGGCAAGGCCTTCATGAAACACCATATTAAGTTTCATGAAGGCTTCATAAGGGCATCAGGGAATGATGTATTAATCAACATTCTGATGAACCTTCGAATGCACAGTGTATGGCATCGGTTCTCTTATCAATATTATAAGGAAGATTTTCAAAGATCCCTTATCATCCATAAAAAGATACTGGACCTTTTCCGAAACGAGGATTCCGACGCGCAGGAAATCGAAAACATGGTAAGGTGGCATATTGAAATCGCCCTAGACAGATTTTTAGCATACCTTGAAGAGCAGCAAAGTAAACCCCGTTAGAGTTTCGTACGGGGCTTTTCCAACGGGGGGTAAATAGGACGCGTTATAGTGGCCGAAGACTATGAAATAAAGCGCTTCAGGCAGGCTATTACCACGAAATTGGCGAACGTGCCCTTCATCTCCACTTATGCCAAGACAAGAGGGCGGGCTTATGTGATTGCCTGGTGCCATCGAATTAGCGGGACAGGGCTGGTCGCCTATGTGATGCTCCACATCTACACCCTTTCCTCCCTCGAGACCCCGGCCGAATTCAACGCGAAGATGAAGCTGTTCAGTTTTTTTATATTCCGTCTCCTTGAGTGGCTACTCGCCATACCCGTTATTTTTCATGCGTTAAACGGAGCTAGGCTGATCCTTTACGAAAGCTTCGGATGTAGGGACGATGAAACTATGACGCGCTGGGTGTTGGGCCTTTCTGCGGTTTATGTCCTCCTCATGGGAATGCTTATGATCATGGGGAATCAGAGTGTTACCCCTTTATTCTTCTGGTTAATAGCTCTTATTATAAGTACCAGCCTTGCCTACCTTGTCGCCTCCAAAGTCTGGCATAGTGGTACCTCCATTGCCTGGAAATTTCAAAGGATTACGGGAGCCTTTCTATTAATCATGGTTACAGCCCATCTTCTCTTTGAACACATCAACCCATCTGTGGGGCATGAGGCAGGCGTTGTAATAGATCGGATACAGCATTTCTTCATCAAGGTGACAGACCTCGCCCTCGTGATAGCGATCCTTTACCATGGAGGGTACGGTCTCTTATCTATCGCAAAGGATTATCTACAATCCAAGGTACTTAAGAGCAGCTGCGCCATGTTGATCATTGTGATCATGGTCATCTTTGCCTGGATTGGATTAAGGTTGACACTTCTTGTTTAGAGAAAAACGGTGGTTTCGTAAAAAGTCTTAACACCCTAACTTTTTCAAAGGAATTGGTAAGTATGCACATATTCCGTTTCGTTTCCCGGGCGACCATGTGCAAAAGGGGAGGTGCCAATCTAATTTTTTGCATAAGGGCAAACGCGGAAATTCTGGCTCTTATCTTGCGTGTGCAATGAAAACGTTTGCGAGGCACGCCTAAGCGTTTGGCTATACCACGCAAGACACTTGGAGTTGCAGCACCCAGCAATATTATATTCTCTCTGTTCCGTTCATACTGGCTATACGAAATTTTTGACCCCATGCAAAAGATATAATTGGCGGCTGCCTTTTCACAGGGTAATGTACAACCTTTACGGAATAACCGAATATTTACCAATCGCACGCACGATTTCAAAGGAATGGCAATGAATAGAGTCCTCGGAATAGATGCAACAATCTATTGTGACGTATTGATCATTGGGGCTGGAGGTGCTGGACTTCGGTGCGCGGTCGAGATACTCGAGAAGAGGCCGGAAACTCACGTTATAGCTGTGACCAAGGTTTCGCATCCGCAAAAGTCTCATACATGCACGGCCCAGGGCGGGTTGGCTGCGGTAGACCCGAGAGACCCTGCAGACAAACCTATCTATCATATGTTTGATACTTGGAAGGGATCTGACTGCACTGCGGATCAAAACATTATCAAAAGGATCATCGAGGCCTCCTGGGATGAGATCATATGGCTGGAAAATAGAGGAATGCATTTCAGCAGGGATCATGAAGGCAGATTAGGTAAGAGGACCTTTGGGGGCCATACGTTGAACTTTGGGGAAGCTACTGCCTACCGGGCTGTCTTTGAAGCGGATCGAACAGGGAAAGGGATCATGGACACTGTATGGGGAGAGGCGATAAAACGAGGCATCTCCTTCATGAATCAATCCATCGCCACTGAACTCCTCTTCAAAGGAAACCAGTGTGCAGGGTCAATCATTTATAAAAAGAAGGAAGGGGAATTTGTGCGTGTACTATCTAAGGCTACTGTCCTTGCAACCGGAGGTACCGGTCAGGTCTTCAGGATCACCACCAACTGCCGCCAGAATACAGGAGATGGGCTTGCTCTCATACTCCAGGCAGGACTCCCTGTGATGGATCCCGAAGCCGTACAGTTTCATCCTACCGGTATCATAGGCCCTGGCATTCTTGCCAGCGAGGCCCTACGCGCGGAAGGCGGGGTACTTCGTAACAAGGATCTTGAACCTTTTATGGAACGTTATGCCCCTAAAATGAAAGACCTTGCACCTCGAGATGTCGTGTCTCGCGCCATCGAAACTGAGATTAGAGAAGGGAGAGGTATTTTTAATCCCGACCATGAAGTGTCCCACGTATGGATAGACCTGAGACATCTCTCCGAGTACGTACACGACGTTAAGCTCCGAGAAATTTCCGGATTTTTCAAGAAGTTTGTACACGTCGACCCCAAGAAGGACCTGTGCCCTGTGCGTCCCAGCAACCATTACCACATGGGTGGTATCCCGACCAATCATCTGGGTGAGGTACAAAACAATAGCCTCGAACCCGTTGAAGGCCTATTTGCAGTGGGCGAGTGCGCAGCAGCGAGCTTTCACGGTTTTAATCGGCTTGCTACGAATTCTCTACTTGAGTTGATCACCATGGGCAGGTTCGCGGGCGAACGGATACTGGAGTATCTGGACGAGGTTTCATTCAGTTTGCCAGAAGATGAAGGGGAACTGACATTTTCCCGATTTTCCGGTTACCTTGAGGCCAAGGGAAAGGATCGTACTGCTCAGATCCGAAACGCATTGAGAACCGTAATGACTGATAAGGTCGGAGTTTTTAGAGACGAGGATGGGATATCCCAGGCCATAGAGACTTTGAAGGAACTGAAAGAAAGAGCGAATAACTCTGCGTTATCTGTAAAAAGTCTCACCATGAATCAGGAATTGATTCAGCGGTGGGAGCTAGACAACCTTTTGGCCGTATCCATGGTCATTGCTCAGGGCGCACTTAACAGAAGAGAATCGAGAGGTGCCCATTACCGGGAGGACTTTCCCGAAAGGGATGACGAGTACAACTATCATACGTTGATATCCATGAGAGAATTTGGAAGTGTTAAACTGGGAAACCGACCCATAGATATGAGCCTTTACGAATCTGGAGGCGAACACTATCAAGAGTTCGGCATGATCGAAAGAAGATATTGATACGCAGGTAAAATATTCGGTAGTCCCGTACCGTTTCTAAGGGGATCATAAGGTTCAAGCACGTGCCAATATATTTTTTTGCATCAGGTGAAAAATTTCGTGTAGCCAGTAAGAACGGCACAGACACAGTAAGACTACCATGGGCTGTGATTGCAAGAGTCTCACGCGCCATAGCGAAACGTTTAGGCTGCCAGGGGAACGTTTTTGTTGCTCCTCAAAGTTAATAGGCCGAGTTTTGAGCTTTGCCCTCATGGAAAAAATATATCGGCACCTGTCTTTCAAAGTTAATGTGTGGCCCTTACGGGATAACCGAATATTTACATAGGTGGGATGTTAGTCTTGAATAGCTTCGGGTGTTTTAAGGAATAATTCATCAGTACCCGATAAGTTCATTAAACCCTGTTAGAGCTTCAGACAGGACATTAAACCCGGCCGTAACATCCTCGTCTCTTGCAGAGCCCCTGCGAAAAAAGAGGTGCGTATCGATTTTGACCCCACGCTTCCGCACAGGGCTTTTCCAACGGGGTAAAGTTTGAAGTCAACTAAAGTGCCTAAACTTAAGGATACTAATCAACTTTTAAATGATAGAATTCATTAACTTTAGATCACTCTAGGCACTTTTGGAGCTCCCAGTTTCTATAGGTTAGACGATAAAAGAAGCCATCCCTGACTTATTGAGAAGCTACGGTGTGATCATGCGAGAGAGCTACAAGATAACCCTTAAGATACGACGATACGATCCCGACAATGACCGGTCCTGGATCCAGGACTATCATATGGAAGCTGGCAGGATTCTCCGATTCGTGGATCTGTTTCGTAAGATCAATGAGGAGCAGGATCCTACGCTCGCCTGGGATTCATCCTGTGAACATGGCCAGTGCGGAACTTGTACGGTCAAGGTAAACGGCAAACCCCTTCTCGCCTGCGAGCTTCTGGTAGAAGATGCCGTCTCTTACTTTGAAACAA
This sequence comes from Desulfobacterales bacterium, assembly GCA_012961955.1. Lineage (GTDB taxonomy): Bacteria > Desulfobacterota > Desulfobacteria > Desulfobacterales > DTYH01 > DTYH01. The sequence continues at coordinate 30,384 of DTYH01000048.1, read as the reverse complement.
CCATCTTCCATATTGAACCCCTGGACGTGGCACCTGCCATCCGTGACCTTGTGGCGGACATGGAGAATGCATATGAAAAAGTCGACCAAGTCATGCCCTATGTTATTGAACCCGAACCACCATTTGAGGAAGGGAATGAACATCCCATAACCGCTCATGAGCTGGAAGTCTATGTGGACGCTACCCGATGTATAAACTGTTTCTGCTGCGCATCTGCGTGTATCAGCAGCCATAACAGCTTTCTCGGACCTAATGCGATGTTGGCCACCATAATTCGAGTTATGGATCCTCGAGAAAGGGAGAAGGACAAAAGGCTCAAGGTCTTGTACAGTGATCAAGGTATCTCCAGGTGTCACTCTTCCATGGCATGCACTTTTGTATGTCCCAAAGAGATTGATGTTGCCCATTTTATCGCCCTAGCCAAGGAAGGACGATTCAAATAGAATAAAATGACACCTTCTGTATATCCTGCCGTTAAGGCCTGTCTCGTCCTGCCAGGAAGCGCCTTTCTATGGATGGTCCTTGGTTTAGGGTTTACCATATTCTTTTATACCTTATACAGGAGATATTTGTTAATAAGCTGTGGAAAGCCTGACCCACGACTTTCCTCTATCAGGAAAAGGCTCTTTGGATTGATCTTGTATGGTATTCTTCAGAAGAGACAGCCTCGCTACTTTTGGGCCGGGGTGCTACATATCACGATTTTCTGGGGCTTTGTCGTTCTTGGGCTGCACTCCGTAGATCTGGTGATTCAGGGCCTCAGTCCGGGTTTAGGTCTCCCGTTTATGCAAGGGGGTTTTGGGTCGTTCTACAACAGCCTAAAAGACCTTTTCGAACTCCTTGTCCTTATTGCGTGCATACTCGCAATACTCACGCGCGCCATAGCAAAACCTGAAAGGTATGAAGGGAGTCATAGATTTGAGGCCTACTTTATTCTGCTTCTCATCTCCTTCCTCATAATTACGGACATGTTCTTTGAGGGAAGCTGTCTCCTTTTGGATCATTCACCGGAGGCATGGCTTCCGGCGGCACAACTGGTCATACCGATTTTGGCCAGGTCGGATCCGATATTCCTTGAATCGATTAATCTCCTGAGTTACTGGCTTCACATCCTTGCGCTCTTCTTTTTCCTGAATTTCCTTCCGCTTTCGAAGCATTTTCATATCTTAACTGCTCTCCCGAATCTGTTTTTTAGAAGGCTTTCAAAAGGAAGCATAAAGCCTGCAAGATGGGGAGTCGAGGAGTTAGAGGAACTGGACACTTTGGGTATTGAGAGGTTTGAAGACTTTACTTGGAAGCATATCCTCGATTTTTGTACCTGTACCGAGTGCGGACGATGCTCTGATAACTGCCCAGCAAACGAAATAGGTCGACCCCTGTCACCCAAGATGATGACCATCAAGCTCAGAGATTATGGTTACCATAAGGTCCCTGTGTTTAAATGGAAAAAAGAGGAACCTGGAGAAAGGGATGCCCCTTCCATAATAGGAGAACTCATAACCCACGACGAAGTGTGGTCATGTACCACTTGCGGGGCATGTGAGGAAGAGTGTCCCGTTTTTATAGAGTACATCGACAAGATCATAGACATGAGACGTCATCTCATCGAGACGTCTCAGAATCCCAGGACATTCAATCAGATCCTGATTAATTTTGAAAAGACCGGAAACCCTTTTGGTAAACCAGCTACAAAACGGGCCGACTGGGTTGAGGGATTAGATGATATCTCGGTAAATATATTAAAAGAAGGGGATGATGTTGACGTCCTATACTTCGTGGATAGCTATGCCTCATATGATCCAAGAGTTCAGGCTATTGCCTCCAGTATAGTGAGAGGTCTCCACCTTGCAGGAATCGATTTTGGCATACTGGGACCCCTTGAAATGGATTCAGGGCATCAAGTCCGACGTATAGGTGAGGAAGGGCTCTTTCAGTTCCTGATGGAAGAGAATTTAGACACCTTTAAGAATGTCAAATTCAGTCGGATCATTACCACAGATCCACACGCGTTTAACACCCTCAAGAACGAATACCCGATTCCCGTTCAGGTAGCTCATTATAGCCTATTTTTTCTCCGCCTGATAGAAAGTGGACGTTTAAAACCCTCAAACAGCCTGAACAGTAATGATGTTTACACCTATCACGATCCATGCTACTTGGGTCGTCACAACGATATCTATGACGAGCCGAGGAAGATACTTCATTCTTTACCGGGCATAAATCTGGTGGAGATGAAAAGGTCAAGGGACAGAAGTTTTTGCTGCGGAGGTGGGGATATCGCGCTCTGGTATGAGATTGAACAGGAGGAGATGAGGATGGCTGAGAAGCGGGTCCAAATGGCAAGAGAGGCAGGAGCGAACATTATTGTAACTGCGTGTCCCTTTTGTCTCATACACTTTGAAGACGCCATAAAAACGGGTGAACTGGAAACGGAGATGAAGGTAATCGATCTTATGGAACTACTTGTCTCTACCCTTTAGTGGTTCGCTCATGTCTGGAAGCCGCTCCTACTTAAGAGTGAGGAATGTATAATAATTAACTCGGTAATTGTATAACTCATAACTTGGTTTAACGCTTTGATTCTTTCAATAAGACCGTAGCAGACAAAATCTAATCATAAAAACTCAAAAGCGTAATGCTGAGCGTAAGCGAAGCGTCTTTAATCTTGTTCACCTAAAGAGATTCTTCACTCCGCTTCCCTCCGTTCAGAATGACGGAAGAGGTGGTAGTGACTTCTCAGAGTGACGACGAAGAATGGAACAACAGAGAAAAGAAACGATCGGCGGCCGTGGTCGGTTACCCGATCTGACACTGACCACGGACACTGGCTAAATAGGAGAAGAGCCACTATTGTAAAAAAGCATAACTTTTTCCTTAGACCAGGTCTCGGTAGGAGGTACAAGAAATGAATATCATTGTCTGTGTAAAACGGGTTCCGCTCACCCAGGAAGTAGACCTGGAGATAGATGAAAGAAAAAAGGACGTACGCAAGGATATGCTCGTCTATATCATTAATGAGTGGGATAACTATGCCATGGAAGAGGCAGTTCTCCTAAAGGAAAGATTTGGGGGTACAGTAACTGCTATTACGGTTGGAAGTGAGGATGACGAGGAGGTCTTGAGAAGGTGCTTGGCCATGGGAGCAGATAAGGGACTACGGGTTGACCCCGGAGATATTGAACTCGACGGTTTTGTCATTTCGAGAATCCTCGCGGAAGCCATAAAGGGTCTGGAATATGACCTCATTCTAACTGGTGTCCAGGCGGGTGATAACAACTACGCAATGGTCGGAATCATGTTGGCAGAGCACCTGGACTTACCTCATGCTGCGGTAGTAACAGGCATTGAGCCTGACGGTAATGAGGCTACCATTAAGTGTGAATTGGAGGGTGGTATGGAAGAGATATCAAGGATAAAGCTCCCAGCTCTCTTGAGCATACAGACCGGGATCAATGAACCAAGATATGTCTCCATCATGGCCTTAAGAAAGGCCGGCAAGAAAGAGCTTAATGTAATAAAGCTGGAAGAGCTGAAGCTTCCTAATGATGATCTTTTGCCGCGGACAATCATTGAAGAGGTCTTTCTTCCACCGGATACGGCAGGTGCTGAAGTTATAGAAGGGGAACCTGACACTGTGGCTGAAGAAATCTTGCGTATTATCAGGGAAAAGGGGGTCGGCATATAGAATGGGAGAAATATTTGTCATAGTTGAACACAGGAAAGACGAGATTAGAGATATCACCTTTGAGATGCTCTGGAAGGCGAATGAAGTTTCCCAGAAGCTTTCATATACTCTAACCGCCGTAATAATTGGATCCAAGATCGAAACACTTGTTAATGAGCTCGCCCCAAGGGCCGACAAGGTCATTGTTGTGGAAGATGAACAACTGAAAGAGTTTAATTCTGAACTGTACAAAACTGTCCTCCAGGATCTTATGGATGAATGTCATCCTTTTCTCACCCTTATTGGGCATACCTCATGGGGGATGGAGATTGGCCCCTCTCTCTCTGTTAAGACAGGGTTTCCACTTGCTACGGACTGTCTGGATATCATGATAGAGGATGACGATCGTCCAATCGCTATCAGACAAATGTATAGCGGGAAGATCTACTCTAAAGTCTCATTCAGACCATCTGACGGTTATATACTAACTGTAAGGCCGGGCGCATTTCCCCCTGACAGGGTTGGGGAGCACCAAGGGGAGATAGTTAAAAGAGAGGTTCCTGATCTACCTGAGCCACCCAGACATTTTGTGGAGTTCATCGATACGGGTGCTGGGGAGGTGGATATCTCTCAGGCAGAGCTTCTGGTATCAGTGGGAAGGGGAATAGAAAACAAAGAGAATCTGTCTGCTGTGAAAGAACTGGCAGATTTGCTCGGAGGGGTAATATCTTGCTCGCGTCCCGTTGTGGATAAGAACTGGCTTCCCAAATATCACCAGGTGGGCACCTCAGGCAAATCAGTAAAGGCCAAGGTGTATCTTGCTCTTGGCATCAGTGGTGCATTTCAGCATATTGCCGGTATTACCAGGGTGGGAACCGTTATTGCTGTCAACAAGGATCCGAATGCGCCCATATTCAGGGTTGCTGATTACGCTGTTGTTGCAGATCTTTTCGAGATCGTAGCCTCCCTTAAAGAAAAATTGAGGGTCTCGCAGAAAGTCTTTTGTGAAACCACCGAGGTTGGCAGGATGCATGATGCATGAATGTGGTTGAGGTCACTCGTCCTGTAGCGTATATTCGGCACACCTTTGTTGTTTCAAGAAGCTAAGGTCTTAGCGATTTTCCTTTCTGGCATAAAAAATGTGCACACGGATGATGTTACCATTATTAGTGCCATGAATAACCAACCTGTACTGTATGCTGCAACAGGGTATGCTCCCGCAACCTTTCCGTATGAGCCAATGATAGATGATACTAGTTGCATGGTTACAGCTCCGCCGATAAAAAAGAACACGTTTAAGCATGCGCTTGCAGTGCCTGCTATCTCCCTGGGGTACAATTCTGCTATTTGCACAAAGCCATTAGGAAAGTTGCCAGCAAAGAAGCCAAACAGAAAATTTAATCCTGTATACAGTATACGATTGGATGAGCCTATCGCCCCCCATAATCCAGACCACACGATAGCCATCCCAGCGGTTCCGATTATTAGCACCCTTTTCCTCGATCTTAGGACTTTATCTGCTATCCACCCCCAAAAAGGGCAACCCAATATCATGCCTATCGCTATCATCGAAAGTAAGAAACCATAATCCTCTCTGGTCCATCCTAGAGCGTCTTCAAAGTAGGCTCCACCCCAAAGTCCCTGGTAAGTCATGAAGACCCCATAAGACATGAAACCCCAGACAGCGACCAATATAAAACTCTTCCCTTTGAATACCTTAACGATTGAATCTCTAACACTCATCCTTTTAAGAGGAGGCTCATCTGAAAAGTCCTTACCTTCATATTCTTCAATTTCTCTAAGATTTGGCCACCCCATCTCGTCTGGCTGATTTCGTACAATGGCATACACAAATACACACAACAACGCTGTCAAGCCTGCTAACATGTAAAATACGCTATGCCATCCCAGCGACTCATTGGCGATTGCAAGAGGACCAGCCGCGGTAAGAGCGCCGATATTTCCAACAGATACAAGTATCCCGTTGGCGGTAGCACGTTCACCAATTCTAAACCAGTTAAAGATACTCCTCAAAATTGGTATATACACAAAGCCAACGCCAAATCCTATGAGAACCCTGCCCACCACAACCATACTCCAGGATGCTCCTATACCAGTGAAGAGTGCCCCTAATCCCGCTACGGACAAGAACGCTGTTATGGTCTTTCTTGTCCCCCAAGTATCTGATAGGACACCAGCAGGGATTTGCGCAAGCGCGTATGGATAGAAATACGAACCACCCAGGATCCCTATCTCACTAGCGCCAATACCGAATGTGTCCATAAAGGCCTTTGCCATGACCCCAGGGGATACTCTATGGAACATCCCGAGGAAATAGGCTGTACCCAGGATTACAAATATAATCCATCTGTAGCGTAGTACCTTTTTTATACTTTCAGAATCTACTGGCATTTCTCGCAGCCTCTAATAACCTGCCGTAACCGTTTCACGGGTGCTGCTCAAAAGTTACCAAACTAAACGTAAATATTGCTTAGCTTAACTTTCTCAAAGCGCTAAAGTGTTACGAAAAAAAACAATGGTTGGACAAATCCGTGTGAATAGAAATACTTCACTCCCTGAAAGGCTATAAGTTGTTTATAAGAGCTTCAATCTCCCTCTTTTCCCCAGACCTGACCAGTATCTTTTTTGTCCTTGATCCTTTTCCGCTGACGATCTCAATCTTTGATTTGGCCACTTTAAGAATCTCTGCCAGGAATCGGATACACATCTTGTTTGCCGCTCCCTCCACTGGAGGGGCAGTAAGTCTTATCTTCAATGCATCCCCCTTTACTCCTACGAGCTCGTTTTTGCTTGACCGGGGTAAGATGACGGCCTTGAGTATGACCCCCTCGGGGGTCTCCTGAATAAAAAGCATATCTTTATCCTGTCCCGCCCTCGTCATGGCGGGGTTAGAAAACTCCGCCTATCGAGGAGATTCATATCTAAAAAGGTTGGAAACATCGGAGTGAAAAGAAAAGCTTCACCTCATGAATAGTTAGCTAAGTCGAGCGATTTTTAAAACGCTCTGTCCAGGCTTATCTATACATTTGATTTTATCCTGTTAATGATCTGGGTGGAAGAGACCTGTTCAATCATCGGTATCAGAACTATCCTGCCCCCATTCCTTTCCACAGCCTCTCTTCCAAACACGGTTTCTGTTGTGTAATTGCTCCCTTTTGTCAGTATATGAGGTTTTAAAGCCTCGATCAGCTGAGTGAGTTCGTTTGAGGAAAACAGAACAACATAGTCGACACTGTCAAGGGCGCTGATGATTCTAACCCGCTCCAGCTCACCAATAACCGGCCTTCCTTCCCCTTTCAGAGACCGTACCGATTCATCAGTATCTATGGCCACAACAAGAACATCACCCAACCTCTTGGATGCCTCGAGGAGTTTGATATGACCTGCATGGAGGAGGTCAAAACATCCATTGGTCATAACTATGGTCTTTCCTGCCCCTTTTAGTTGCTCGATTATTGGAACCAGTGAAGAGATTGTCTTCAGCTTGGGCACGGGAGTCTCTATTGACGGAAAGATTGCCTCATTGAGCTCTTCTTCTGTAATCGGAGCTGTGCCCAATTTGCCCACAACTATGCCTCCGGCTATGTTAGCAAGGGTTGCGGACTCAACAGGCGAGAAGCCTGATGCGAGCCCTAAACCAAGGACAGCCAGTACTGTATCTCCTGCTCCCGATACATCAAACACCTGCCTGGCCACGGCCTTGATCTCGTATGGTTCTCTGCCTTGTTCAAAAAGGACCATACCATCCTTTCCGCAGGTAATGAGGACTGCAGATATCGATAATCTCCTCTGTAACGTCTTCCCTGCCTCCATCAGGGACTCTTTACCTCTTATTTCGATCCCTGCCGCTAATGAGGCCTCTTTCTTGTTTGGGGTAATGATCGTAGCACCGGCATATTTCCTAAAATCGAGCCCCTTAGGATCAATGACGACGAGCCTATCGTGATCCTTAGCTGTTTTAATAAGTTGTCTCAACAAGTAGTTAGTCAGTAGACCCTTGCCGTAATCGGAAATAAGGAGTATATCAAAATCGTTTATGCGATCTCTGTAAAACTCCTCTATTTGCCTGGCCTGAGTATCGGTGATATCATCCGTGATCTCACGGTCTATCCGGAGCACCTGCTGATGGGCGGCTATTACGCGGGTCTTTTTGGTGGTAGGTCGACTGGCATCCTGAATCAGACACTGTGTATCCACATCAAGTCTGTGCAGGATGTCAATCATAAGATCGGCATTGGTATCCTTGCCGATCACGCCTGCCACTGATACCTTGGCACCTAGTGCCACCAAATTATTGACCACATTCCCAGCACCCCCCAGGGTGGAGGTCTCTCTAAGCACTGATACGACCTGGACCGGGGCCTCGGGGGAGATGCGTTCCACTTCACCCCAAAGGTATTCGTCGATCATCAGGTCGCCAATGACCAGAACACTACGTTTTGTAAATTGAGAAATATCGGTAATCATGTCAAAAGATGTTAGGTGTTAATACCTTATTGAAAAGCCGCTCCTACCAAGAGCAGACAATGAAGAATGAAAAGTGAAGAACGAATATGGAATAGTTCCTTCACCTTTCATTTTTAACTCTTCATTATTCCTGATTCCTTCGCAGGAGCAGCACACTGCTGCGACAATATCTTCAAAACCCTACCACTGCACCGATATTTTATCGCTGACTATCTGACATTCATGGCAAGTTATATGAAATGGTTATTTCTAATTTCGTTCCCGCGAAACTTGTCCTCGACCCCGATCTGTGGCGGGAATCCAGCCTGTTTTCAATAGGGCTGGGATCTTGGATGCCCACCTACGCGGGCATCACGTCAAAAAGTGACGCTGTAGTACTACATTCTTATTGGTACAGTAATCCTTTGAAAGAGCTAAAGTGCCACAGAAGACAGAAATGCTTGATTTGATTAAATCTTCCTCCGGACTCTCTGACTCCTGAATTCTGAATTCCATCGAAGCACATTTAGAGTATTATGCAATAGGTTTTATTCTATTACAGTTAGTTAATGCAACCCAGAAGGTTGAGTTATATATTTAAACGACGGCCAATCTCCACTTTTTTGTTGAAACAGGACCAAATCTTATTATATTGTAATCAGGAATACCCTGTTAGAATTTCAGACGGTCCATTAAGCGCTGCCCCGTAAGACCTTCGGTCTCTTACGGGGCCCGTTTGAAAAAAGAGCTACATATCGATTTTGACCCCTTGCTTCCGCACGGGGCTTTTCTAAAGGGGTAGTTATCCTGCGAATAATTATTTCAATAATATTTGAGGGTTTCGTAAAAAGTCATTTTGCGAACGACACCGAGCAAGATTTGACTTTTTACGAGGCCATCATATTAGGAGGCGTAGCTAATTGCAACCATTTTTTCTTCCGGTAGACGAGGCAGCTATTGTTCGGGAAAGGCATAAGGCTCGAGATCTGAGGCAGACACAATGGTGGAAACGCAAACTGGCAAAGGGGATCTGCCATTACTGCGGGAAACTCTATCCTCCTCGTGAACTCACCATGGATCACATTGTACCTTTAGTCCGGGGGGGAAAGACCACTAAAGGAAATGTGGTGCCTGCATGCAAGGAGTGCAACAATAAGAAGAAGTATCTCCTTCTTATCGAATGGGATGCGTGGAGATAAGTCATATCCCTTCACTTTCCATTCTTAAATATTTTCTTGATCTTACTCGATATCTTCTGCTTTTCCAGCCTTTCAAACTCTCTCAGTAACGACTCTTGCTTTTTCGTGAGCCGGGTAGGTGTCTTGACCGCTACCTGGATGATCTGATCTCCACGCCCGGAACCTTTCAAATAGGGAATCCCCTCTCCTCTGAACCGGAAGACATCTCCGCTTTGAGTCCCTTTTGGAATGTGGAGCACCTTTTCCCCGTCTAACGTAGGCACAGTGATTTCAGCACCAAGGGCTGCCTGAACAAATGATATAGGTACCTGGCACACCACATCGTAATTGTTTCTTTTGAAAAATTCATGAGGCTCCACGTGAATCAGGATATAAAGATCACCAGGGGGACCTCCTCGTTCCCCACTTTCCCCTTCGCCTGTAAGCCTTAACCTGGATCCGGTATCAACACCTGCTGGAATCCTTACCGAAACTTTCTTTTTCCTTATCACCCTACCCTGCCCGCGACATTGGCGGCACGGATGCGGAATGTATCGCCCCTCTCCACCGCAACTGGGGCAGGTAGTCCTGATACTGAAGAACCCCTGCACACGCGTGATATGCCCTGTCCCCTCGCAGTATCTGCAATCCTCCGGGGTTGTTCCAGGATCACAGCCGGTACCTTCACACGTAGGACAATTCTCCATCTTTTCTACTTCGATTTGTGTTTCAACTCCAAAGGCTGCATCCAGAAAAGAAATGGATAGGTCATACTGAAGATCAGCGCCCCTGCGTGCTTGGCTACGGCGCCTTTTTTCTGTCCTGAAGCCAAAAAAGCTTTCGAATATATCCCCAAAGCTGGAAAAGATATCGTCAAAGCCTCTAAACCCGGAAAAGCCAGTCCCTTGTAGCCCTTCATGCCCATACTGATCATATAACTGTCTCTTTTGAGGATCTCTTAGAACCTCGTAGGCCTCTGCTGCCTCCTTGAACTTCTCCTCAGCCTCTTTGTCGCCTGGATTTCGATCGGGATGATATTTGAACGCAAGCTTCCTGTAACTGGACTTAAGCTCTTCCTCTGTGGCGTTTCGATCTACCCCTAGTATCTCGTAATAGTCGCGCTTTTTTTCCATTAATTACCCTTGTTTTCCTTTGGTTTACCCTCTGTTTTTGATTTCTGACCTGGAAATCCCTTCACAACGTTGTAGTTCAGTTCATAAATAGCTTCACTCTTTCCTGTCCTCGCAAAATAGGTTGGTGACGGTTTCTGTTTTTGCCCAAAGTTTATTTCTCCGATTAGTATACCCTTCTCGTTCATTAGCTGCACCGAAGCCGTGGGCTTTGCCAGGCCATAGTAAGACAATAGATGGTTAGGTTTCTCTATCACCTTCCTGAATGTAAGACTCTTTAGCTGCCAGATCAAGCTCTCTATATCTTCAGAGGGTATGTCTTCTCCTTCGGGCTTGATCAGGTGCCACCTTCCTTCCTTCTTTTCGCCCTCAAAAAACTTTCCGGCTACCTGCCAAGCGACCCTGAAGACATCCTCCTTGTCAAACCTGAAGACATGCTTATCCCGAAGATCGTCTGCTGACTTGTCAAGATAGTTCCTGAAATAGGGGCGTACCATAAACAGACAGGGTTCATGATCGACCCTGAGGTATAATAGTGTATTGGTTGGATTCTCACCGCCCACATATAGTGTCCACGGGCGTTTAAGCTCCGTTCCTGTGAACGTGATCTCGGTCTGCGGTCTGCTCAAACCAAAAACCTTAAGATCCTTTGGGAGAGGCTCAAGCTTGCGTTCCCACTTTTCATTGGCAACCGTATTGATTATCTGTTCCACTGACCAGGTATCAGCCAACGCATGAAAAGGCTCCCGTATAAACCAATCTTTCCCCTTTTTTTCAAGCACCACACTACCTTTAGGGTTCTTGAGACGAATCTGTTCCACTGTTTCGACAGCGTAGGTAAAGATCCTTTTGGCTTCTGATTCCTCCTCTTTCTGCTTTGCCACCCACTGGGTGTCATAAAAATAGTAAAACCCTACTAATATACATAATATAATGGACAGGATAACTATCTTTCTACCGTACATGTCACGACCCTTTGCTGCGGAATACAATAATACCGATAACCAATACAACCCCTGGGAGTAATATCACAGACGACCAGAATATAACACGCCCCTGGGTATAGGAGAGGACCACAGGGGTATTCTCCCTCTTTTTGGGCCGAATCGATATCAAGTCCTCCTCTTCAGCCAGCCAGCTTAATGTGTTTAGAAAGAGATCACGGTTCCCTGAAAGATTAAGGTAACTATTACTTGCAAAATCCGAATCTCCGAAGACCACAATTCGGGCATGGACGGAAACGGACTTATTCCCTCCTTCTTCTTTGTTCTTCTCCTCTTCTTTTCCTTTCTTACTCTTGTCAATTTTAACGGTGGATACCACTGCTACCGGAACCGGACCCCTCTTATCCTTCTCCTCATCAAAGGAGGCACGCCCCTTCTCTAGTTTTTCAAGATCGGTCTCTGCCCAGCTGCTCTCTCCTGTAAATGCCAGCCTGGTGGTCTCTACCTCAGGGTCATCTATGTCAGCAGGAGCAACAGATCGCGCAACGGGGAAAAAGGAAGCAGTATTAAAGTTCTTGGTTATCGGATGATTGAGGGCATACTTAGATACAATGGGCGTCAAGTAGTCTCCGCCAAAGAGCCGACTCAACTTGTCTATTATAATGTCATTGCCTACTTCGATACCATACTCTTTCAAGAATTTTTCGAGACCGGTCTGTGTCTCCGGGTCGAGCAGGATAAAGATATGACCACCACGATCGATAAACCCTTCAAGCATCTCGAGCTCAATAGGGAAAAGCGGTTTTTGAGGACCCGGAACGATGAGCACTGCTGCATCCTCAGGAACCTCATGGGCTCTCATCAAAAGAAGCTCTTTTACTGCATAGTTCTGATCTTGTATGGCCTCCTTTACAGTACTGTAGCCCCCTTTTTTGCGGTCTTCGATCGATTTCTCCCCATGGCCGGAAAGAAAATAGACCACTTTCTCCCCTTTTCGGATAAGCCTTAAGAGAGCATTTGTCAGTTTTTCCTCGCTTAATTCAGTTACCTTTTGATCCCGGGTACCGCACTCGAGAACGATTGTCCCGTATGTGGTTACCTTGTATCGTCTTGCCTTGCCCGGGAATCGATCTGGATCTACAAATTCGAAAGTGAATCTCCTGGATACGTTGGCGTATTGACTCAGAAGGTCCTTTGCCTCTTCTCGAGTTCTGGCGGCCTCTTGAAAAAAGGCTGTTACATGAACAGGCTCGGTAAGCCCCTGCAGTAGTCTTATTGTCTGATCAGAGAGCGTATAATACTTATTAGCAGTGAGATCAAATTGAAGGTAATGGATCGCTGAAATCGCCTCCACAAACACAAGGACTCCAAGAAAGAGCATGACCAAGACCGCAGCATTTGCTCCGTAGCGGGCCGAACGCCTTTTAAGGTAGGTCTTTACGGTCTCAAAGTTACCTACCACATAGGCCATTACGCCCGGTCCACCTATCAGCCATCCGATCCAGATATATTGGATCTTCTCCGGCATTATTCCGTAGGCAATCGCAGTAACCACACACAGGGTAAACCCTGCGTATCCCAGAATATTGAAAAGTCTGTTTCGATCTATCCACGCCATCGCTTGGACTCCAGAGAACGCAAGGTGAGAAAAAGAAAGAATAGACTAAAGCTGATGTAGTACACTATATCCCGGGTATCTATAAGACCCTTGGTAAATCTATCGAAATGCTCAAGCAACGAAAGGTGAACAAGAATCTTGCCCAAACCTGATCCAGCAAACGATTGGCCCCAACCTATGAGCCAGAACATCAACAACGCCCCAAAGGAGATAGCTGCCGCTATAATCTGATTCTCGGTTGTGGATGATACCATAATCCCCAGAGCTATAAAGGCGCTCCCCAGAAGAAAGAGACCAAGATAGGCTGTTATGATCGGCCCTATGTCTGGTTTTGCATAGATCAAGATTAGTAAAGGGTAAAGGCCGGTTAGTGCGAGCATGAGGCAGAATACCAAAAGGCAGGCTGCAAACTTGCCGAGCAGGAGCTCAATCTCACGAACAGGATAGCTCAATATGAGCTCCAACGTCCCTGATCGCTTCTCTTCTGCAAATAGCCGCATGGTGAGTAGGGGCATCACTAAGAGCATAATAACACTCATGTTGCTAAACAGAGGCTCCAGTACCATCTCGTTGACATTAATCCCTGCAGCATACGGCATTCGCATGGTTTGCATACTTACTATGCTAAAGTACGCAAATGCGCTGTAAAAGAAATATCCGCAGAGGAGCAAAAAAATGGTGAGGACCACGTACGCAATGGGGGACGAAAAGTAAACGTATAGCTCTCTTCTGACTACGGCCATAAAGTTTCTCATCCTACTCCACTTCCTCTGTAACCAGCCTAATAAAAACGTCTTCCAGGCTCGGTTTGCTTGAGCGCATCTCCAGGAGTCTCCACCCAGATTCTACTACTGATTGTGCCAGCAACCCACGTACATCCTTACCTTTTTCCATCTCCACAGTGTATCGACTTGAACCTCCTCCAGGGTATGCATCAACTGATACATTCGTAACTCCGTGCAAAGTCCGTAGTTTCTCCACAATTTCTTTATCCGGCCCCTCTATTTCCAGCATCACCCTCGAGCTATCCTTCCCTGTCAGGTTTTCAGGGGTGTCTTCGGCAACAATCCTTCCCTCGTTTATAATGACGACCCTCCCACAAGTCATACTTACCTCAGGGAGTATGTGACTGCTCAAGATCACAGTCTTCTGACCAGAGAAGCTCCTGATCAATTCCCGAATTTCTATGATCTGTTTGGGGTCGAGCCCTACTGTGGGTTCGTCCAGGATCAGCACATCGGGATCTCCTATGATAGCCTGAGCAATCCCTACCCGCTGCCTGAACCCCTTTGATATCTTACCTATAAACCGGTCCCTTACCGGTTGCAGACCGCATGTGTTAATGACCCGGTCAACCTCTTTTTCACCCCTTTCCTTTGGTACACCTTTGAGTGAAGCAGCAAACCCAAGGTAGGATGACACCCTCATATCATTATAAAGAGGAACATTTTCAGGCAGGTATCCCAAACGTTTTCGAACCTCGAGAGAATCATCAAAGACATCAAGCCCGTCCACCTTTGCTGAACCTGACGTAGGCGGAAAAAAACCTGTCAGGATCCGGATAGTGGTTGTCTTCCCAGCCCCGTTTGGTCCCAAAAAACCAAGAATCTCTCCATGAGCCACATGGAAAGAGATATTGTTGATCGCTGTAAGTCCTCCAAACCGTTTGGTAAGGTTTTTGATCTCGATCATTTTCAATCGATATCCGAAGAGTTAGATAAGATTTAGCCACGAAAGTGACCTCCCAGACATATCACCTGCAAAGTGCCACCCGTTTGTAGCTCTAAGCCTATGCCCCCATCCTGGAAGACATGTAGTTCTTCAATCGCCGTAACCGCCTACTATTTTACCCACACAATTATTGAACAAAAATAATACAAAAGTTTTCTTTGTCAATAAGGAATCCCGCCCCCGGATGAGCACGTCTTACCTAACCTCAAAGGAGATGAATTCTTCAAGACTGTTCACAGGATTGACTTCTCTACACTTTTTTCAAGGTCTTAAGGTAGATATTCGGTTGACCGTTCCGTTTCTCAGCGGATCATGGGTAAAACGCAGTGGCCACAATACATTTTTTTGCATGAGGTCAAAATTTCGTATAGCCAGTACGAATGGCTCAGACTTAATGCCATTGCCTAGAGCTGTAACTGCAAGTATCTTCCGTGCCATAGCCAAACGCTTAGGTGTGCCTCGCAAACATTCTCGTTGCCCTCAGAGCTAATAGGCGGGCTTCTCGGGTTTTCCCTCATGAAAAAAGATAATTGACCCCTCCCTTACCCCTTAATCCTTACCACTGAATCCTTAATCCCGCGGGTCAATGTACAACCCTTCCGGGTAAACGAATTCCTACGTCTAAAGCGTTACCTGAAGACACCTTGTTTGGCTAGATACCTACAAGTAATCTCAGGATTATAGCACGCGGCATGGGAGTTCATCCTTGACAAAGTCTGATTTGTTTGACAGGATTTTTTTTAAACCGAGAGGGATGGAAGCCATGTGAAAATGATCATAATGTACATCCTCAGCTGTTCGCGGGGCGACCTCCTTCAATAGAGGATCATAAGTAAACCTGTTCACGAGGTGAAAAGTTACCATCACAATAATCATGGAGGTGGAAAGATGGGTTATTTAGTCCTCAGGGATGAAGATCTAGATCAGATCAGGGCCCTTGGGATCACCGAGGAGCACGTGATGTCTCAAATAGAGCTATTCAAGAAAGGAGGATCGTATCTCACCTTAGTCCGCCCATGCACCATAGGTGATGGTATCCAAAGGATTCCCGAGAGTGAGTTCGAGAGACTTATCGGGCATCATCAGGAGGCCGCGGACACTGGTCGTCTCATGAAGTTCGTACCGGCTTCTGGTGCAGCCAGCCGGATGTTCAAGGTGCTCTTGTGGTTCAAAAACAGTGACCAAGAGATTGACCGTAATCATATTGCTGCTAAGGCCGATGAAGGAGATACTAAGTTTAAGGATATTCTTTCGTTCATGGACGGTATAAAGGATTTTGCCTTTTTCGACGACCTGAAGTCGGTGATGGCAAGGGATGGGCTTGATACAGATAGGCTTGTAGATGAAGGCCGCTTTACAGAGATACTCGAATATTTATTGACCTCAAAAGGCTTGAACTATGCCTCTCTTCCCAAAGGACTCATCAGATTCCACCGCTACCCCAATGGTAACCGAACAGCTTTTGAGGAACACTTAGTCGAAGCCGCAAATTACGTCAAGGATAGAAGGGGTATGTGTCGGCTTCATTTTACCGTGCGTCCGGAGCATCTAAAGGAATTCAAAAGGCTCCTTGAGAAGGTGGGGCCCCGGTATGAAAAGGAATACAACGTGCGATTTCAGGTAGATTTTTCCCTGCAAAAACGATCCACGGATACCATAGCTGTCGATCTGGAAGACAAGCCATTCCGGCTGGAGGATGGGACTCTCCTCTTTCGACCAGGTGGCCATGGTGCTCTTATTGAAAACCTGAACGATCTTAAGGGGGATGTTCTATATATTAAGAACATAGATAACGTAGTACCAGACCGGCTAAAGGATCCTACTTTTTTATGGAAAAGGATTCTTGGGGGATACCTCCTTGAACTCCAGAAAAGGATCTTTGGCTATCTGGAGAGGATTACAGGTGAGGGGGCTGGAAAGGAGCTTATTGAGGAATCTCTAAGTTTTGCAAAAAAGAATCTCCATATAGAACCACCTGAAGGTCAAAAGCTTGAGTCGGAAAAAGAGAAGCTGGATTTCTTACTTTCAAGGCTCAATCGTCCCTTACGGGTATGCGGGATGGTCAAAAATGTTGGAGAACCTGGGGGAGGCCCTTTTTGGGTTATGGGAGAGGACGGAGCCCTTTCTCTCCAAATAGTAGAGAGTGCCCAGGTCGATCCAGAATCTGAAGAACAACAGTCTATACTTTCTTCAGCCACTCACTTCAACCCTGTTGATATTGTATGCGGTGTCCGTGATTATAGGGGAAACCATTTTGACCTGAGGCGTTATGTGGACACTGACGCAGTCTTTATCTCCCGGAAAACAAAAGACGGCAGAGACCTTAAGGCACTCGAACTTCCAGGCCTCTGGAACGGGGCCATGGCCGACTGGATCACAGTCTTTGTAGAGGTCCCGATAATTACCTTCAACCCCGTGAAGACGATCAACGACCTGCTCCGGGATGAACACAAGAATCTTTGATGGTTTCGTAAAAAGTCGTCTTGCGAATGACATTGCGAAATTCTGAATCCCAAAGTGGCTCATGTAGAGAGCAAAATTGGACTCTTTACAGGATCGTCATCTTCAGTGCCCACTAAAAGCCCTTCTTATTTCATTAGTAGGGATCACGGATAGATAGTATATCTAAGTCATTAACCGAATAGAAGCTTGTGTCGCACCGTAGACGCCCCAAAAACAGAGGGAGTGAAGATTTTCCCTTTGCCGTTGAGGAGCCGCTAGGGGGAAGAGTCACTGCGTTAAACCTCACGTCCTCTGGGGTAGCATATTCCTCAAGTTAATGAAACCTAAATTGGGCGTTACAAATTTTTGTGCTGTTTATCGAGAGTTGCCACCCAATGGGTTGTTTCGGCAAGCAGAACTAGGGAATACAAGTTGTTGAAACAACACCGGTATGTTAATGATATTAAAATTCGTAACGCTCAATTTAGATGATCTCGTAAAAAGTCTTTTGTGAACGACCTTGAGCATTTTGGGAAAAGAGCACTTGAGGTGTTCGCCGTCAAAAAATGCTAGCTGTTTGAGGGTGAAAGCCCGAGTTTCAGCATTTTAGCTGAACATCTCAAGTCCGCCAGAATGCTCACGAAGTCAACCCTGTTACAGAACTACGCCCTCCTGCGGAGTAAACAAAATTGACCTCTTACAAGAACGCCGATCAAGGTAACACTGGGTTTGGAGCAATTATGCCTGACAAGATTCTTATCTTGGATGATGATCCTGTCAACAGAAAGGTGTTGAGTCACATTCTAGGCAGGGACGGGGTATGACATCATTCTGCCAAAGATCGGGAGGAGGCGCTAAAGATAGGCGTTGAGGATGAGCCTGATCTTATCATTCTGGATATGGTGATGTCAGGACAGGATGCGTACGAGGTTTGTGCTGAAATAAGAAACAGATTCCAGACATCAAATATCCCGATCATTTACATGACAGACAGGGCAGAGAACAGGGACAGGATAAGGATTCTGGAGCTAGGTGGTGCCCAATACATAGCAAAACCGATTGACGGCGAAGAGACACTTGCGCGGGTCAAATCTCGATTAAGGATTCGAGATCTTGCTAAGAAGCTGATCAAGGCCAATAAAGATCTCCTAAGAAAGGAGCAGCTTGACGAAAACCTGAAGGCTGCTGCAGAGATTCAGCAGGGCCTCCTGACAAGTGCACACCTTGGCGTCAAAACCATAGATATGGCTTGGAGGTTCAGGCCATGTGACAGGATGGGAGGAGACACATTCAACATGTTCGGCCTGGACGAGGACAAATGGGCTATCTATGTGCACGACGTCACCAGTCACGGTGTGCCATCGGCACTGATCGCCGTCTCCGTCTCGCAGCTTCTCAGGCCTCAAATAGTTTTCTTTACGAAAAGAGGCATACCCAACAGTCCTTATTATCAAATAGTTCCGCCAAGCGAAGGCCTAAAGATGCTGGACGAACAGTATCCATTTGAACGCTTCAGTAGATTCTTTACCATTACCTATATTATTCTAAATACTAGGACAGGGCATCTGCGATACGCCAACGCAGGCCATCCACCGCCTGTCGTGCTCCGTAAAAAGAGTACCATTGATGTATTAAGAGATGGTGGAACGATTATCGGAATTGGTGGCGGCTGTGTTCCGTTTAGGGAAGGCGATAGAGAGCTTCTTGGAGGAGACAAGCTATTTATTTACACAGACGGTATCCAAGAGTATCAAGGTAAAAAGAATCTACTATTTGGCCCAGATCATTTTTATTCTGAATTGCAAAGATTAAAAAAGATTAAAGGATAAGCCCATACCGGCCAAGCTCGACAGCGTAATAGAATCAATGGTGGAGTTTGGAGGAAATGCCGAGCCAAATGACGATATTGGTATATTAGGCTTAGAGTTCAGAGGAGACTGAACAAGAACCTATTCATTCATACATCTTTACCTGTTTTTGGTGACACTTTCACGCAGATTTCTTCACCCGCAAGCCGACGAACCCGATTAAGATTGGTTTGATCATATTCAATACCATCCTTTTCCTTCGGGGTCTCAAGTATAAAAGGGAGTCTATCCAGTCGGGAGTCATTCAAAAAAAACCTAAACCCATCCTCTCCTATAGCCCCCTCTCCGATATGTTCATGTCGATCCATTCGACTCCCCAAGCCCTTTTTGGAATCATTTAAGTGTATAAGGTGAAGGTTTTTAAGGCCAAGGATGCGGTCAAAGGACTCTATAGTCTCCAGATATGAAGCCTTTGTTCGGATGTCGTATCCCGCGGCAAAGATATGGCAAGTATCCAGGCATACGCCAATCCTGTTTTTGTCTTCCACCTTTTCTATGATAAAGGCAAGCTCCTCAAAGGTTCTGCCCAGACTTGACCCTTGCCCGGCCGTGGTTTCAAGGAGTATTCGTACCTGACACGACCCAGCCTTGTCCAACACAGCATTAATACCATCTGCAATACGGATCATTCCTGCAACTTCCCCACTATCACGGTGAGAACCAGGATGCATCACCAGAAACGGTATCTGTAACAATGCGCATCGATTAATCTCTCGTAGCATGGCCCTCTTTGACATCCGGTATTTTTTCTCTTCTGGTGAGGCTAAATTGATCAGGTACGAATCGTGGGAAAAGATACTCTCAATTCCGGCCTCCTCACGCGCCTGATTAAAGAGATCGATTTCTTTCTTTGTTATGTCCCTTTCTTTCCAGGTACTGGCATTCTTGGTAAATATTTGAAGGGTATTGCATCCATAATCGCGTGCCGTGTGTATGGCCTGGTGCAAACCGTTTGCAATCGAAAAATGAGCGCCTAGGAGTATCACTGTCTACTCTTTTTCCTATGTCAATGTGGGGGCCGACACCTCACAGGCCCCGTTCGGGGGAGTGTTCGTGGACCAATTCATCGCTCATCTTCGCCCTGCCCTTCTAACCCAGCGACAAAACTCTCTCTAACGCTGTTCGGCATATTCTTGACCCCTTCTACCACAGGCGGTCAAGTTTAATTACTTCTTTTTCGCCCACCCCTTTTAGATCTCTTGGATCATCGACTATCTTCCCCACTACTGTTACAGGGCTGTAGGGACGGATCTCATTCCCTTTGGATGCAGGGGTTGGGCCAAAAAACAAACAAATGGCTTGAGCTGGAGGCCAGTACCCTATATCCCCAGCCTGTACCACCTCTTCTCCATCTTCTATCTCTTCCTGCACAGGAGTGCTAAAATAAATCTCTTCTCCCCAGAGGTTGGCCTTCTGTTCTATTGGCAGTGCCTCCCAAATCTTCTGGGCAGTTTTTGTGTCATTTAATACCGCTCTTAATCTTAAAGAAGAGGTACGTATGGTAACCTTCTTCTTCACAAAAGTATAATAAGAGAAGGTTTCTTTACTATCCAAATCGACGATCCTCGCTCTTATCTTCTCTGGGGAAATATCCAAGACTCCATAGCTGGGCGAGTAGCCCTTCTTATCTTTCGATTTTAGATGTCCAGGGTTAACCCAGATAACATAGTCCTTTTCTTCAATTGAGGGAACGTGGGTATGTCCGTGCGCAACTACATCTACTCTTTGCGTTGCAGCTAATTCCTGAGGATCAGGATCTTCTGGAAGGTCATTGGCATGTACATTACACGTATGGGTAAAAAGAATCTGCCAGCCGTTAAATTCTCGAATGATCCTATTGGGGATAGAAGGGTCGGCATACTCCCTTGCATAAACCCCTGGAACGACAATAACTTCGATCTCTTTCTCCCCTTTTAGAACTTCTATATCTTCCCACTCATCCCCAAGATGGACAATCTTCTCAATCTTATAGATAGATGTTAATTGTTCTAAGGCTTCTCTTAGGTTTTCCAGTTCGCCATGCGTATCGCTAATCAAGCCAACCTTCATCTTTATCACTCTCCTACACG
This sequence comes from Desulfobacterales bacterium, assembly GCA_012961955.1. Taxonomy (GTDB): domain Bacteria; phylum Desulfobacterota; class Desulfobacteria; order Desulfobacterales; family DTYH01; genus DTYH01. The sequence continues at coordinate 9,273 of DTYH01000048.1, read as the reverse complement.
GTTGATGGTCTCGTAAAAGGTCTTTTGTGAACGACTTTGAGCAATTTTGGACTTTTTTGAGACCATCATGATTTATTGTAAGACTTTAGCTCTTTGCAAAAGTCTTTCTGCGTAGCTCCCTATAGGCTATTGCGGGCCATTTGAAAAACGGCCACCTACATCCTGGTCAGCAGACCGTTGCCACACCACCATATAACCCACAAGGAACGACCCATTCCCGGGTCCAGCAGAAAAAGATCTGAATCCGATTCCCCCTTTTTCAACATCATCTTGCCCAAAGGATCTTTACTCCATATCTTGCAAATCGCTTATCCCCCGTAACGATTGTCAGGCCCTCTGCCTGGGCTTGGGCTATCAGCATTCGGTCAAAGGGATCAGGGTGGTGAGAAGGCAATCGACCGGCCATCTCTCCATGATATAATGAAATAGGAAGTTTGATAAAATATTCCTCTTCAACAATTCTTTCCAGATCATCAGGCGCATCCAGCTTGCCCAGGGTCTTCTTGATGGAAATCTCCCAGGTTGTAGCTGCACTTACATACACCTGATTCAGTGGGTCTGCAATTGCCGCCTTTGCCCTCTCAGCCATAGAAGGTTCATCTGTCAACCACCATAAGAATACACACGTATCCAGGAGCAAACGCTTCATTCTCCCCCCTCAAAGGCCCTGACGACCCCTTCCGGAGTATGATCAAAATCTGGATCAATCCTGATCTTCCCTTTGAAACGGCCTGGTCTTCGTGCCCGTTGATCGTACTCGTAAGCAATAAGACGGACCAGGGGCTTACCTGCACGTGCGAGGATTATCTCCTTGCCGGCCAGTACCTCTTCTACCAGGCGCGATAGCTCACTCTTTGCCCGATGCATGTTGACAATTTTCACGGCCGATCCCCCCTTTGCTCGATCTAAGTTTAGCTAAGTTTAGGCTGTCATGGCGATTTTGTCAATATAAAAATTTTCAAGATAATTGCACAGATACCTCACAATCGAGGAGCTGTTCCACGAACATGCCGTCACCAGGCCAGTGAGGGCATCGGCTGGCGCAAATCTATCGCGGCCCTACGTTCCAGTTCGCAGGCCGGTGGCATACCGACCTATGGGCGAGGAGGTACAGGTCAAGTAATTCAACAAGATTGAAAGATATTAAGTACTTAGGGAATGTGTCCCCTTGGGCCCGAGGTGGTACATTTTCTTGAAAAGTCCCTTCAAGAGAGAGTTGTTACTTTCTTCTCGGAACTTTCTCCTTTTACATTCTGAATATCTTAGCTTATAATGTGATAAGATTACTGTGGGGACTAATGTGATTTTCTTCTGCTTAGGTCCAACACCTGAATTTTTAGTGGTTATGAACCGTCCGATGGGAAAGATGTAAGGCGAGAGGTGAACCGAGTCTGTCAAAAAAAGAGTTTTCGACTTTACTATGGGGTAGATATGGAGCTTGACAAAAGAAATTTTGAAATCTTAAACGATGAAATGATCAAGGTGGTGAGAAAAAAGAATCCTCAAGAGAAGTTTGCTATTGCATTTAATATGTTGAGTTGTGCAAAGAAGCTATCAACAACCCATCTCCATTCGCTATATCCAGGCTGGGATGATAAGAACGCTCAACATGAAGTAGCTAAGAGCCTATCTCATAGAGCCACATGAACTCCTCCAATATATGATCAACGTCTCTGAAAAACTTGGTATAAGATACTTTGTTACAGGCTCTGTTGGTTCTATCCTTTATGGAGAGCCGAGTTTAAGAATGATATTGACGTAGTGGCAGATATCAAGGAAGAACATGTTTCAAAACTGTCAAAATTCTTCCCCCAAAGATCAATTCTAGATAAGTGAAGATGCCATTCGCGATGCAGTCAAACATAAAAATATAGACTTAACATCCATCATCTGGATTAAAAATCGGCATTATTATTAATAAAAAAAGACGCCTCTGGGAATGCTCGTTTTGAACGGATGAGAAGAATCTCTCGGATTGAAGATGTCCAAGCAAACTTTTCTTCACCTGAGGATTGGATAATCATGAAGATCCGATATTGTAAACAAGGAGAATCAGAAGAACATCTACGGGATATCCCTGGGATGCTTCAGATTTCTCGCGATATAAAAGTACATTGAGAAACGGGTAACTAGATTAGGATTGCATGATATTTGCAAGCCTATCACTGAGGAGATGGAGATGTCGTAAAGATGACCTATGGTCCGATCCGGGATCGGACCATACATTCTCTCACAAGAAACACCTTCCTCGGTTTGTCCCATATAGGGAAACAGTCCTCTCCACATATGACCGATAACCATATACATGGGATCATCGACGAACATAGCAGGCCAATTTTCGGCGTGTATAGCAAGGTATATATTGGCATGCGTGTGACAATAAAGCTACCATCGAGACAAAAAATTCCCATCTGAAAAGCTAAGATTGACCAAATACTGGACTAAACATATCAAAGTCGATATAATAGGGACTACACATTCTGGAACCTTCACCCTTGATCAAGGGGAGTTCAATTGGCAACATCTCACGATACGATCTTAGGCTATGTAAACGCCGTTAGAATTTTGCACATGGCATTAAACCCCGCATTCACTCCATTAGATAGGGTTCCCCTTCGGCAAATCTAACGGGAGGGAGGAGAAGGTATAATATATCCTGGGCTTTCGCACACGGTTTTTCTAACGGCGTAAACAAAAGGAGGGTTCAAGATGTCGATAAGAAATCTAAAAAAGCCGAGACTCTCTGATGCAGATCTGGATTTCTTAATAAACGCTGCGGCTCCCAATGTTTCAGACAAGCGGAGGCTCAAACAGATCATCAGGGAGGATGAAGATTTCAGAAATACCTTCATTGCTGATGAAAAAGTCTTCCGAAAAGTTATGGACGACGATGAAATATTCTTGAAAATTTCGCCCATGCTCTTCTTTGAGATCCTGCTCAGGAAAGCGGTAAACGATCTAAAGGAGTCGAGCTTTACAATTGAGAAGACGGGCACTGTCAGAGTTCCTGTATTTGATACCAAAGACGTGGTGGAGCTTCTAGACAGCAAGTTTATCCTGGTCTATTTGGCTGATATGCTTTCATCGTTCACCAAGGTTGAAAGCTATACAATTTCATTTAGAGTAAAGAAAGGAATCTGGAGAAAAATCCGTTTCAGTGACATGGATATCTACAGTCTGATGAGCTTCTGCGAAGCAGTAGAGAATCCGCTTAAATTCGGTCTGTACAAAAGAATCGCAGATATTTGTCTCTTCATATTGGGCATATTTCCCGATTATGTGGAAAGGGAATACCGTTATCCCTTCTCACGTGACATAAGAGCTCAGATTCCTGGAAAAATGCGGATCAGGCCAGAAGACTATGAAAAAGAAGGCCAGAAATTCTACAGACTGGCGGCAGAACATCCGTCAGCCAAAGAATTGAAAATAGCTGATGTCTTCTGGGCTCTTCACGAGAACTTTCAGAAAGCAAAAAAACCTCTAAATTTTCTCGCGGAACATTATCTACGATCCAAACGGCATCATCTGTTTTGAAATTAGTGAAGTTTGACGATCTGGCAATAAGTCGATTTTGTTCACTTTATGAGCATCTTGGGTATTCCGATGAAACCGGCCGGTGATTCTTAAATTATCGGGCTACCCATCTTTAATAGCAGCACTGAGTATATTAACAATGGCCTAGTGGGCCGGGTTGAGCCAACGATTTTTGTTTTTTTTTCGCATCGACTCTCCTTTCAATTCCCTTCTATAAGCATTGGGTACTACCCTCTCCATTACGGCAACTGTAAGTCTTGGCTCTTCAAAGCGAGACTGCCATCTGGGACAGGCAACTGGGTAGCGAGTACGGTTGATGCCTTGTTGTACCTCTCACCCGGGATTCCCACCATATCCTTGTTTTGAATAAAGGACAGGCCATCAATAAGCCAATTCCAGTATAAGCAAATAAGTCTTTGACAGGCTGGTCAGCATCTCATCATAAGAACCATCTCTATGGGGCTGGCTCAAGTTCTCTGAAGAGTTTTGGCATCTGAGCGTACAAAACCGTAAAGCCATGCTTGCAGGCAGGATCCCGTAAAGTCCAGGTCTTCTATATAGGCCTTGTCTTTGAACAGGGCATTCCTGATCCTCTTTTTGAGCTTCCTATCCTGCCTGATGGCCATTCCCGATCCACGAGTAACCCCGAGTCTTTCTTCGAAACTCAACTTCTTGTACTCTGGATTATCTGCCCCTTTTCCATACTATATAACATGACAACATGCCATAGAGACGCATATCTCGTAATTTTGCAATAACTGGCTGAAACAACATAGCTATACCCTCCACTAATGATAACAGTTTTGACCCCGAACATATTCATGGTTAAAGCATAGATAAGCGTTAGAGGAGTAGTCTGGGAGATGCTGTGCATACTGTTTTTCAAGATGGTCTTTATATGCCTGCAGGAGTAAAGGTTTGACTCATTGGCTATTCTGCAGGCGTTCTCCAGTCTCTGGGCACTGGCTATTTGTCTTTCCAGTTTCAATACCCCATTCAAGACTTATAGGCCTGCTCAGGATGGCGTTTTGAGCCAAGAAGTTCCTTTATAAACTCACAACTCTGTGGACCAATACTATGGAGAGTACATCTGATAAACGTCTCACGAGACCAGTTCTCCTTCCGTCTCTTAGGCCTTGAGGGCATACGGAACTCTTCCGTAGCATATCTACCCAGAATATCATCCCTCAAATGAGATGCCACCCTCCGGCACCTGTGAAATATTTCCGCAATCCTGCTGGTGGTCTTGATTTCCACATTGTTGCAAATAACGGTGTACAGAACACTATGGTAGTGTTTCTTAAAGTTCGCGTGATAGTTAAAACCAGAGAGCCCATCTTCCTTTGTGTACACTCGTATGCCTCTGGGGAAGGGTTTTATTGCTGGCCTGTCAACAGATTCAAGAAGTCACGACGATTTTTCCCAAGGTGCTTCATCTCTCCACCATTAAGAGCCTCAACCAGCGGTTTGATACCTCATTTATTTCCTCTTTACTAAAAAATGTCCTCTTTCGCAGAGGCGCCACCATCCAGCACTCCACCAGCTCCACCTCTGTTTGCGGCTTGGCGTTGGGGTTTCCTCACCCTTGAAAGTATGACTACAAAACCGTAGTGAGTTTGTTTGTCGTTTTGAAGGGTTGAAGGAATCGGAGATCGGAAGGTTAAAGGGGCTGGATTATCCGACAGTGAGTCAGGATCGAAAGAGTTTCAGGGATTACCTTGAGAAGGATGAAGAGATCAAAAGACTTGAAGTGGGGAGAGAAAAGAAATTGTCAACAACAAAGGTTTGACCCCATCTAGTTACTCCTGGTTTGTGGGTTCTTAATCCCTTGTTTTTTGCACTGAAGGCCTACGGCTGAGCGTTGAATGCCCCTATCCAAAAATGACAGTTATTGGATAGATACGAAGGATAGTGCGAACTAGAAATTAGGATAGTGATTTCTTGAGAGATGTAAACGAAAAAAACTGATTGTTCCGGGGGAGTGTTTGTGCACGATAAGAACGTAATCAACAAAAGCGCATACATGGTGGAAAAAAGGAATATTACGATTTGAGCGCGAAGATTTTTGGATCGACTAGCCGAACTATGAGTTCCTCAACTTGCGTGGGGTCTTGAGCGTATCTAAGCGCAAGTGAGCAGGGTTACCTCAGAAACGAAAACTCGTATCTTATAAAGCATCATCCATGCCTGAATTTGGGAGACATGGTGACGGCCGAGCCTTTGCAGCCTTTCTTGAAAATGAATAGAGACTTGAGTTGTCCCGAGGAGACTCGAAGCAGCCATAAACTTCTACAGTGCATTTGACCAGCCAATCTTATCTCCACATTTTTCTTGTTCTAGGGGAAGTAGATAGTGGCACCAGCCGTAGGAGAGGGAGACAAGATGCGGGGTAGTACGTTCAAGAATGGAAAGCTTGTGAAGAATCTGGGAATATTCGGGGGCTCGGTGGCACCCAAATTCAAGGAGCTAGCGCATAGAGCAGATAACATCGTGCTGCGGGTGGTCAAGAGCGCCCCTGGCAACTTGGAGCTATTCAATGGTTTATGAAACAGAGACTACTTCATGTGTGTGGCCCTCATCTCGGCTGCAAGGGCCTTTATGTGACCGAGATCCTTTGTCATCATGGCCCACCCGTACCAATAGGCATAGTCCGGATTCATATGGAAGAATGCCTGGTATGACCGCATACGGTGTTTCATATACATCTGAAAAAGGACCTGTTCTATGTAAGACATGCCCGCAGGGAGCCTCTTATAGCTCTCACTAGAGGCAGGGCTGTAGTCAGTCCTCATAAAGTAAAAAAAGTCAGGATAACCAAACAGCTGGTCAGCATGCTTCTTCAAAATGCCATCCTTGTAAAGCCCGGCAACAATTTCTATGGCCTCTGCCAGGAGCCGATCGGTCTGTCTTATCATCTTGTCTGCCATCTCAAGTTGTTTTCTAGCGTATCTTTCCGAATGGCACCGGGCACAGCGCTTGATCATCTTGTCGCGCTCTTCCTGAAAAGATTCCCTGTCAAGCCTTGCAAGACGCATTGCCTTGACTGCCTCAAGCCTTGCAGTGGGTTTCCCGGTCTCAGGGTTCAGCACACCAAGAGCTTTGAGAATAGTACGCTGGTCGGCTGCCCACTGTTTGTCCTCTGGAAGGGGAAGGCGTACGCCTAGAAATCCCCATGCAGTCCTGTTATTGTGGGTGCCGTCAGGCAGATGACAGCTCTGGCAGGTGGGGGCTTGAGCATCTTTAGGGAGGGCCCCCCTTTGCTTGGCAAACCAGCGGGATCCGTGCTTGGAGCTGGACCACATTTCCCACTGAGGATGATCATAGCCCATATGGCACTGTTGGCATGCCTGAGGGTCCCGTGCTTCCTTTTTGGAGAAGCTGTGCCTGGTATGGCATTCGTCACAAGAATTGTTTTGGTAACGATAACCCTTCTGGGATTGCTCCTTTTTTTGGGCCTCCGTCTTGATACCCATGTTGTGGCAGCCACCGCAGCCTTTTCCGCCCTCCATTAAATTATCAGGTTCCACATGGGTGATGTGGAAAGTATTCATGGATATCCAGCCAAACTGGTGCTTGCCCTTTTTAAATGATTCGAACTGGTCCTCATGGCACTCGGCACATACATGTTCATCAGGCAGAATTATCTTTGCCACGTCTCCGGCACTCTGATGAGCCCCTCCATGACATGTTGAACAGAACACTTCGTTTTCAGCATGTTTGCTGACACTCCAGTCCTTGACCTGGCCTGGGGTAATTTTTTTATGGCACTCAATACAGGTCTCTGAGGCTTGAACTCCCTTTGTTTCTATGATGCTGAATGCCATCATTATGCTTATTACCAGGATCCTGATTAATATGGCACGCTTCTTCATGAGACTTGCTTTCCCTCTTGGGCCTACCTAAAGAATATCATCGCCCTTTTTTGCTCGATCTGCCTTTTACTACCGTCAATTTGATCTTTGAATTAAGAATTGCCTTTAAATGAAATCATGAGAAAAAACAGGCCTGGTGAGGCAAATAAAATCTGAGCGGCCCCGAACTTTTTACTACGACTCCCTGCCTGCTACCCTCTTCATAACCATTTTCTAACAGTAGGGTATCATCTAACACATTGGTACGCAAGATCTTTTCATAATCCCGTAGGATAGCGGAATCGGACGTACTGCACACCGGTGCGCCCGAAGGACGAGGGGTAGGAAGGGCCTGGGTAACGGTTCTTTGGGTTTTTTCGTAATGCCGGGGCTTGCACTCCTTGCCGTTGTCCCTTTCTGCCGCGCTGCGTAGCGGCGCAGGCACGGGAGGACCAGGGCGTCCACGCAGGTCATACGCTTGACCGCGGGAGGCTACCTTTTAGGAATAACTTGATTCTCTAAAATAGAAATGGCACCATTTATATTATGAGTATGGATGAAAAAAAATAATGAAATGAAAATTTTAGTTATTGAAGATGACCCTGTGATTACCGAATTTTTGCATATGGGCCTGAAGTATGAAGGCTATGAGGTGACATCACGGAGTACTGGTAAGGCAGGGCTCGAAGTCTTACGTCAGACCACGTTTGATCTGGTAATACTGGATATCATGCTTCCGGACATCGACGGCTTTGATGTCTGCCGACGCATCCGCACCTACGGATTAGATGTCCCTATCCTTATGCTTACGGTCAAAAAGGAAATCTCCGATCGGGTAAAAGGACTGGATAGCGGGGCCGACGATTATTTGACCAAGCCCTTCAGTTTCGACGAACTTGTGGCCCGCATCCGGGCACTGTTACGCCGCAGTGGAAAGGCTCGCGAAAACAAAAAATTGCGGGCCGGGAGTATCGTGCTTGATATGGAAAGCCGGGAAGTCACCAGGAACGGGAGGAGAATCGACCTTACGCCAACGGAATTTGGCCTGCTGGAACTTTTCATCCGCCATCCGCACCGCGCTTTTCCCAGGGAGATGCTTCTAAACCGGGTGCTTGGCTACAATTATGACTGGGGTACCAACGTCATCGACGTCCACGTCAGTCATCTGCGCCGCAAGCTGGGCGACCCCCCGCGCCTGATCAGGACCATCAACGCCGTAGGCTATGTTAGCCTGAGGAGACAGGCCCATGAAGGCATGGGAAAGACTTTCCTTGCGGGCGCGGCTCAGCCTGCTTTATGCTGCTTTGCTGATTTTTTCCGTGGTCTTGGTGGGATGCTATTCTTACTGGAATATTTGGCAGTTGTTTATCAGCAATAAGAGTAGCCATTTACGTGCCCGGGCAAAGCCTATTATAGAACATTGGATTCTTGATAATGGTCTGGCAAAGTCGCATCTTCCCTACTTGAAGCGTAATTGTCAAAATGTCCTTGTCTTAGCTCGCGATCTAACGTCCCGTGATACCGTGGCGATTATTTCGAATCGGAAAGGAGAAGTAATTGCCAACGGCAGGCGGCTTCCCGAAGAACCAAAGGCCCCTCCCCCCTGAGAAGAAGTATCTTTCCAGGGCGCTGTCCTGGGGAAAATGAAGTTACCTGTTGCAGCCAGGTAAACGCCAAACCAGTGCTCGTCCTCGTTATTCCTCTTCGACCACAGCCGGCAAGTCCACTGATTTTCGGCGCGGTCCAGATAAGTGCCATGCTTACAGATATAAATCAGATTGATCAATGGCCACTCTGTCTTGGGGCATTTGGCCTGCAGATCGCCCATCTTATGGAACAGGCACCTTTGATGATCACTATAAGGAAAAACAGTGCACACAGCAGCAAG
>DTYH01000047.1 GCA_012961955.1 Desulfobacterales bacterium | reverse complement strand
TTCAGCTTCAGATCGGGTGGACATCTCAACAAATCCAAAACCTTTGCCTTCAATTACGTTCACCTTCTCGACTAACCCGTAATTGGAAAACAAGTCTTCCAACTGTTCGTTCGTTACAGAATAACTAAGATTTCCGACATAAAGTTTTCTACCTTGCATTCTAACCCCCCTTTTTCTACTTTTTTATTCCCCTGTGCCCAATAGCGCTTCTCTTGGAGGTAGAAGCAAGATAGCGATTTTAATCCGCTTAGGTACAACGACGCCATTAGACAAAAGAGAAATTCCGTAAAAGAACTATTTCATACGATTTAATTGTTTAATTGATTGTTGTTATCACCTCTTCTGTTATCACTTGCAAGCCAATTTACATACATCAATGTCTAAGCCACTCCTTTGAACATAAGAGGCTTGTCCATTTTGCAGGGCTTGAACAGAGTCAATCCCTCGTTCCAGGTTGGGTATCAGAATTTAGAGGCTGTATCACGACATAGAAATCCGAAACATTATCCGTGTTTTTAAGTCTTGCACATTCGACAAAGGATTGCAAGGACCCTGTCTTTTTTATTACAAGCTATCTGATAGAACAACCCATAGAGAGGTGAGGGGGTATCCTGATGCTACTTCTTCCAGCAAACTGATTCAGCAGAAGGATACCCGGTCGTCGATGGTGAAAAAGTATTGCAAATCTCGTGAGAGAAAAATACTCTTGACAGGTACTCTGTTATTCTGTATTTTTCCATGAAGCGTCTTGTAGCTATTCCGTCAAGGCCCCCTGTCTCCAAGACGAGTGGAAAGGCAGACGACGCGTCAATATGTCTTTCTTCATGAGGGCAAACCGTAAAACTTGGTGCCTCAACTCTGAAGAGGAATAAAAATGTTTGCGAGGCTCAGCTAAGGGTTTGGCTGTATCACACAAGAGATTTGCAGTTCCAGCACGCGGCAATCTGATTATGGTCGTGCCGTTCATACTGAGTATACGAAATCCTTGACCACATGTAAAAAATATATTGGCCCTGATTTTTCCCCATGATCCCGTGAGAAACGGGAGGGGATGACCGAACATTTACAAGTCTTGTAGGAAATTCTTAACTATAAGGAAGAGACAGCTAAGAATGATGAAGCCAATGGCGGGATGTTATTATTTCTATTATTCTTATGAGGCCACCCGTCCGTTGGCTTTTGACCCTTAGAAAGTTTAAAGCTAATGGATCTAAAAAGCCGCAGGCGGGTTACATAGTCCCCCCTGCGGTTTTTTTATAGTTAACCCTACTACGTAACCTACTCCATGTCATGCAGACCCGTCGTGGCTTTGTTAAAGAAGGAGCTACTAAATATAGAATCGAGAAATAACGTTGTATGGTTAACATCGTCCTAAGGAATAGTTAGAGGCGATTTTGACCAGGACCAATCTAAAAGGAGGTGGGGAAAAAAAATGATAATAGTAATGCAAAAAGGTGCGGATCAGAAAGATATTGATCACATAATTAAAAAGGTAGAGGAATACGGTTATCGAGCTCACCTGTCAAAGGGTGTTGAACGTGTCATTATCGGGGCCATCGGTGACGAAAAAGACAAAACAAAGATAGAAAACCTAATCAATCGCCCTGGAGTGGAAAAAATCGTGCCGATTCTGAAGAATTATAAGCTCGCCTCTCGGGATTTCCACCCAGATGATTCCGTATTTGACGTAAATGGCTTGAAGGTGGGTGGCAATAACTTTATAGTAATCGCTGGCCCGTGTTCTGTGGAGAGCAGGGAGCAGATCTTGGAGAGTGCCGCGGTGGTTAAGGAAGCAGGCGCTGTTATGCTAAGAGGAGGGGCCTTTAAGCCAAGAACGTCTCCGTATAGCTTTCAGGGCCTTGAAGAGCTAGGGCTCAAGTTGTTGGCCGAGGCTCGAGAAAGGTTTGGGATGCCTATTGTTACAGAGATTATGAATCCAAGGGATATCGAGCTTGTAGCCCAATATGCCGATATACTTCAGGTCGGCACCAGAAATGTCCAAAACTTCGCCTTGCTCAAAGAACTTGGCAGAACAAAGAAGCCCATCCTGCTTAAAAGAGGAATGATGAGCACTATTGAGGAATGGCTAATGTCTGCTGAATACATAATGTCTGAGGGAAACCAAAGGGTAATCTTGTGCGAAAGAGGTATCCGGACATTTGAAACAGCATCCAGAAACACGATGGACATCAGTGCTATCCCTATCCTAAAAGATAAGACCCATCTCCCGGTCATTGTTGATCCCAGTCATGCTGTTGGACACTGGAAATATGTTATCCCTCTTGCCAGAGCTGCCGTGGCAGCCGGAGCCGACGGGATTATGATAGAGGTTCATCCCTCGCCAGAAAACGCATTGAGCGATGGAATTCAGTCATTAAAGCCGGGCAGGTTTGCTCAGTTAATGGAGGAGCTTCCCCCTTATATAAAAGCAGCAGGAAAGATAATGGTTACTTTGTAATTGAGGTTTCGATAATTGCACACTATAGCTTCTGTGCCGAGAAGGTTTGAGGAGGGGGAGACAAAGGATGATTGGTGCACAAAATCAGGTTCAAAGATTGCAAGAATTAAGGGATAATATCGACACTATCGATCTAGAGATTCTCCGCCTTTTGGAGAAGAGGATGAGGTATTCCAAAGAGATTGGAGCCCTTAAAAAGGGCTCCAAGGTAGACATATATCAGCCACAGCGGGAGGAAGAGGTCTACAGGAGATTGACAAGCTTAAGTAATGGGGAGTTACTATCAGATGGGGCATTGAGGTCTATCTTCTCTGAGATAATGTCGGCTTCCCGCTCTGTCCAGGAATCTGTCTTGCGTAGCGCGGACCGTGGAGATAACGACTTTGATCAGCACACACGTTACAGGGAAGGGCCGTTGAACGGCATGCCCCACGATGGTCAAAGGATCAGGATATCGATCGTTGGTGGCAAGGGGCAAATGGGATCATTATTTAAACACTTTTTTGAGGAAAAAGGCCATCTTGTTGAGGTGCTCGGTAAGGAGGACGAACCCTTTTTTGAAGAGAGGTTGAAGGACTCAGACATTGTGATAGTATCAGTTCCGATCAATGTAACCGCGGAAGTAATCAAGAAGATTGGAAGCTGTATAAAGCCTGAATCCCTATTGATGGACTTGACTTCTATCAAGACCGAGCCGGTAAAGGCTATGCTCTCCTTTTCCCGTTGCGAAGTAATCGGTACTCATCCCCTATTTGGTCCCAAGATATCCTCACTAAAGGGACAGACTGTTGTTCTCACACCTGCAAGGGGTAAGAGTTGGCTCCCCTGGCTCCTAGATATATTTGGTTCAGCTGGAATAATCACAACGATATCCACACCTGAAAGGCACGACTTACTTATGGCACTGACGCAATGCATAAGACATCTAAATACTATGATCCTGAGCAAGTTGATCAGAGAGGTCGGTCTTGACCCCCAACAGATAATCAAATATTCAACCCCTATATTCAAAGCAGAAATTTGGTGGATTGGAAGGCTCTTCTCTCAGGATCCTGCCCTGTATGCAGACCTTCAGATGAAGAATCCAGAACTCACGGAGATCCTGAAACTCTACTCAAATGCGGTAGACGAACTGGTATCTATGATTAGCAAGAAGAACCGAGAGGAATTTTTTAAGTTCTTTAAAGCGTCCCGACAGTATTTTGGATCGATTCAGGATACGGCTGTGGCCAAAAGCGACAAATTGGTCGACGAAATCGTAAAATTGTAATTGTACTTACTGGTGGAGGGGTGAATCTATGCAAGATTCACTTGGGTGTTAAGAATGGGTGAAAACAGTTTGTCAGTAAAAATGAAGAATCTACGTCGTAGGCTTAGAGGCCTTGGCTCTTTACTGGTTGCATTTTCGGGTGGTGTGGACAGCACTTTTCTTCTGGCGGTATCCCATGAGATTCTCGGAAAGGGAGTTGTAGCGGCAACCGCGGTATCTAACATACACCCGATCCGTGAACAGGAAGAGGCTATCAAATTTACCCGTAAGAATGGTATCCAACACATCCTTTTCCAGTCTGACGAGACGGGACTCCCTGAGTTTATCTCGAATGGACCTGATAGGTGCTACTTCTGCAAAAAGGCTCTCCTCACAAAACTTTTCGATATTGCAGATGAAAGAGGTATAGAATATGTTGCCCATGCTGCCAACCTGGACGATCTTAAAGATTATCGGCCAGGAGCACGGGCAGCACAAGAGACCGGAGTTATCGAACCACTGGTGGATGTAGGTCTTACAAAGGATGAGATTCGGTCCCTTTCCCGTAAAATGGGGCTTCCCACGTGGGATAAGGCCTCAATGGCGTGCCTCGCTTCAAGGATTCCCTACGGAGAACCCATTACTGACAAAAAGTTGAAGATGGTCGAGGAGGCCGAAGATTTTCTATTATCTAAAGGCTTCAGGCAGTTCCGAGTAAGATACCACGGTTCAGTGGCAAGGATAGAAGTCGAAAGTTCAGAACTGAAGATGATTGTTCGCGAAGAGACAAGAAAGGCTGTTATAGAAAATATTAAAGGTG
>DTYH01000046.1 GCA_012961955.1 Desulfobacterales bacterium | reverse complement strand
TATCGCCTATTCAGGATTCGGGTTGTCTCTGGAGGCGGTCGGGTTTATTTCAAGAGGCTAAAGTGTTACCAAAATTTTAGGTGTATTCCCTGGAATTGGCCCAGCAAGCAGATAGTTTACGTCTATCTAAGGATGATGGGTTCGCAAATAGTCTTTTTGCCTAGGGGAAAGCAGAACTTGATACGTTTGCAAAGAGTCTCCTAACCCGTCACTCCCGCGAGGCCTGTCCCTGCAAAGGCGGGTATCGGTAGTGGATAACACTCTGTAATAACTAGATTCTCGGTTATGCTGGAATGGCTCAAAAAGGGAAATTCCGACTTTTTGCGATTTCATCAAATTTGACCTTTTACGAGACCCTCAAGGATAGGTCAGAAAAGGAGATGGCAGTTTTCTCTCCCAATACTAAATACTTCAAGGTTTCCCCTCTTGACTTCACTAAACGTATTAAGTATTAAAAGAAATGCCATGACGATCTACAGATACTTCAAGGCAGGTAGGAAGGCCAAGACAAAGGGTCTGAGATTGGATAGAGACTCTATTCTGAAAGCCATTTCTCAACGCATGCTAAAAGATTATAACCTTGCCACTGCAATGGAGAAGTTGAAATGGGAAGGACTGCTCGACCTTCAGGAGGAACGGATTGACGGGCTAGGCAGGATGTTAAAGCAGATAAGAGAGCTTAAGGCCGACCTGCTGAAGACTTACAACCTTAATCACGTTCTTGACAAAACAAAAGACTATATAAGATCAGTCTGCGAGGACGAACTAGAGACTATAAGACCTCAAACAGCGGAGGATATACACCTGGAACAGGACGGTAATATTCTTCAGCCATTGGAAGACAGAATCAAAGAGCTGTATGATAAGCTGGAGACCGATTTTCCCAAAAATCTGGTTCGGGTTGTTCAAAAAATTATAAGAATCTTTCCAGAGAGGAGTGTTGGAAAGGAGAAGCTATTCCATATCTGTGAGGATCTTTGGCGAAAGACATCGGGCCTGGATATCATCGTCCAGGAAGGATATACCATAGACTATCAAGAGCTCATCATCGCACTTGCAGAGCTTAAAAATATAATAGAAGCTTCTAATGATGAAATACGGGCAGGATTCGTCTCGCTTATGGCAAGGTACTCCCATGTGTTTAATTTCGAGAGAGGTTTAAAGGACTGGATTGAGAAGATTCAAAAGAAGAGGGCTGCTCTGAGACTCCTGTTGCTTAGTCTGTCCTACCCTGTCCGGATTGGTTTGGAAGGTTTTGTAGGCTTTAGCAGTGAAATGGACCATCTGGCACAATCGCTCCAAGAGTTATGGGTAACGCTTGATAAGATCTCTCCCCACCCTTCTAATATAAAAGGGTATCATTTTTCTGGTAAACGTATCCTAGATCTTGATTCTGCATTCGTACTGGCAGAAAAGATATATAAGCTGGAACAGTTGGAAGGCGCGATCCTGAGAGCGAACCTTCAAGGAAACCTTTCTGACATAAACACGGATCTCTTGCGCGAGATCCTGGGTGAACTTGCAGAGAGCTCTATTCAAAAATTGAGCCAGATGGTTGACGTCCTGATTGAAGAGGGATATCTTACTGAAACAGAAGGTAGATACAGGCTTACCTCAAAGGCCCTTAGGAGAATAGGTGAACTGGCTCTTTCGGACATATTTTCTAATTTTCATTGGTCCAGATCGAACAGTCTTGCAACTCGAAAGAATCGTTCGGTCCATTTTACAGGCGGAATAAAAGAGTATGAATATGGAGACGTACTAAATCTTCATCTATCCTCCACACTCTTTAATGCACTAAGAAGAAACCCCACAAATCACCCCCCTGTATCCATAAATCCGTTAGATTTTGAGGTTTATGAGCCTGAACAT
>DTYH01000045.1 GCA_012961955.1 Desulfobacterales bacterium | reverse complement strand
TTCTTTCCTGAATCAGGATGTCATTCGGCCACTTTATTCTCGAATCTATCCCTCTTTCTTTCAGAGATGAGGCAAGAGCCACAGCTGTGGCAAAGGTAATTAACTGGCCTCTCTCCTGGATAATATCAGGTCTTAGGATCAGGGAAAAATAGAGTCCATCCCCTTTTGGAGAGAGCCAAAAGCGTGCCATACGACCCCGTCCTTTTCTCTGCGCCTCTGAGATTACAATCGTACCTGACGGAGCCCCTTCAAGTGCAAGGCGTTTTGCCACGATATTGGTAGAGTCTACCTCATAAAAACAGTAAACCTTCTTTTTTCCGAGCCAGCGGGTTTTCAGACCCATCTGAATCTTCTCGGAGGTGAGCCTTTGGTTTCCGTACTCAGGTAAGGGCATATTCTAATCTCTCCTTGACATGTTGTTCTATCCTCATGTATCATGAATTGACAGTAGGGTGGCCTTTGTGACAACCAACTGGAGGCAGGAGTTAGAATATGATTTGTGATGCGACCAAAATTCTATTCTTATGCCTCTACAACCCCTAACTATACCACAACAAATTTGGCTTATCTATTACTAATCTAAATACTAATCTAAAAATGTTAAATTATACCATGCATGACAATGACTACTATAAGATTTTGGGCGTGAGTAGGGACGCCACTGATGAAGAGATTAAAAAGGCGTATCGAAAGCTGGCATTAAAGTATCATCCAGACCGTAACAAGGGGAATAAACTCGCCGAAGAAAAGTTTAAAAAGATTAGTGAAGCGTATGCCGTGTTAAGCGACAGGGAAAAGCGGCGACAATATGACGCTTTTGGATCATCCGGTTTTCATCAGCGATATTCCCAGGAAGATATATTCAAGGATTTTAATTTCTCGGATATTTTAAGAGAATTTGGTTTTGGTACGCGGCACTGGTCTTCTCGATTCTCGTTTGAAAGTTTTGGAGATCCCTTTAGAGCCTATACCTCGGGGAAACAGGCCTCTTTCAAAGGGGCTGATCTTACTTATGAGCTCCCACTGACCTTAAGAGAAGCCGCCTTTGGCACACAAAAGATTATCTCTTTGCCAGGGTTAGGTTATCAGGAAAGGTTTACGGTGAAGATTCCTAAAGGGATAGTAACAGGCATGAAGCTTCGACTAGCTGGAAAGGGGGAGCCGAGCCCATTTGGAGGGCCGCCAGGGGATCTGTATATTCGGGCCAGGATACTGGAGGATCCTGTGTTTCGCCTGGAAGGACACGATCTCATTATAGATCGAGAGATCAAGTTAAGTGAAGCCCTTTTAGGGACCACAATCTTGATTCCCACCCTTGAAGGAAATAAATTGAGCCTGAAGGTTCCAGCTGCAACCCAGCACCAGACCAGGATGCGTCTAAAAGGATATGGATTTCCCAAGATGAACCAAGACGCACGAGGCGATCTCTACGTACGAATTCTGATAAGTACTCCTCGGCGCTTAAGCAAGAAGCAAAAGGCCCTAATTAAGGAACTGGCTGAGACAGGCCTTTAGCATAGACAGAACGCATCTGTGACAGGTACACAAGTTATAAGCGGCTAAATGGCCACCAAGCGAAGCTTTTTTGTCATCCTGACACTGAGCCTACCACCTCGACTTCGAACTCCTTCAGGTTCTGGGGAAGATTGTCGAATACGATCATAAATGGGACTACCTTGTTAG
Source organism: Desulfobacterales bacterium (assembly GCA_012961955.1). Taxonomy (GTDB): domain Bacteria; phylum Desulfobacterota; class Desulfobacteria; order Desulfobacterales; family DTYH01; genus DTYH01. The sequence continues at coordinate 789 of DTYH01000045.1, read as the reverse complement.
GAGGGACGTGAAAATTCAATCTTTTATCCCCGAATTTATTAGCCATTCTGTTCCGAATAGCAGCTATATCCAGTTGTTCAAGTTCAGTATCTGAAAAGATATTTCCGCAGTAGACTATCCTGCTCTGAACCACATTACCCGCTTTTGAATATATTGTGCCCTTAAGCTTGATAAAACTACGCGGTTCCGGGTAGTCGTTTCTGATCTTACCGCTTATTACATACAACTTACCTGCTTTCGTGTTGGGAACAAAACTACCCTTCACGCCAATTAGTGTGATATTTAGATTGCCTGTATCCTTGGTTTCCGTCTCAGACGGACCAGTAATAAACGGGATTTGTATCCCCCCTCCTCTTAGGAACAAGAAGGCTATGTAAGCAATCCCCAGAAATGATACCAGAGATAAAGATATAATTGCTAAACGACTTATCTTCCTTTTGGGTGGTTTGGGTCTCTCTACCACTTCAGCAGCTTCTTCTTCAGGCTTGGCACGGGCCTCCTCTTCGGCCTCCCCTTCTTCGGTTTCAGCTATCTCTTTCCTAAAAGAATCTATTGAGATAGTATCCATCAGCCTTTCTTCTGGTTCCTCTTTTGAGATTCCCATATCAAGCCTGACCGTTTCGTCCAGCCCTCTTTCTTCTTCTGTTGTTTCTTGCTCTGCCAGAGACGTATCCTCGACTAAGGTCTCATCCTCCTCGAACAGTATGGGTTCTTCCTCTAAGGGTACTTCTTCTACAGGCGGTTCTTCTTCCTTCCCTGGAATATCCACTTCCATTCTTAGAGTTTTGT
>DTYH01000044.1 GCA_012961955.1 Desulfobacterales bacterium | reverse complement strand
GAGGGTAGAAGAGCTTGCGGAGGCCCAGAAGAAGACGGAGGCGAGACTTGATTCCCTGGCTGTGAGGGTAGAAGAGCTTGCGGAGGCCCAGAAGAAGACAGAAGAAGTGCTACATGGCGTTATCAAGGAACAGAGAAGTATGAAGAAACAGATGAGTGGAGTTACTGATGCTATCGGCTATAACCTTGAAAACAGGGCGATAGTTCGCCTTCCGCGCATTTTACAGACAGAGTTTGGAATTACGGTTGATTTTATGGATCGTCGCTTTATTGAATATCCAGATGGGAGGGAAGATGAGATCAACATATATGGTGAAGGGCGTCTGGATGGTGAAAAGCTCTGTATTGTAGGCGAAAGCAAGTCCCAGTTGGGGAGGAGGGATATTGACAGATTCAAGAAGCTCATTGGCCGGGTCAGAGGATATATGGACAAGAAAATTATCCCCATCCTTGTCACGCATTCGGTCAGACCCCAGGTGGAGAGATATGCCAAAAAGGAGATAGAGGATCTCAGGATCTATAAATCATACCAATTTGAGGATTAGTGATATTGTGGCCAGCCTTTTCTAATATTGAGCTTTCAACTTCCCAACCCTCAATTCCTTTGATTCGCGCGGTTTATGTGGGAGTCATCGTCCCAAACTGAACTTTTGTTGTTCCGAGCGCTCTTCTCTTTTAGTCTTTGTGCTTTTTGATTCGCTGACTTTCATGACTAAAGCTGTGTTCAAGAGATCTTATCGGTTCTGGTTTCAGGGACCGTGCTGCCGCGAAAATTACAAGGGATAAAGTGCGGATGGGTCTCCTCGATCTTCTGCCGGTCTTGAAGTAGAAAATATCGGTTCTTATATAATCTGGGAGGCCTAATTGTCTTTAACTCTCTTGTCGGAGGCGTCATATCTAACGTAAATCAGGCAAGGTTATTATCTTTCACGCAGGAATCTAACTACTCCCCATTCCCCAAATACGGCTTTTACCTTCTTTTAGTACCTTTTGTCCAGAGGGAGGGCTGAAGAGACTCGATAATATAGTCAACCTCCCCCTTTGCTAATATCTGATTAAGATTCACACCTGATATGCAGGCACGCACGCATACGCTTAATGGATACTCTCGTTGAAAAATCACATGACTCAATTAGGGTCTCAATGTCCTCAAAAAAGCCATCTTGAGGACATCGAGGATATCCGTTTGAACTCTTGTAACATTTTAGCATCTTGAAACAAGCCGGCTGGATCGGACTCAAGCTGAAGTTGCGATACAGGGTACAAGATGCAGGATATATGATCCACTGGGCAGGAACACATTGCAAATAAATATGGTTATCCGCGCAACCCTTTAATAAGCAAGATACTATAAAATAACCTTGCATCCAGCATCCTGTACAATATGTTCGGTATTCGGCTTGTCTTTTGATGCAGCCGGGTCTGTTTCAAGAGGCTAAAGTGTTACATACTTTTTATACTTTCTGTTCCGTCGATAAGCGTACGTTTCGTATGTATATCCCCCTTTCATCAGGGGTGTGAAACTTGAGTATCCATTTGAAAAATATATTTTAATCACCGGTGAATGTAATTTTCTTTGGGTAGTAATCTGTCATTACAATATTTACATCTCCTACCCGGCTGAATTACATGTAGAATTCTTTGATTTTTTTTACAACATAGGCCTGCTGTTCACGCTCGATTTCGGGATATATGGGAAGTGCAATTGTCTTTTCAGAAGCCGCTTCGGCTACAGGAAAATCTCCCCTCCTATACCCAAGGTACTTAAAGCACTCCTGAAGATGGATAGGAATCGGGTAGTAGACTTCCGTACCTATTCCAGCGTTGGCCAGATATTTTCTCAGTTCATCCCTGCGTTCAGGTACCCTGATAACAAATTGATTGAAGACATGCCGGTCAGATCTCACAACTGGGAGCTTAATAAAAGGGGTTAGGCCCTCTTCGTGAAACATTTTGAAATAGAAACGCGCATTTGCCTGGCGTTTTTCTGTCCAGTAGTCTAAGAATCTCAATTTTACAAGCAGTACGGCCGCCTGAAGGGCATCCATTCTGAAATTGCCTCCTATCAAGCGATGATAATATTTAGGTCCCGAGCCATGAACTCGCAAGATTTTCAGCTTATGAAAATATTTTTCAGAATGTGTGGTCACCATACCAGCATCACCGAAAGCGCCGAGATTCTTGGAAGGAAAGAAGGAAAAACAGCCAAAGTCTCCTAACGATCCGGCCCGTTTTCCCTTGTATTCGGCACCTATTGCCTGAGCAGCATCCTCAATCACCAACAGCTTTTTTCTTTTTGCAACCTCTAATATAGGGTCCATATCTGCGCACTGTCCAAACAGGTGCACAGGCATAATGGCTTTCGTTCTTGTGGTTATCTTTTCCTCTAAGAAAGAAGGATCTATATTGTATGTATCCTCTCTTATATCCACAAACACAGGCTTTGCTCCAACACGAACTATGGAACCTATTGTTGCAAAGAACGTAAAGGGTGAGGTGATTACTTCATCACCCGGACCAATATCCGAGGCCATTAATGAGGTCAGGAGTGCATCAGTCCCGGACGATACAGCCACAGCATATGGGCTTTGACTGTAGGCGGCAATCCTTTTTTCCAGTTCCTGAACCTTAGAGCCCAAGATAAACTGCTGACTTTCATATATTTCATGCGTGGCTTCTAGTATCTCGTGCTTTATGCTTTTGTATTGAATCTTAAGTTCTAGAAAAGGTACTTTCATAGTCAGTCCAAGACCATGTAAAATGTTCTTTAAGCATCACGAAATTGACAGTCTCGTAAAATGACCTTTTACGAAACCATGAAAAATCGAGCGTGATTTGAATACGGATGGTGTAGCTCCCACGAGCCGTTAGAGTTTCGACCCGCACAAATTACTGTACGGAGAAGGGGTAATCCCTCTTCGCAACAGAGTTATCCGGGAGGCCGAACCGGGCAAAGAGGTACCCACCGTTGACTCGCTTTAAAAACAGGGACTAAAGAGATCAGGGTCAAAGAAAAGTCCCGCCCACAGAGGAGCTACTGACGGTTCCTGACTAGGCGGAAGATGAGTCTCCAGCTCTAGTCTTGCCGGCTCTCTGAATTTGTCCGTATATGCGTACCAAAAGTCGATCCCGTCTTTGATTTCTTGTTGAAGTCCTTTGTCCGCTATAAGACTTTTGAGTTCCTGGTTTGTGGTGGTGGCAGCAGATTCGATCCCTTCCTTTATGTTTTGCTCAACCCCATAAAAAAGTCTTTGTCACAGGCCAGTGATGTTCTCTCAATGACAGATTATTTTATAGTGAAATCGATTGCCTTCCTGAGATTATGGCGGGTGCCAGCCATAAATGTGAAAAATAGAATGAGGAATACAACCCTTACGCCTGCTCTGATAATCTCTTGCAGAAACACCTAGCCTAGACCTTCCCCAGAAGCGACCTTTTGGATCTCCATACTTTGTCTCCTTTCAAGAAAGTATACCCTCGATTGAGTGTTACAAATTTTGATATTTTTCTAATTCGAGAGTTGGCCACCCAATGGCTTACTCTGCTTACGAGAACAAAGCAATTCGAGTAGGTGAAACCCATCGGTTTGTTAGTGATATCAAATTTTGTCGCGCCCAATCTAGGTTCCATTATGATTGGGGTAAGATCGATAATATCTCCTGAACAGCGGAAGCCCATCCTCTTGGTCCGGGATATTTGGCATGAATCACCGATTTTGAGTTATGCCAGGAAACGTATGATCCGTCTTTCTTCTGGATCAGGACGGGGATATCAACATTTTCCAACATTGGGATATCGTTTGGACTATCGCCGAGCCCGATGGTTAAAAGCTTGTGTTCAGGGTAATTTCTTGTATAGATTTCCGTCAGGAGACGGACCGCGTTTCCTTTATTATTATCTTTTCCCATCAAGAGATAAAAACGTCCGCCCTTGGTGATAACAAACCCCTTTTGCCCTATCTGATATTTTAGATCCTCTAGCTCTTCCCTCGTCCCATGAAAATGAAAAGGCTCGGTGTATTCCCTTCGGGAGGCTAGGTAGGCTTCCTTAAGAGGTAGGCGTGTATGTCTTGATATATCATCCACTGTCATCTCGCTAAAACCTAGAAGTCGAATGCTACTTCTTTGCTTGAGCTCCTTTAATGCTTTGCACACTGTTTCATACGGATATCCCAGTTCGACGGCATTGTACCGACCTTTCTTCACAAAAGTAAGGTTATCGATATTCAGTGTGTTCTTGGGTATAAGTATGGCCCCGCCGTTCTCAACAATGAACGGATAGGAGAGAGACATCTTACTGCGATGTAACTCGATCTCAGCCCGGGTCTTGCTGCTACATAGGATAACCGGAATCCTTCTCTCTCTTAGCATCTTGAGAACGTGTTTTGCTTCCTCGAACTGGTATGTGTCATGATCGAGCAGGGTTCCGTCCAGATCGGTATATACGAGTGCCTGTTTCATAGCCTAATATATCGTCCTTAACTACCGCATAAACTTTTTTTAAAATAGTGATAAGACCAAGTATCATGTAGTTACGTGAATAATGGGCTGGTATTACAATCATCTATATCGAGAATCTTGAAAGGTCGTCACCCCATCTATAGAGCCTACCAGATACCTTTCTCGGATGATCGACCCTATTTTTTTAACAGTTTAGGCTTCTGCGATCGAAGACAGGTAAGGGGGTAATCATCACTTGACCGTGCGGGGCGTGGGTCCTACCCTCCGGCGAGCAGGTTCTACCGTTGGGAGAGCGTCCCCATCGGAGATAAGCGAGGAAAATTGTCACCATCGCCGCTAATACAAGTCGGAAATATCTAAGAGAGTACGATTTTTTGAAATCCTCTGTCAATAGAAATCATCTTTCGTGTCTTATAGATGGGAATGAATCTCTCGAAAAAGGATTATTGCGGATTGACCATGTTAGCAATTTTTTATATTATAATACTTATGAAGGTCTTAAGTCATTACCGGGTAATCGACCATACGGCGGACCTGGGAATCGAAGTGTTTGGCCAGGATCCCGTTTCCCTTTTTGAAAATGCGGCAGAGGCACTTTTTGACCTTATTACAGATTTAAATAGGATAGAGCCGGCTGAGTCAAGGACAGTACTTGTTTGCGGTCAGGATTGGGCAGATCTTATGGTTAACTGGCTTCGCGAACTTCTCTACATGTGGAGCGCTGAAGAAAAGCTTTTAGGAGAGGCAAGGCTGAAAAAACTCGAGGAAAACAGGCTTAGTGCAACGTTATATCTGGAGAGCTACACGCCCGAGAAACATGTAATAAAGACAGAAATTAAAGCGGTTACATATCACCAGATAAGAGTATGGCCGAGTAGCTCAGGCTGGAAAGCACAAATAATATTTGATACATAGGTCAAAGCCAAATATTGCATATTGAAGGGGTTGGGGAGAGAAAAGATTCCATGCTTTGTTTAGATTTGGAAGTTGGGGGATGCGTAATTCCTTATGTAACTTCTTGCTAAAGATTGGCTGATCCGTGAAGGAGGTACTAAATGACCACCGCCAATATAGAAAAGATTGATGACTATTGCTGGAAGATCCCAAAAACTGGAGCCATGCGGGTTCCTGGAGTGATATATGCGAGTTCTTCCTTGTTAGAAGCAATCAAGGGTGAGGAAAGCCTGAAGCAGGTTATGAACGTAGCTTCCCTACCGGGTATTGTTTTTGCGTCACTAGCTATGCCTGATATCCATTGGGGATACGGGTTTCCCATTGGTGGGGTAGCTGCTTTTGATCTCGAAACCGGAATTATTTCTCCGGGCGGTGTTGGGTATGACATAAACTGCGGTTGCCGTTTGATGACAACCGCCCTGTGCGAAGATGATGTGAAGAATAGACTAGAAGAATTGGTTGTGGCGCTGTTTCAAAACATCCCAACCGGAGTTGGTTCTACTGGAAGACTCAAACTCTCGATCAAAGAAGAAAAGAGGGTCTTATTAGAAGGTGCGAAGTGGGCTGTGAGACAGGGTTATGGAGAAGATTCGGATATAGAACATACAGAGGACTCAGGCTGCATGACAGGAGCTGATCCTGATGTGGTTAGTGAGAAGGCCCTAGAGCGTGGGCGCAAGCAGCTGGGAACCTTGGGTTCTGGAAACCATTTTCTGGAAGTGGGAGTGGTGGATGAAATATTTGATCAGAAGGTTGCTGATGTATTCGGGTTACGGAAGGACCAAGTGACCGTTCTTCTTCACTCAGGTTCCAGGGGGTTTGGATACCAGGTCTGTGACGACTCTTTGGTAGCCATGAGTCGGCAGGTAAAGAATCTTGGTCTTGAGTTACCTGATCGACAGCTTGCCTGCGCCATGATCAAGTCCCCGGAAGGAGAACGCTACTATTCTGCCATGATCTGTGCAGCCAACTATGCCTGGGCCAATCGCCAAATGCTCACTCATTGGACACGTGAAACCTTTCAACGGGTGCTGGGTATTGGACCGCGAGATCTAAAGATGGAGCTACTTTACGACGTGTGTCACAATATTGCGAAAAAGGAAAAGCATGTAGTTGATGGTAAAACAAAGTGGGTTTGCGTTCATCGAAAGGGGGCAACACGGGCATTTCCTGCCGGTCATGAGGCGGTTCCACGAGTTTATCGGTCCGTGGGTCAGCCCATCCTGATTCCTGGAGATATGGGGACCGCTTCTTATGTCTTAGTTGGTACAGAAATCGCGATGACTAAAACATTCGGTTCCACGTGTCACGGGGCTGGGCGTGTCATGAGCCGATCACAGGCAAAAAAAGCGAGCAAAGGGCGCTCAGTCCAGCGTGAGCTACTGGAAAAGGGGATTATTGTAAGATGGACCGGGCGGTCTACACTTGCGGAGGAGATTCCTGAGGCGTATAAAGATGTATCCGAGGTCGTAGAAGTGGTGCACGAAGCCGGGATCTCAAAAAAGGTGGCTAAGGTTAGACCTATTGGCGTAATTAAAGGTTAAGAATGAAAGCGAGGGAAGTAAAGTGATATACATAGAAGAAAATCCAGAAGGGGTACAGTCGGCGGACATAATTGTGGGGATTCCTTCTTACAACGAGGCTCCTTTGATCTCATACCCAACCGAGATGGCAAGTAAGGGTTTAATCCAGTTTTTTGGAGATAAGAATTCAGTAATCATCAATTGTGACAATAATTCTTCTGACGGTACTGGTGAAGCCTTCATGAATGTTCGTACTGAGGTTCCCAAGATATATATCTCAACCCCTCCTGATGTCAGGGGAAAGGGAAACAACCTGAAGAATCTTTTCCAAAAGTCCTGCGAGCTTGGTGCAAAGGCAATAGTAGTCGTTGATGCCGATCTCAGGAGTATAACCCCCCGCTGGATAAAGAACCTTGGTGAGCCTCTATTTGAAGACTTTGGATTTGTTGCGCCTATATATGTCAGGCATAAATGCGACGGTACTATTACTAACAATATTGCATATCCCCTAATCCGTAGTGTGTACGGACGTAGGGTACGCCAACCTATCGGAGGAGATTTTGGATTTTGCGGCGAGCTGGCAGAGATTTATCTAAAGAGCGATATATGGAGTATGGCTGTGTCCCAGTTCGGGATCGATATCTGGATGACTACAATAGCGATGACCTACTATAAGCCTATTTGTCAGTCGTTCATGGGGAGGCCCAAGGTGCACAAAGCAAAAGATCCTGGCGAATCTCTGGGGCCCATGTTTTCCCAGGTCTTGGGTACCATCTTTGATATGATGATCAGATATGACTATTTTTGGAAAGAGGTAAGGTGGAGTAAGCCGACTGCTATTTTTGGCTTTGGCCTTGGAGAGGTAGAAGAGCCACCGCCAGTGACGGTCAACTTAGAACGTCTGTACGATAAGTTTGAAAGAGGTTTTGAGATTTACGATTCGAGTTGGAAGCAGATCCTTTCTCCCAACGTGCATAGAAAATTAAGAGAGGTAAAAGCATTGACCCTCTCAAATTTTGAATTTCCAGCCAAACTGTGGGCTGAGATCTTAGTCGATTTTGCTGTGGGATACAAAAAGAATGTGATTGATAGAGAAGAGCTCTTAGACTCGCTTGTTCCGCTCTATTATGGCCGTACAGCATCTTATGTGATTGAGACAGGGCCCATGACAATTCAGCAGGCAGAGGAATTGATTGAGGATCAGTGTATTATTTTTGAGAGGCATAAACCATACCTGATAAATAAATGGTTCGAGTAAATAAGTAATTTATTGATAGTATTAGGTCCTCTGTCAATTGTGGATAAATGTTGAATGTTAAATTGCAGCGGCAAGCGTTCGGCAGTTAACCTCCGACTTTAGGTTATTGGACAAAGCCTGACCAAGAGGCCAATGAATGAAAGATTTCAATTTAGCGTATGGTACATCTTTCTAACGTTCCTGAGGTAAGGCACATACTCTTGTCATTTTCAAAAAGCTGAACGCTGACAGCTAACGCCTAAGCTGAATCTTCGAACATCAGAAAAAGGAGATGGATATGAAGAAAAAAATCTTAGTTGTGGATGATGAAGAGGTGATTCGGATACTTTATAAAGAGGAACTGGAAGACGATGGTTACGATGTTATTACCACGAGTGAGGGTTCCAGGCTGATCGAATTGATAGATAGAGAAAAGCCGGATCTTGTTGTCCTCGATATTAAGATAGCGAATTATGATGGTCTTGACCTCCTGCAGGACATAAGAAAGCGATTCTACAATGTTCCGGTGATTCTTTGTTCTGCCTATTCCTCTTTTAAAGGAGATATAAAATCGATTGCTGCAGATTATTATGTAGTAAAGAGTGCTGATCTGCTAGAACTGAAGCAGAAGATAAAGATGGCTCTGGAGGGGAATATACCGACCCACATGTTCAATAAGTATTGATCACATCAAAACGAGACGTTTTAGGATCAATAGAGATACATGGAATTAAGTCAAGCTATTATTCTCGGTGCAATTCAGGGCTTAACAGAATTTCTACCGATCAGCAGTTCAGGTCATCTTGTCCTTTTTCAGAAGGTTTTGGGGTTAGACAAGCCAGAAATATTTTTGGATATCTGTCTCCATTTAGGGACACTTATGGCCATCGTAGTAGTATTTTATGGAGAACTGAAGGCCACCGCTTTGGCTCTTGTTTCCCTTTTGGGTCGGTCTCGAAACAAAGATCCTTCCACCTATCTTTATGAGAAAGGGGAGGTCAGACTGGTATGGCTTATCATACTAGGGATGATTCCTACCGGCGTGATCGGGCTTTTATTTCACCTTGTGGTCCAGAAGATCTTTTCCTCTATACTGTTGGTCGGGATTATGCTTATGATAACTGGAATCCTGCTATGGCTAACAAGAAGGGTTAAGGTAGGAACAAAGGACATTTCTAGAGTTTCAGGCTGGGACGCCATGGTGATCGGGGCAGTCCAAGGACTAGCCGCCATTCCTGGAATTTCCCGTTCTGGTTCTACTATTGCTGTTGGCCTATTTCTGGGGATGGATCGGCAGACGGCATCCTGTTATTCGTTCCTATTATCTGTTCCGGCAATTATAGGAGCTGCAATTATAGAGTTTGACTACACATTTGCTGGTAGTGTGCAGTCAATCATGCCAATCCTTGCAGGAACGATAGTAGCGGCAGGAGTAGGATACTTTGCCTTGAAGGTATTGTTACGGATGATCAAGAGGGGAGATCTGTACAGATTTGCCCCGTATTGTTGGCTGGTAGGAGTGGTAGCCATCTTAAGCTCTTTCTCGACTTAGTCTTACATAGATTCCTAACTTAAGCTATAAGATTGGAGGAGGTATGAACCCGGAGATTTTCAGAGAGTACGATATCCGTGGTATTGTGGATAGAGATATCACCGACGATGATGTAATCTTGATCGGAAAGGGAATAGGAACATATTTAAGGAGAGAGAACCGTTCCCAGATTACGTTAGGCCGAGATTGTCGTTTAAGTTCTGGCCATTATCGTGATCTGTTACTGGAGGGTATTCTTGCTACTGGATGTAGTGTAGTGGATATTGGGGTATGTCCTACTCCTGCACTTTATTTTTCGATCCGGTACCTAAATAAAGAAGGAGGGGTTATGATAACAGCGAGCCATAACCCTCCGGAATATAATGGGTTTAAGGTTTGTAGTGGTGTCGACACCATCTACGGACCCAAGATTCAAGCCATCAGAGAAATTGTGGAAAAGAAGGAGTTCGTTGAAGGGAAGGGGAGGGTTGAAGAGGTTGATGTCTTAACCCCTTATAAAGAGTTTCTGGTAGACAACACGCTTATTAAGAGGCCAATACGATTGGCGATAGATGCAGGAAACGGGACGAGCGGAGAGGTTGCACTCCCTGTCCTAAAAGAGCTCGGATGCGAGGTTTTTGCATTGTATTGTGAGATGGATGGCTCGTTTCCGAATCACGAGCCCGACCCTACTGTGATAGAAAATATGAAGGATCTTATTGAGATTGTGCGTAAAGAGAATCTTGAAGTAGGGTTTGGCTATGATGGCGATGGTGACAGGATTGGAGTGATTGATGAAAACGGGAACATCATCTGGGGTGATCAGTTGATGATCATTTTTGCCCGTGAAATCCTGTCCAGAAAGCCAGGATCAACTTTTATTTCAGAGGTGAAGTGCTCCCAGAACCTTTTTGAGGATATTGAAAAGCATGGGGGAAAGGCAATCATGTGGAGGACAGGTCATAGTTTGATAAAAAAGAAGATGAAGGAAGTAGGTGCTGAACTGGCTGGAGAGATGAGTGGACACATGTTTTTCGCCGATAGATATTTCGGGTATGATGACGCCATCTATGCCTCCTGTCGCCTCCTGGAGATCTTGGCTGTTTCAGAAAAGGGTCTTTCCGAACTCCTGAGCGATGTTCCAAAGACCTATACCACACCCGAAATCCGTGTTCCCTGTCCAGACGATCAAAAGTTTGATGTGGTTAAACGTGCCACGGAATATTTCCAGAAGCGTTATAAGACCATCGAGGTAGACGGCGTAAGAGTCATCTTTGAGGATGGCTGGGGTTTGGTTAGGGCTTCCAATACTCAGCCGGTACTGGTTCTTCGCTTTGAGGCTAGGTCGGAGAAGCGTCTGGAGGAGATCAGGGCACACGTAGAATCCGTACTAGCCGAGATTCAATGGGGATGAAAAAAGGACCAGACATTTCCGTTTCAGTAGCCGGAATCCAGATGAAGAATCCGGTCATGACTGCTTCCGGTACATTTGGATACGGTCAGGAATTTACTCCGGTCTTAGATCTGAACACCTTAGGCGGAATCATTGTCAAAGGACTTTCTTTAAAACCTTCTCCCGGCAACCCCCCTCCCAGGATTGTGGAGACCTCTGGAGGTATACTCAACGCCATAGGCCTTGAAAATATAGGCCTGGATGCATTTATAGAGGAAAAGCTCCCTTTCCTTCGTACCATTAACACCCCCATTATTCTCAATATCTATGGCCGAGATCTGTATGAATATACAGAACTTGTCACCCGTGTAGACCAAATAGAAGGTATAGCAGGAATAGAGGTAAACATCTCCTGTCCTAACGTTAAGGCCGGTGGAATAGTCTTTGGAAGCGATCCCAAACTCGCATTTGAACTGATAGGGAGCGTCCGAAAAAGAACGCAGCTTCCCTTGATCGTAAAACTTTCTCCCAATGTAACCGATATTGCGGTTATTGCACGTAGTGTGGAGGAAGCCGGAGCGGACGCGGTCTCTTTGATCAATACCATTATTGGTATGGCAGTAGATGTTGAGACAAGACGTCCCAGGTTGGCCAGCATTACAGGTGGTCTTTCCGGGCCCCCAATAAAACCTGTGGCGCTTCGTATGGTATGGGAGGTAGTTAACGCAGTAAAGATTCCTGTGATCGGGGGCGGAGGAATTATGAACGCCTCTGATGCCCTTGAATTCCTGATCGTGGGTGCGAGAGCGGTTCAGGTGGGTACGGCAAATCTAGTCAATCCACGGGTAACGAATGCAATCATAAAGGGGATTGAGGAGTACCTGAAGCAAAAGAATATCTATAATATAGTGCAACTGGTAGGAAGCCTGATTGTTTAGTGAGCTAGCGTATGGATGGGTGTCCCAAGAAGCCCATAATGGTCGTTCAAAGTGGTAATGCAAAGGTCTGTTTATCTGGGGCAACAGCCCGTTATGTTACGACCTTAATCGGCGAACATCCCCAATGCGGATGGTAACCTTTGTAGAGTCGAAGTATTCGATTAACGGAATGGTATACTTTCGGGACGTGTGTGTTATCTCCTTAAACTGCTGAGTGTTAATCTCGCCATTCCTTTTCAGATAGTCTACCAGATCATTCTTCAATCTTTCTAACACATCTTTGTGAAAAAAAAGGTTCTCCTTTACTTTAATGAGTAGCCCTTCTTCCAGCATGTGAAAGAGGACCTCTTTTGCCT
>DTYH01000043.1 GCA_012961955.1 Desulfobacterales bacterium | reverse complement strand
TTTCTTTCGGTAATACTTGCGAAATTCGGGTTTAACGTATCTCTCATGATAGTTTGGTTTATGTGTGGAATATGATTTGGATTAAAATCCTACAGGGTAATGAGAGATAGTTGTGCTGTTATTGTCCAAAATGAGGTAAATGTGCTTGCAGGCCCTGATCCCCAGGACACACTGCTTTTCAAACTCCGTGATGGAGCTATTGTAAGGTATGGAAGATGAGAGGATGGATGGAGCTTGATCCGTATACCAGATAAAAAGCGGGGCTGGGTTAAAGGCGATAGCTTGAAATGTATAGCTATCTGGCTTTACTCTTCCCTAAATTGTTCACGGAGAGAGCAAAATAAGGCTTTTTATGGAACCGTCAGGGCTGGAGATGTCTCCAATTGCTCAAACTAAGTCTTCCTTATATCGGTGAGGATCTGAAGAATCTCATCCTGATACTCAGATGGCGCCCTAATTTCCCCCCATCCTTTCTGGGTCTGATAAATACCATCATAGGCAGTGTCATAGTACGATCTCATGAAGTGTGGCAGCCCTCGCTCCTCCAATATTGATCTCAAGAGGCTGGCCTCTACCCCATTATCCAAAGTTGCTATCTTTTTAAATTCCTTCATATATAACATCTCCCCCAATCAAAAATAGAAGAATGGCTTGGTCGTGTTCTTTGTGTATGAGATGCCACCCTAGTACGGAAGATTGTTCCGATTTATTGAGACGATACCAAGTTAGTCTTTTTAGAAAAAGTCGCATCAAGATGCTTCTCCTACGGGCGAGTTAGGAATATGGACCCGACTATAACTCGGGAGAGTAGTTGCCTTCAAGAAAGGCCTTTGCATAACGCCTGCGGGTGGCCTCATCTTGGAGAGTCATATCAAGCTGACGGGTAAATCCCATGAGCCTCCCGAGCTGATCGAGTCGGGACTGGACCTCCTGGCAGGTACTTCCTCTAAAGATACCGGTCAAAAAATCGCCTTTGACTTCGATCCTGAAGTAAAGGGCCTCAAGAATCTCCTTGATCAAAAGGGCCCGCCTTATCCTCCCATCTGCCCCAGCTCCACCTCCTTCAAATCGGAATGTAATATAGTTGTTAGACGAGGTGTCGCTAGAGACGGCATCGATCCCAGTGAAATGGTAGGCCAAACGACATTGAAAGTTAAGATATTCTTTTGACAGAATGACATAGGCCTTTCCTCCACTTTGTGATATATTCCCTTCAATAAACGACCGGGATACCACTGAGAAGAAGCTACCAAGATGAAACTGGACTTGTCCACTCCAGGAAATATTCTTATGGGTCATACCCTCCCAAAGAGATCGAAATGGCTTCGAGTAGATATCCGAGATGGCTATCTTGCGCTTGAAGAGGACCCTAGGTGAAAGTGCCCCTCCAATATCGATGACATAGAAGGTGAGGGGAACCCTAGGGTCGAGGAGAATGTGAGAGATGGCGCTCTCACCTTCTGGGTTCAGGTGAAACATCTCTCTTACAGAGGCCTCATGGACGAAGCGAATAATGTCATGAATAGTCTTGAAGTCATTAGGCCTTATGGCCACTCTAAGGTTTATGTTATCTGAAATTTGAGTGAGGGTGAGTGGAACTATGTCCTTCAGTACAACTTTCGCAAGAGTCCCCTCCTTGTGAGTCTCTGGATTGGGTTCAAAATATTTCGTCTTAATGATGGAATCGATACGTCCCCTATAAACCTTCCCATGGTGTGCATCCAAAGTGACCATCTCTCCGTTTCTCAAGATATTTACAGCGTCTTGGGCATTGACAATAGCAGGCTTGTGGAATTCTCTCGATATAGAAGCTAAGTGAGTGGCCAGACTCCCTGTTTCCGCGATCAAACCACCTGCGGAGGGAATAAATTTGGCAAACTCGGGATCCATGGTCTTGACAGCCACAATCGACCCTGTAGGAACAGAGGAGATGCCTCTGTCCTGAACCAGGAAGACAGGTCCAGAGGTGATCCCAGGACTGACCGGGTCGCCACTGATTACAGGAGTATGTTGAGTCTCAGTAAGAGAGGGGGTAACGGTCTTACTTAGCGCCAAAGTGCGCGTCTGGAGGATATACACCCAACCCCTCCGGTCCACCAGCCACTCCACATCCTGTGGAGCGCCAAAATGTCTTTCAAAGACCTGCCCGAACTCATAGAGCGTATGGAGTACCTTCTCTCTCAGGCAGGGGATTACCTGCTTCTCAATGGGTACTCCTTCCTCTATAATGCCTTTCACCGGATCAATGGAAAGCTTTGAATCCTTCTTCCCAATAGTTTGATTGATTAACCTGCCTCCACCTTTTCGGTCGAGGATGTAGATATCTGGAGAGACGTATCCTTCTACAGCAGATTTTCCCAGGCCCCAAACAGCGGTAATAATCATCGTATCTGACTCAGGATTTGTGGGATCTAAGGTGTAGAGCACCCCCGAAGCCACTGCCGGGATCGTCTCGAGGACAAGGACTGCCATGGCAATTTGATGGTCCTGAGGGATTCTCTTTGCAAGCCGGTAACGGATGGCGCGTTCCCCATAAAGGCTGGTGCAGACCTCCTTGTAGGCGTCTATTATTTTGTCTCTGGAAACGCCAAGAACAGATCGAAACAGGCCAGCAAACGAATACTTGCCATCCTCCCCAATGGCACTGCTCCTCACCGCAAAAGTACCAACCCCGCCCATCTCAGCAAGGGATTCGCTAAGGGCCGATACTACAGCAGGAGGAACATCAGCTTCTAGAATGGCTTCCTGGATTCTCCTCGAAGCCTCTTGAATCTTCCTCTCATCATCAGCTTTTACATCACCCATCAAGATGTCTATGAGTCGGTCGATGCCGTTTACGGATATGAATTCGCTATAGGCCCAGGAACTGACCACGAACCCGCTTGGAACAGGGATATGGAGAATGTTTTTCACCTCACCCAAACTGGCCGCCTTCCCGCCAACTTCGCTTGCCATGAGTATGTCTAATTGGGCAAGAGGATATACATAGGAATGACGCCCAAGGCCTCCCATCTCCATGCGTTTTTCGATTTTTCCCCTTATGCCCTCGGCCACATGAATAAGCCATGGATACTTGTCCTGACACATCTCGTTCAAGGCCTCGACAAAGCCGATAACTCGACTTAGCAGCCTGGATACCTCTTTTTTGAAATAGGGGGGAGTGATCAGTTGGGAATCTACCCTTTCCTGGAGATCACTCATGATGCCTAGAATAGCATTATTTTCAGACAGGAGGAGTTTGAAAGCAGCATAACGTTTTTCAAGCTGCTGGAAGTCATCACTCATAAAGAAGCGGACCATCTGAGGATCATAGTCGGGATCTGAATCTCGTGTCCTCCTTTTGTTAAAGCTTAGAAAATCTCTAATCTTTCTGAAGAATGAAACCATCGCTCAAAGCTCTTTCTTCTGTTTTAACTTTCTAACTTGATTTGAGATTTCATTTGCCAATAAGACGGTGACACCTGAATTGAGCGAAAGATTCAAGGCGGCAAGGGCGCAGACGTACTGAGGTAGTTCAGTCCCTTAGTTCGGTAAACCCCGTTAGAATTCCATCTGGAGAAGTAAAACCTGACATGAAAAAGATAGAGCTGTAGATATCTCTAAACGCAGGACGTGCGAACCTTTCTGGGGACTTCTAACTGGGTAAACTCGATAATCCTCAAGGGTTACAAATTTTGATATTTTTCTAATTCGAGAGTGGCCACCCAACGGGTTACCTTGGCTCGAAGACTTAGCAATAGAGGTACTTGGAGTTACGTTCGTTTGTTAATGATATCAAAATTCGTAACACTCGATTTGGGTGACATATAAACCCCCTTAGAACCGTGATACCCATCCCTGCGAGGAAAGATGGAGATTGTCTGTCCAAATCATTATCCCTCAATGATGCAACCATCTTTCTAACGGGGTAAAATGCCCCCTCCAGTCTACCTACAAGCCAAAAAGCGTGATACTAAGCCTGGGCGGAGTCTCTCAAGAGATTCTTCACTCCGCTTCACCCCGTTCAGAATGACGTGGGAGTGAGGTCATTAAGATTGCTATGAGAGACCTTTCCTTAATCCCTTTGAACGACCATCATGAATTTTTTGGGGCACTCATCCGGGCAAAGTTGACCCCGGTTAAATAGGGTTCCCTTCGGGAAATTTAGCGGGGTAAGTGGGCAAATACTGAACTGTTTGAGGCCAAAAGATCTCCCGTCAGGATCTAGTGATCGAGCCCTTGGACGGGCCAAAAAACCTAGTTTGAGGACATCAAAAGGAGGAGATACCTGTCAACAAGAGTGGTGAAAAATCTCCTTGATTTTTCCAGAAGTGATACCCCCTCCTTTAGAAGACTTGAAGTAAAAGAGGTCGTTGAAGGAACCGTTAAGCTGATAAAAAATCAGCTTATGTTGGTGGGGATGAAACTGGTTTGTAAGAGCCCTAATCACCTGCCTCCAATTCTAGGGGATCTTCATAATCTCGAGCAGGTCTTCCTAAACCTTTTCTTAAATGCCATCCAGGCCATGCCCAATGGGGGTGTCATCACGGTGGAAGCAAATGAATCAAGAGAAAGGTATGTTGAGATAAAGGTAAGCGATACCGGCGTGGGAATAAAGCCGGAAGATTTAGAAAAGATCTTTGATCCCTTTTACACCACAAAACCTGTGGGAAGAGGATCTGGTCTTGGCCTTTCTATTGTTTACGGTATTGTCAAGAAGCATGGAGGGTATGTTGAAGTGAAAAGTGAGCTGAATGTGGGCACCACCTTTATAGTATACTTGCCCATACTTCATGAAGGAAGAGACGCTGAGGATGAGCATGCGGGTGGCAATCATTGATGACGAGACTACGGTTTGCAGGCGACTGAAATATGCCCTTTCCAAGGAAGGCTTCGAAGTGGAGACCTTTCAAAGAGGGGAGGCGTTTCTGAGACGTATGAAGCAGGCCTTCTTTCAACTTGCATTTATTGATCTTAAGCTTCCCGACATGGACGGCATGGAAATCCTCTCACGGATAAAACGATCCCACGAATATTCGGAGGTAATTGTGATTACAGGGTACGGCTCCATTGAAACCGCTATAGAGGCGATCAAGAAAGGGGCATACCATTACCTCACCAAGCCATTCGAGCTGGGTGAAGTCTGTTTACTTGCAAGGGGGGCCAAGGAAAAGATTGAACTGAGGGAGGAAAATAGATGACTCCACGAGGCCCTGGGGCAGGGGGATGTGGTCGAGGGATTTATCGGCAATAGTCGACCCATGCAAGAGATCTTTGCCCTGATAAAAAAGATCGCGATCGTGAACTGTAACGTACTCCTCCAGGGAGAAAGCGGAACCGGCAAGGAGCTGGCTCCCAGGTCCATACACCTCCTGAGTCCCAGGAAGGAACGCCCCTTTGTCTCCTTCAACTGCGGAGGATTTACAGAGGAACTGATCTGCAAAGAGCTTTTTGGACATGAAAAGGGGGCTTGCACCGATGCTACAGCGACCAAGATCGGTTTACTTGAGTCGGCAGACGGAGGAACCGTATTTCTGGATGAGATAGGAGAGATGCCGCTTTCTATGCAAGTGAGGCTTCTTCGAGTGATTCAAGAGAAGAAGATCCTTCGGGTAGGAGGTACAAAACCGATTGATCTCGATATCCGAATCATTGCCGCCACGAACAAGGATCTGAAAAAGGCTATTGAGGAAGGCTCATTTCGAAAAGATCTTTTCTATCGCCTCAACGTGGTGTCACTGTGTTTGCCGAGGTTGGCAGAAAGAAAGGACGATATCCCATTGCTGATCTCACATTTTATTGAAAAGTATAGCCGCACATTCGGTAAGAAGACAAAGCGGGTTTCTCCACAGGTGTTGGACATACTAATGGAGTACGATTTTCCGGGAAACGTTCGGGAGCTGGAAAATATCATCCAGCGGGCTGTGGCCCTTGAGGAGGGTGTAGTAATTAGTGCGAAAAACCTTCCTTCGGACCTCCAAAGACTTGAATTTAGAACCCTGGAGGGCGATGGCCTGCGCACTCTGGAAGAGGTGGAAAAGGAGCATATTCTGAGGGTTTTAAAGAAAACCCGTTACAACAAAAGCCTAAGCTGTAAGATCCTGAACCTGCCACGGACCACCCTGTGGCGTAAGATGAAGAAGTATGATCTCCCAAGTGAGGAATAGCAACAGTCGGTTTTCCAAGTTGAAACATGTAGTTGCTGCCCTCTTTTTCCTTATGCTCCTTAGGTTGTTCATTGTTTCTTTGTGTGAAGGAATAGGAACCTGTTTCAAATTGAAGACAGTCTTGCCGCTTCCTTAACTCCTCTGAATTAATAAGTGTCCTAAGATCCCGTCTGCAAGTATCAGTCTTTCTGCTAGCGTGAGAGTGCACCAACAGCCAAAAAAGACGCCCTTCCAACAGGTTATCCCGATCTCAAGGTCTGGGCCAAGGGGTTAAGGAGGTGTTAGGAGGCCCGATACCGCCCCGGCTTTTCGAATCACGGTTCCGATTGGGGAGATGGTATCAAATTTGCAGCCTCCTGAAGTCTAGGAGGCATTGGAGGGCTATGGAAAGGATCCTAGTGGGACTGGATCCGGGAAAGACGAGTCTATGGGCGGCCATCCACGCCCTCAATCTTGCCAAAAGGATCAAGGCCAAGGTCTTTATCCTTATGGTTGAAGGAGACATGCAAAGAGAAGAGAGGACAAGGATTGAGGAAAGGATTCAATCTTCGGTAAAGGCAGACCTTGAAGCCCTTATCGAAACGGAACGTTCAGAAGGTATTGCTGTTGAGTACTATGTTGCGCACGGCCCATACGACCAAGAGCTTATACGCTTCATAAAGAAAAACAAGATTACCTTACTGGTCCTTGGATTGCCTTCGTGGAGAAAGAAAGGTTCTTCAGGCAAAATCATGGGCCTCGTGGAGAAGATAAGACGTAGAGTTGACTGTCGTATTGAAGTGGTCCATGAGAAGCGATTAAGATCACAGTGAAAAGGAGTTGATTATGTGGCATCTTTATCTACCAATCGCAGGGAACAGTACAAATGTGTTTCTAAGCTTCGGCATGGGGGGGGATCGTTGGTCTTCTATCAGGGATATTCGGTGTGGGAGGAGGTTTTTTGACGACGCCTTTGCTCATCATGATCGGTATCCCGCCTACCGTGGCAGCTGCTTCCGATTCGAATCAGATCGTCGGAGCTTCGACCCCCGGCACCCTCGCCCATTATCGCCTCGGGAATGTGGATTTCAAGATGGGAACCTTCTTACTGATTGGTGGTGTTCTGGGAGGAACTGCGGGTGTGGAGATCATCAAGGTATTACGTCAGATCGGAAATGCTGATTTTTTGATAAAGATCACCTATGTCCTGATGTTGGGGTTTGTCGGAATTTACATGTTCCTTGAAAGCGTACAGGCGCTCAGAAAAAGAGGTTCACAAGAGATAACCCCTGAAAAGGAAACGTTATGAGGTGGAGATCTTCTTCCGGAGCGTGGATGCGTTCAAAAGGATTACAGAAAGAAATTTTGACATCGTGATTACCGACCTGAAAATGGAGGGACTTGATGGAATGGAGTTTTTGACAGAGGTAAAAAGACGCTCCCCGACCACCGAGGTAGTTGTCATTACTGGATTTGCCACAATGGAAGCTGCGAAAGAGTCTTTCCGTAAAGGGGTCTTTGATTTTCTAGCGAAGCCTTTCAAACTGAGGGAGATCCAAGAAGCCGTAGAAAGAGCCGAAAAAAAGATAAAAGAGAACCGGACCTAATGGGTCAAGACCGATTGTAACGATCTAGCGTTTTGAAAAAATTGACTGATAATGTTGTAGTCAGTCAATCTTCCTCGTTTTGGTGAACAATTTTGGGATCCTAGATTTGCCTCACAAAATTTCAACAAGGCGGGCTTGCGCCCTCAAACCGTTTGAAATTTTTAACGCCAGACAAATCTTGAATCTTTTTGCAAGATTGGTCGCAATCCTTCGCAAGGTTAACCGATTACAACTTTTTTCAAGGAGCAAAAGGGTTACTGTTGATGCAACTCTTGACAGGGTGAAGATCTTATCGGACGGTAGGACCTAGCGGAAACTGGTGGGAGTATCTCCTCTGCGAGAGGTGAGCAATCATGAGAATTCTCGTGGCACTAGATCGGTATCCTTATAGCTCTTACGTAGTCCACGAGGTGGCCAAATTAGCGATGAACACATGGGCTGATGTGACTCTATTGGGGTAGAACCGAAAAGGGAGTCCAGTGGTAAGCCTCGTGGCGAGTCGGGTCCAGGCTGGCCTATAGTTGAAGCGCTTCAGAATTACCGGGAAGAGTTCCTCAGTTATTTTCCGAATAACGAGGACTCCCCTTATAACAATAACGAATGCTGTTATGAGTTGATTGAGGTAAGGAGGGGAGTTTGGGAAGAACTCCTTGTGTGTCGGAGTAGCAGAAAAGACTTCCGAGTACGGGTTCGGTTTGGAACAGCGGCAAGGAGATCTTGGCAGAGGCGGAGGATGAGGAAAGCGACTTGATCGTCCTCGGTTGCAGGAAAGGAAGAGATTGCGGATGGGAAGAGGATAGCAGTGTCCCTCAAAAGGTAGCGAAGGGCGCCCGTTGCTCAGTCCTTGTGGCAAAAGAAGAGAAGAGACCTAATAAAATTGTATGCTGTCTAGACCATGACAGCGTAAGCCAGGCATCTCTTGAAATGATTAATCAAATGGTAACCCTCCACCAGGCTGAGCTTGCGATTGTAGGGCTGACGGACTCTAAACGTCTCAGGGAAGAGGTTGACAGAAAGATGAACGAGATACTAAGCTATTATACAACCCAGAAGATAAAGGCTTGGGTCTCCGTTATAGATGCCTCCTTCTTGGATACCTTCATTATGGAGGCAGCAGAGAAGGGTCTCATTGCAGTTTGGATAGGAAAAAAATCACTGTTACGGAAATTCTTCACTCAAGACCATGTGGAAAAGCTGACGACAATAGCACAATCTTCAGTGCTAATTCTTAGATAAAGAGCATCTCTTCTTCCCTTCGAATGGAAAGAATATGCCTGCAGAAGCCGTTCGGTTATATATTTCTGAAGAAGCTGTCTTAGAAATAAAGCTTTTTGTTTTGGTTCTTGCAATCCGGTCTTTAATTGCTTAAATACTAAACGTCTTGTAGCAAGAAGTGCACTTCCAAAAACCGTAAAAAGATAATCACATTAAACAGCAAAGCCAGCAAGGCCTTGGCAGGTTTGAAAACCTGTCAATCGTTTCCGGCTTTTTGTTCCTCTTGGATTTGTTGGAGATACGACGAGCAGTGGGGAAACCAAAGCTCATCTCACCGCCTTATCTCAAGTAGCCAATGATATGATGCTCTCGGAAGAGGGTAAATATGAGGGAAATGACGACCAGAACGGGCCTAGAGAAGTCTCGATTACGGATAAAGATAGTATGTAGGCCTTATCTCTCGCTTAACAAAAAATGTTAGAGTTGAGATGGGAGAACTGAAAACAGGTTAACTGCTTGTGTAAGAAATGGTAACGAGGAAGAATTAATAAAAAATTGTAGCATCTTAGTATTATGAAACAAGGTGGTTGCGTCAGACTCAAGACGAAGTTCCGACACGGGATAGATGGTGCCACTGGCCGGGAACATATTGCACGTAAATATAGTGTTCCGCCGCTCTGTGGTAATGGTTTTTCCACAAATATGTTGGGTGTGGTCTTCATGGTTATCCGCATAACTTGTAAGCAAAACCACATGTACGAGGGGATTTCACATAACAGCGAAGTCGCGGTGGGTTCTAAAACCCTACCCTACAAATATTGTCAGCTCACAAAGGTTATGGCTGTCTGCTCTACACCGGGTTTGCACGTAGCCTATAATTACAGCGACCTTTGTTAGAGACTTAGGAGATTTAATAAGCGAGCGATTTTCGGGGGTGGGTGAGTAGGCAAGGGGTATGGGCGACGACGAGGCAGGAGGGGGAAAGGGTGTAGAGAAGGGAAAAAGGGACAGTGTTATGGGAAGGAGTAAGGGTGAAAAGGATCTGAGGATCTGGATTAGGGAACACCTACCCCTCTACCTTGATCTAAGGCGAAGGGTATGGAGAGTTTAAGGGAGATTGGTGGTAGTTACTCCGGTTGGATAATGTTGCGGATGGACTTTGGAATGGGAGTGGGCTTGAGTCTTTCTTTTAGGGCTGGGTCTTTAGATTTGTAGAGTTTTCTGATTTGGCAGGTGCTTCTGAAGATAAAGGGTAAGGCCCGTTTAAGGAGCAGGGTCATGGCTGGTATCTGGGCTAGGACCCTGTCTCTTTTAGCATTTAGGACCCTGGGTTTGTCTGAGGTGCTGGTTGAGGGTTTTCACGCGAGTAGGCCTACCCTTCATCCGGAGCGGACAAGGGTTGTTTACTGTAAGAGCAGCCATTACTGGCAAGATTAC
>DTYH01000042.1 GCA_012961955.1 Desulfobacterales bacterium | reverse complement strand
GATCTAGCCACGGGAATTCTGAATCGCAAAATCGCTCATGGAGAGAGCAAAATTAGACTTTTTACGAGACAGTCAAGGGATGTTTTCAGGAATCTTCTTCAAGACTTTATACAAAACCGTATCCCGGTTAAATACCAATCCCTGGCATCTGTTAAGCATTATTATATTATATAAATATATCGGAACTAGCTGTGATAGTCAATAACTTATTAGACTACACATCGCACTACTAATTGAAAAGGATAAAAATAGCCCATCCAAAACCTGTGCAGTCATCCGACGAAATTTTTCTTGACTAAAAGGATGACACACTTTAATATTTTAAAATTGTTACGCAACATCCTAAGATGTAGCAAGGAACGATCCGGCTAGCTGTTTGTCAGCCACCAAGCATCAGGCAAGATTCTCTGAAGAACGAGTCAAACTGCGCTGTACCCACATTAGCTGGTTCAGATTCCGCTTCTCTTTCAGGTTACACGCAGCCAAATACACAAAAATGTTGTTTTATCAGTCAAATCAGAGCCTTTAACAAATCCCAGCAAGATTAGGCAATGAAGACTCTCCTATCAAGACTCTCCTTGCTTGTTCTCTCGTGCACCCTCGCTCTACAGGGATGTGTAGCTGCCACAAAAAAGACTCTTGTTTCCCCACAGATAACCGCTATGTTTAAGGGTACATATCGGGTTGATCCCTACTTTAAAGATCATGTTCCGCATACCGTTGCCATACTACCCTTTGTGGACAAATCCGGAAACAAAAGAGCTCTCGAAACGGTTCGTCGAGGATTTTATAATCATTTCAGCTCTCTTCCATATACGGATATGGAGCTCTTCCGTGTGGACCGCCTGCTAAGGAAGGGAGGACTAACTGATCCGGAAGAAATAAGCAAAGCTTCGCCTCAAAGATTAGGCCAGATCCTAAAGGTAGATGCGGTTATCTATGGTACGGTCTCAAACTTTGACAAGTTCTATGCGCTACTTTACTCTCAGGTAGCTGTGGGAGCAGAAATCAAGATGTTCGAGACAAAGACGGGCCATTTTCTTTGGAGTGGTAGGCATGTGACCCGTAAGCATGAGGGTGGCGCATCGTTTTCCCCAATCGGAATCATCGGCACAATCATCTCTACGGCTATGAACGTTCGGGACGTACAGCTCTTAAGGGCCTGTGATGACCTGTTTCGTGATATGGTAAAGACAATCCCTGTTCCAACTATTGCTGAGGCTACACGTCCACCAGTCATAACCTTTGTCGCCCAAGATACCAATGGGATTCCCCAAAAAGCAGGGAACATCATACGCGTGGTGCTTAAGGGTGACCCAGAAAAGCATGCATCGTTTGACATTGGTGAATTCAGAAAGGGGATTGAGATGGAAGAGGTTGAACCCGGGGGTTACCTAGGAACATACAGGGTCATCCCTGGAGACAATGTAAAGAACGCTATCGTAGTTGGATATCTCACTGACGATTCAGGGAATACCGCTAAGTGGATAGACGCCCTGGGATCTATAACTATAGACACAACCCCGCCAGAGACGCCCAAAAACCTAACCGCTGTTGGCAGGGATGGAGTTGTGATCCTGAGTTGGAAAAAGGGGGAGGATGATGACCTGGCCGGGTACCGAATCTATCGTAGTGAAACTCCCCTTGGCGGATTTAAAAAGATTGCCCAGACAGAGTTTAATAGTTGGAAGGATGAAAAGCTGGTCAATTTCAAGAGGTATTTCTACGCTGTCTCTGCCATAGATCGTGCGGGGAATGAAAGTAGACGTACACAAGCCCTGCTGGGAACTCCTGTGGCGCCAGGCCCCACAGCGGTTTCAGGAGAAATAGTTGAAGATACGATCTGGTACGCTGGAGCAAGCCCTTACATAATTGAAGATGAGGTAGTAGTCCGAGACAAAACACTCCTTAGGATCGAACCGGGAACGGTTATTTTATCGAAAGGGGCCGGCCTTCGGATAGAAGGTCGATTACGTGCGAGTGGAAATCAGACGCATCTCATCACTTTTGGTCCTGCCGGAAAGGGTACGTGGGCCGGAATCAAATTTGTTAATGTAAGGGAGAAGGAGAATGTGCTAAAGTTCTGCCAGATTAAAGCGGCCCGGATTGGGATAAGCTGTCTCTCATCCTCTCCTCATATTCAGGACTGTGAACTGACACAAAATATTGATGGAATCAGGATTGCAAACCACTTTTCAAACCCTCGTATCCTAAACAATGACATTCATAAAAACGATCGTCTGGGCCTGGAAATAATAGACGGAGCAAAGCCGACTATTGGAAAGAACACTATTAGGAACAACAGGAAGGGAGGAATACTGATCAGGAATGCAGCGCCCGTAGTCGCTTATAACACAATAACTCAGAATCGTGGCCCAGGCGTAGTTGTCACCAAGAGTCAGGCAGAGTTGAAAGAGAATAATATCTACGATAACGAACCTTTTGAGGTGGTGGGACCCACATCAGGGGAGCCGGTTCGTGCTCGAGATAACTGGTGGGGAAGCTCTGATGGAGTAAATATCCTTGGACGAATCAAGGGGAGGATCGACATATCAACCATACTCGATGCACCCTATCCCAAAGGGAAATCTATGCCACTTCCTATTCTGGCTGGACCTCTAAAGGGGACTATAAACTCCACCTCTTTCCTCACTCTTTCGAATAGCCCGTACGTAATCGAGAAGGATGTGATAATAGATGGTGGCGCCACCCTTCAGATCGAGCCTGGGGTCCAATTGAGATTCAATAAGAACACATCTATCATTGTCAAGGATGGAGGGGTTAATGCCCGCGGAAAGGAAGAAGCTCCCATCGTATTCAGCTCAAACAGCCCTTCACCAGCGCCTGGGGATTATATGAACGCCGTCCGGTTTATTGCTCCAACCAATATTAGTAGCTGTTTTAAATATTGTATTATAGAATATGCGACTACGGCCATTAAAATCCTTTATGGAACGCCTGACATTACACACTGCTATATTGCCAATAACGCACAAAGCGGAATTAGTTGCGGTAACGATGCAGCACCAAAGATACTATATAATACAATTGCTAGGAATATGGGAATAGGCGGGATTGAATGTAGGGGTATGTCGAGACCAAAGATCAATCACAACAATTTCATTGAAAACCCTGTTGCGTTACAGTGTTTTTCAACAATCTTTGTTGACGCAAGCCACAACTGGTGGGGAAAGACCCCGCCTGACAGTAGTGTGGTGTGGGGCGACTATGTCAAGTATAAACCGTGGCTGGAAGAACCAGAAACAAAGGCATTTGGAAAATGGTAGCAGTTTGCTCCCTGAAAAAATTGGTAACTGTTAACGGGGTGAAGCTACAAAAATCGAGTTGGGTACCTCTGGGACTGAGGCTAATACGGATTCCCGCCTCCCCGCGAATGATCGTTATGCTTAGTTGGATTCAGGTAACTACTCGGAGGGCGTCAGTGGTCGTTAACATACACCGAAAAGATCTTTTTTTCCGTCTCCTGCTGTGCTTTTTATGAGCGTTTTGAACGAAGGTTGTTACCATGTTATTCTGAATAGGGCCAAGCGGAGTGAAGAATCTCTTGGGGGCCTTGGCTTGTGCTCCGCATGACGCTTCTAACATGAATAGTTACGAACTGAACAGTAGTTTTCGCTCATCCGCGGCTTTACGAAAGGTTGAGAACAGAACATGAAAAACAGTACTGATAGAAGGCTGTTTTTGAACTGGATTGGATGGGGAATACTTGCAGGTTCTGCACTATCCTTTTTCCCTTCCCTTGTATGGGCAAAGACAGCATTCGATTATGCCCTGGAGGGTCAGGGCCTGATTGCTTCAAAGGAGTATAGGAAAGCGTGCAAGGCGTTGCAGAAGGCGATTCATCTGGACCCAACGAGTGACTGGGCCTATGGCCTTCTGGGACGAGCCTATTACGGACTTGGAGAAAAGGCAAAAGCAGTAGAGGCGTTCAGAAAAGCCGTTCGCCTTAATCCTGCCGATACGTACTCGCGGATGATGATCGAGATCATCACCCAGAAGCCGGTCCCTAGACTGGAGAAAAAGGAGAGACCTCTTGCTCCGCTGGAACAAGAAGCAAAAGCAGAAGAGGAGGCTATGCTAAACCGAGTCCGATCTACTGGCAGCCTAACCTATCAGGTAAATCGGATAGTGATTGATGCTGGTCACGGCGGTTTTGATCCAGGTGCGGTGGGCCCAACCGGCCTTAAGGAGAAGGATGTGACCCTGGACCTGGCTTGGCGACTCCAAAGGAGGCTTTCTGATATTGGAAAGATCAAATCATTTCTAACCAGGACACAAGACTATTACATACCTTTGAGTGACCGCACGGTGATTGCCAATCAGCACCAAGCCGACCTTTTCATAAGTATTCATATCAACGCCAACAATAACCCCAAAGCTCATGGATCGGAGACGTACTATTGTTCAGAGAAGGCCTCCAGTAAAGAGGCTGCTCGAGTGGCGGCTTTTGAAAACTCGGTCTTAAAATACGACAAACCGTTCAAGAAGAAACTCGGCTACATTGATATTGAAGAGATACTATTCAGGTTTGAGCAAAGAATGTACTGGAATGAAAGCGGTAGGTTTGCCAGAACCTTTCAAAAACGGTTTCGAACTGCCCTTCCCCTCAAGGACCGGGGAGTCCATTCAGCCAATTTTTTTGTCCTAAGAAGGGCCAAGATGCCGTCGATACTTTTGGAAATAGGGTTTATTTCCAATTCTGATGATGAGGCCAGACTCAAACGGGGTAAGTTTCGGGAAAAGATCGTTGATGCTGTTGTAAAGGGTCTATCCTGATGATATTAAGGTTTCTTGCCACAGTGACGCTGATTCCTCTGCTCTGCTTTGCCAGCCCCAAATTTGCAAAAGCACTTGACGTAAATGATCTAATCTTTAGAGGGGCAGATTACCACTATAAAGGAGACCTGGATCATGCAATCAAACAATTCAGGGAAGCGGTACGGATCGAACCTGAAAACGAGTATGCCCACAATCAGCTAGGCATACTGTATGCAAAGAAGGGAAGATTTAAGGAGGCGTTTCTAGAGTTCCAGAAAGTCGTTGAAATAGACCACCAAAACACATATGCTCTTCTGTGGCTAGGGATTCTCTATCTGAGGGAGAATGATTTGAAAAGGGCCTTTGATAAGTTTCAAGAAATAGTTCGTATCGATCCTAATAACGCTGATGCCTACTATTTTTTGGGGACAATCTACAATTTTCGCCACAATCCGGCCAAGGCGATTGAATACCTAAAAAAGGCACGTGATGCAGACTCTGATGAACCCGACACCCATTATCGTCTGGCGCGAGCATTCCATAATCTTGATATGACATCAAACGCCCTGCTCGAATACCAGAAGACATTAGAGCTTAAACCAAATTATACAAAGGCTATAAATGGGATTGGCTGGATATATTACAACCAGGGAAGAATAGACATGGCCATCAAGGAATGGAAGAAGACCTTGGCTATAAATCCCCGGGATCGTGATGCCATATTTAACTTAACAAAGGCGTATAACGACCTGGCATGGAAGGCACTTAGGGAAAAGGATATAAAAAGGGCTGTATTCTACTGGAAAGAGACCCTTGCGATCAACCCCAAGAACAAGGCTGCATTATATTATTTGAAACGGTACAAAAGTAGGTAAAATCCCTATGTATGGCCATTTGTGGTTACACAGATAAAAGGTTTTGAACCCTAAATGGACGAAATATATCCGATCAACACCTTTGACTCCAATGGTTTTGGACTAGCCGAATTCATGTAACTAGTCAAAGGGTGTCAGTGGCCGATCAACCGACACCGAGGAAACTGACATGACCGCCGATGACGCCTTTTCTCCTCTCTCGCTGTGCTTTTCGTGGTCATTCTGAACGGAGCAAAACGGAGTGAAGAATCTCTTGGGGCGCTTTGCCCACGCGCAGGATGACGTTTTTGATCAGAAGAACCGAGACTGTGCCGTCGGGGCTTTGCAGCCGAATGACACGTAGCTCAAGTTGTCTTCGCTTTCCGATACTGACCTTCCGTTTGAAGTCGT
>DTYH01000041.1 GCA_012961955.1 Desulfobacterales bacterium | reverse complement strand
TATACCCGGCAAGCCCAAGAGAGCCTTGATTGATATCCAAGAATTACAACCCGTTACGTTGTCTTGGGCTAGGAATTTCGGTGTAGAGGACCTAACTAGAAAAAGGTTTTAGTTTGAGACCTCTGTAAGGTGATTGGGCGCCTTATTTTCGGGTCATTCTTATTATGTTGTTTGGCAAGTTGAGACATTTGCCTATACTCTTTTAGTAGCGGGGTTCTATTCTGCAAGTGATGCACTTGGCCCTTAACTCAATTCCATAGCTCCTTATTGAGAGAAACTTTAGACGAAAGGAAGATTTTTATGACAGGTCAAGGAAACTTTTGGAAAAAATTTCAGGAGTTAATGGGGTATTCAGATGAAGAAATGGAAAGATTCAAGGCCGACCCCAAGAAGACGAAAACATTGACAGAATTACGGAAGGCAAGAAAAAGAAAGATCATTGCCGAAGTGATAAAATCACACGGCTGCGCCTCGGGACATAAGGTAGGGGATAAATTTGTAATTTCGGTATTGACGGGATGTTTGATCAGCGAGGAATGTCCTCGTTATATGTGTATTCATGCTCTCCAACCCTTGGCAATCTGCACCGTAGTTGTTCAGGACAGAATTGTAGCAGGGTTAGATCCAAATGAAATGGTCTTTGATACTTGGAGTTGTTCAGATTCAGGATTTGACTGTGGAGGGTGGGGACAAATCTCCCTAAAAGTCTATGTGGTTTAAGACATTCCTAGTCGCTGGGGTAAGATCGTAATCCTACCTATACTTGGAAGGAGGGGGTCAGATCTTTTCTTTTGACAATCCAGGGCGTAAACTGGGATAGATCAGCCATGCTCAGGCCGTTAATGATACAATTTCCAAATGCTGTTTACCATGTTACATGTCTCGTGGCGGTGAGAAAAAGGAAATCTTCATATACGATCATGACCAGGTGAGATTCCTTGAACTCCCTCAGAACTCTCTTGAGATTTGCCATGTTATTCTGTCTCGATGGGGAACCATTTTCACTTGCTTTTCGAGACTCCTTCAAGGAATCTAAGTAAGTTTATGCGGCATCTTAATATTTCCTGTACCTCGTTGGCTTAACAGATACTACAGGCGTTCAGGGGACTTGTATCAGGGTAGGCCCAAGAGTATTTTAGTAGAGAAAGGGGCCTATCTTAGTGCGCTTTGTCGGTACGTCCATCTCGATCGTATCGGTCCGCCAGAATGGGACACAGAGGGATTGGTGGAAGAAGAGACGTTATATAGGGCAAAGTTTATTAGGAGGCAGACGACTTGTTAGCCGGTGAGGGAGAATTTCCTTGGGGAGAGGCTCTCAGATCGAGAGGTGGCGCACTTGGATGGATATGTTGCGGTTGGTGATATATTGGATGTGATATCAGAGGAGACTGCGAAGGCAAGGGAAGATATTTTTTAAAAGAGGAATGGTGTATGACAAGTGGTGATGGAACTCCTTTCTCGGTTGGTGGACTCGAAGGATTGGAGATTGGAAGGTTAATGGGGCTGGATTATTCGATGGTTAGCCAGGGCCGAAAGAGGTTTAGGGATTACCTTATGAGAAGGAGGAAGGGGCGAGAAGACTTCTGTGAAGGATAAAGGTGTTTTACCTACTGGGTTAGGCAAAAAGCTCGAGGCGATACCAGTAATAGACAACCTCCTGGTGCACCCCTATCCGGATATAGACTATCGACTCCTATGAAGAACGGGTGTAGAGGAATTAGATGGTTTTGAACAGATCATTGAATCTATTTTTAACTATCTCGATAAGTTGAAAAAAACCAGTGTCCGATAATCGGATACTCAGGGGGCGTAGTGCCTAAACTTGACCTAGGTTGAGCGATTGTCGAGTTTGCCGAGGGAGCAAGGCGGAAAGGGGCGCAGATGTACTAAGGTTCTTCAGGCCGTTGGCAACGCGCCAGATCCGGTAAACTCGACGATCCCGAACGGTTACAAATCTTGATATTTTTTGATTCGAAAGCTGCCACCCAACCGGGTCACTTTTGTTAGCAGAACTAAACAAGACAAGTCATTGAAATTACATTGCGTTTTCAATCATATCAAAATTTGTAACGCTCAATTTAGGTTTGATTAAAATCTTAACAAAAGCAATACTTTCTTACATTTGCCACACAGAATTTAAGTGTCGTACGTTTCAGGATTTACAAACTAGCCGGTGTCTTACACTAAAAGAATTTCCGCCCCCGCCGCCGGGAAAGACTGGCTGGCTATGGACTGAGGAATCTCCTCAGTTGGCAGATAGCATCCAGACGGAAACCTCTGGCCAAAGATCAGCATAGTTGCCCCAGCCTTAATCAAGGTCACTTTATCGAAGAAACGATTCGGCCAGTTTTTCTCCAAGGTTATCCCAACCTTGAATATATAATTATCGACGGTGGTTCT
>DTYH01000040.1 GCA_012961955.1 Desulfobacterales bacterium | reverse complement strand
AGCTTCTGAAACTTAGCCAGGCGAATTCTGAATCCCAAAATTGCTGACGGAGAGATCGAAATTGGACTTTTCACGAAACCGTCAACTATTAAACAGTAACTGTTTCCGGGGTGAAAAGAAAAGCCTCGCCCCGTGAATAGTTACCCTAAACATTCCTAGGTACATAGAAAGGACTAAAAATATTTGACAGCACGTGAATAAGATGCTATAAGAACGTTCCTAACGAATTGGAGATGCCAATGTTTTTAAATTCTACAAACTTGACAAAACTGATATAACTTAAGGGTAAGACCATGAAGATTCATGAGTATCAAGCAAAAGAATTGATGAGGAAGTTCTCTGTCCCCTTGCCTCAGGGGGATGTCGCATTTACCCCATCTGAAGCTAGGGAAGTGGCTGAAAAACTGCAGAGTCAGGCGTTCGCTGTCAAGGCCCAAATCCATGCGGGCGGACGTGGCAAAGGTGGTGGGGTTAAGATTGCCAAATCACCTCAGGAAGTAGAAAAGGCTGCTAGTGAGATACTTGGGATGACCTTGGTAACGCCCCAGACAGGTCCTGAGGGAAAGGTGGTCCGAAAGGTATTGGTCGAGGAAGTAGTGGAAATAGAGCAGGAACTCTATCTTGGAATTACCATAGATAGATCTATTGCCTGTCCGGTCATTATGATGAGTGCTGCAGGTGGTATGGAGATCGAAGAGATAGCAGCCAGGAGCCCAGAGATGATCAAAAAGGAAGCCGTGAACCCGATTACTGGTTTAGTCCCTTTTCAGATCAGAAATCTAGTCTTTGGTCTCGGGCTCGATCCTTCAATGGTAAAGACCTGCTCTACATTCTTGGTACCTCTATATCGACTCTTTACCGAATATGATTGTTCCCTGGTGGAGATTAATCCATTAGTAATCACTTCCGACAAGAGGATGATCGCCCTGGACGCAAAGATCAACTTTGATGACAACGCCCTCTACCGTCATAGTGATCTGACAGATTTGAGAGACCCTGATGAAGAGGATCCGCTCGAGAGGGAGGCCTCCAAATACAAATTAAACTATATCAGGCTCGAAGGCAACGTAGGGGCTATGGTGAATGGAGCAGGGCTAGCTATGGCTACCATGGACTTGATCAAGAATGCAGGTGCTGAACCGGCCAATTTCCTGGATGTCGGTGGTGGAGCCAATGCTGAAATGATAACAAACGGATTTAGGATCATCCTTTCTGATTCACGGGTCAAGGCTATCCTGATAAATATATTCGGTGGAATTCTACGTTGTGATACACTGGCCGAAGGAGTAATTGAGGCTGCCAAGAACGTTGAGATCAAGGTACCCCTCATCGTCAGGCTCGAGGGAACCAATGTCGAAAAAGGACGATCCATGTTAAGGGAGTCTGGTATCGATTTTAAGGTGGCACGGAACATCAGGGAGGCTGCCCAGCTGGTAGCCCAATCGGTAAAATGATAAAAGAGGTAGAAATATGAGTATCTTAGTAAATGAACAGACGCGGGTTGTGGTCCAAGGGATTACTGGAAGAGAAGGAAGTTTTCATACACAGCAATGTATTGCCTACGGGACTAAAGTAGTGGCTGGTGTCACCCCTGGCAAGGGTGGGCAAGAGGTAGAAGGGGTGCCGGTCTTTAATTCGGTTTTAGAGGCCGTGGAAAAGACCGGAGCAAACACATCTCTTATCTTTGTCCCTCCGGCTTTTGCAGCAGATGCTATTATGGAGGCTTCATCTGCAGGTATTGAACTCGTAGTATGTATTACGGAAGGGATCCCCACCTTAGATATGGTCAAGGTAAAGCATTACCTGAGAGGAAACAACACGAAACTGATAGGCCCCAACTGTCCGGGTATAATCTCCCCTGGAAAATGTAAGGTTGGGATCATGCCTGCCCCTATCCATCGATCAGGCCCAATAGGGGTAATCTCGCGAAGTGGTACTCTTACATACGAGGTGGTGGATCAACTCAGCCAGGCGGATCTGGGGCAATCCACATGCATAGGGATTGGCGGAGATCCTATTATAGGATTGAACTTTATTGATCTTCTGGACATGTTTGAAAAGGATAAAGACACAACTGCCGTGATCCTTATCGGAGAGATCGGCGGTACGGCAGAGGAAGAAGCAGCCGTTTTCATCAAAGAAAATATATCTAAACCGGTATTTGGCTTCATTGCTGGTCAAACAGCCCCTCCTGGCAAACGTATGGGTCATGCAGGAGCTATCATCTCGGGCGGAAGTGGAAAAGCAGAGGATAAGATCAAAGCCTTAGAAGGGGCAGGCATCAGCGTGGTAAAGAACCTTGGAGAACTGGGTTCGTTTGTCAAGCAATCTTTAGGATGAGAACCCCAAGATAAGAGAAGGGGGAGGTTCTTCTCACGCCTCTCTCCTTTCGGGTATCTCTCCAAATTACGCTCTTCAATCGCGTTTTTTCAGAAATATACGGATACTGTCTAGAATACCATTAACAAACGCCCCTGAATCCTTGCTACCGAACTTCTTTCCCATATCAACAGCCTCGTTGATAGATACCCTGTAAGGTATATCGTCACAATAGAGAAGCTCGTATGTAGCAATCCTCATTATATTTAGGTCTACTCGAGACATACGGTTCAACTTCCAGTTGCTGGAAAAACGTTCGATAAGGGAATCGATCTCTTCCCGATACTCACGCACACCTTTTACTAGCCTCATAAAGAATGGTTTTAGGTCATCACGGCCCTTGAAATGGGTAAAGAAAAGATCGATCGCCTCATCAGAATCGTCCCCATTCATATCTATTTGATAAAGGGCCTGCATTGCCAGTTCTCTGGAACGTCGCCTCTTTCCCATACACTCAAATATGAGACCTCTTGTTAAACCTGATCTATAACCTCCATCAGATCTGCCATCTCCATAGCTGCTTCAGCAGCAGTCCAGCCTTTATTCCCAGCTTTAGAGCCAGCACGTTCAATGGCCTGCTCGATTGTATCCGTGGTTATTACTCCGAATATTACCGGAATCCCAACCTCCAGGCCAACCATAGCTACCCCTTTTGTAACTTCGGCGCTGATATACTCAAAATGTGGAGTGGAGCCGCGGATCACCGCTCCTAAGCATATGATAGCATTGTATGTCTTCTTTTGAGCCATCTTCTTCGCAATAAAGGGAATTTCAAACGAGCCCGGAACTTTTACTACATCTATGTCCTCCCTCCTCGTTCCATGACGCAGGAGTGCGTCAACAGCACCCTCGAGGAGTCGATCACTGATAAAGCTGTTGAATCGGCTCACCACCAAGGCAAACTTCTTCCCTGCTCCAGAAAGCTTACCCTCGTACACGTTCGTCATCTTACCCTCCACAGCATTTTCCATCCAGGTGTAGGAGATGCCCCATCTTCTCTTTCTTACAGTTTAAATAATTCAGATTGTATTTGTTGGGGCGAACCTCGATAGGGACCTGTTCCAAAATAGTCAATCCATATCCCTCAAGACCGACGATCTTTTTTGGATTGTTGGTCAGGAGACGCATCTTTCTAACCCCCAGATCCACCAATATCTGAGCACCTATACCGTAGTTTCTTAAATCAGGCTTAAACCCAAGAGATATATTCGCCTCCACCGTGTCCTGACCCTGATCTTGGAGAGCGTATGCCTTCAATTTGTTGAGCAAACCAATCCCTCGTCCTTCCTGGCGAATATACAGGATTACTCCCGAGCCCTCCTTTTCTATCATCTTCATCGCTGTATGGAGTTGATCTCCGCAATCACAGCGTAAAGAGCCAAAGACATCACCAGTAAGGCATTCCGAATGGACACGAACCAAAACAGGTTTGTCAGGATTAATCTCTCCTTTAACCAATGCAATATGTAAGAACTCATCCACATCGTTCTCATAAGCAATCACCTTGAATTCCCCGGCATATGTTGTGGGGATGAAAGTGGTTGCGACACGGTGGACAAAGCACTCGGTCCGCATCCTATACTCAATAAGATCGGCAATAGTACATATACCAATTCCGTGCTTTTTTGAGAATTCTTCAAGGTCAGGCATCCTGGCCATCGTGCCATCTTCCTTCATGATCTCACAAATAACAGCAGCAGGCTTTAAACCGGCCAGACGCGCCAGATCGACTGACCCTTCGGTCTGACCGCTTCGGACAATAACCCCTCCTTTTCGAGCCCTCAATGGAAACACGTGGCCAGGTCGAACAAGATCGCTTGGTTTTGCGTCATCAGCAACAGCAGTGAGTATTGTAGTGGCCCTGTCTGCCGCTGATATCCCAGTAGTAACCCCATGCCTTGCCTCGATAGACACAGTGAACGCAGTATTAAACCGAGAGGTATTCTGATCAACCATGAGCGGAAGTTGTAAGGCATCCACCTTTTCCGGTGATAAAGAGAGGCAGATCAAGCCACGCGCATACTTGGCCATAAAATTGATCACCTCTGGGGTTACCTTCTCTGCCGCTATGGTCAGATCACCTTCGTTTTCCCGGTCCTCATCGTCTACTAGAATGACCATCCGGCCATTTCTGATCTCTTCAATCGCCTCTTCTATGGTTAAGATGGGCATTGCTGTAACTCCTTTGATTCATTATTCTAATTCCCATGTTCAGGGTGTCGTAGAAAGTCTTTTGGAAACATATCGAATACCGACCACTTTAGCTCTTTGAAAAAAGTGTACCTACGTAGCTGTTTGTATCTTATATTATGCCGGCCGTAAGTTGCTAAGCTCAGGTATGAAAGCTTAATTTTTTTTTCAAAGAGCCAAAACCTTACTGTTTAATGTATCTACTCATATAAAACCAGCCTTCGATAAAAGACTCATATCCACTGACGAACCCTCTAAATCATATTCTTCTTCTCCTTTTCTTACACGGCTGACAAAACGTTCCACATACTTTCCTATCATGTCT
This sequence comes from Desulfobacterales bacterium, assembly GCA_012961955.1. Taxonomy (GTDB): domain Bacteria; phylum Desulfobacterota; class Desulfobacteria; order Desulfobacterales; family DTYH01; genus DTYH01. The sequence continues at coordinate 4,700 of DTYH01000040.1, read as the reverse complement.
GTTTCAATATTCAGTGCATCCCCTTCCCTCTTCTGACCAATAGTAGTAACCTTTAACGTATGAGGAATTATGCTCACGGTAAAGAAGTCTTTACCGCAAGAGTTTACAGTAAGGCTAATCCCATCAACTGCGACTGACCCCGTCTTGATTATATACCTGGACAGTTCTTCGGGAACTGTAACGGTTATGAGGGTGGCATTGGCCATGGATTGCCTCGCCTTGATGACTCCGATTCCGTCCACATGCCCAGACACCATGTGCCCACCCAGTCTGTCTGACAATCTAAGCGCCCTTTCCAGATTGACCATATCCCCTATCCTTATGTATTTCAACGTAGTCTTGTCATGAGTTTCCGGGGACACATCCACCTCAAACCGGTTCTTTTCTATGTCGATTACTGTCAAACAGACACCGCTTACGGCAATGCTGTCTCCCAAGCATGTCTCTCCTAAGTCGAAACGGGCTGCAATACGGATTCGCATGCCACCATGCATCCGCCTCAGCCCTATTATTTCCCCCGTACCCTCTATGATTCCTGTAAACATATCTATAACATACCAGTCTTAGACGCTCTTAGGCCTGCTGATGTCCGCCTTTGAGATACCCTTCGATCATTAGGTCATCTTCAAATTGATGAACTCTAATGTCGGATACACGTATTGTATCCCGAATGTTTAAGACGCCCTTTCCCGTAAATAAGGGAAACCCGTCATTCCCTCCCAGGATACGTGGCGCATAAAACAGGATGATCTTATCTACGATGCCTGCGCTTATGGCCGATCCGTTTACTCTGCTCCCCCCTTCGATCAGAAGGCTGGTTATTCCCCTTTTTCCCAATATACTCATAAGGGGGGAGAGCTCAATAAGCCCATCCTTAACAGCAGCAGTCATAAAATCGATTCCAGGCCTTTTTAGCCTCTTTAGCCTTTCTCGGTCTATATTCGACCCGGTAACAATGATTGTATCAGAATCAGAGTCCAGGTTCAATACCTTAGAATCAGGCGAAATGGTAAGCCTTGTATCCAGTATGATACGGATCGGGTCAGAGGAGTCCACATCCTTCAGACGAGTGGTGAGCCTAGGATCGTCCCGCCTAATCGTTCCAATACCGACCATCACCGCGTCAACAGCATGCCGGAGTCGATGAACAAATTCTCTAGAAGCTGAATTGGATATCCATTTCGAGTCACCCGTACTGGTGGCAATAGAACCATCCAATGTTAAGGCAGATTTTAAGATCACAAACGGCTGTTTTGTAGTCACATATTTGATAAAAAACTCGTTCTGACGTTTGACATCCTTCTCCAAAATTCCAGTGATAACCTCGATACCATGCTCCCTCAAAAACTCGACCCCACCACCTTTTACATCCGGATTCGGGTCTCTGGTTCCTATCACCACGCGTTTAATCCCGCTCCTTAAGATAGCCTCGGTGCAGGGAGGTGTGCGCCCTACATGGTTGCATGGTTCCAATGTGACATACAGGGTAGCGCCCCTTGCCTTCAAACCGGCTTCCTCAATGGCACATATCTCGGCATGGGGGCCCCCGGCAGCACGGTGATAGCCACTCCCCACTACATTTCCGTCTTTGACGACTACCGCACCGACTAAAGGATTCGGGGAGGTATACCCGCGGCCAAGCTCTGCCAGCTTCAGAGCCATGTTCATATATTTTTCATCCATTTCATATAATCGCTACAGTGCTAAAAGTCATACATGAAACAAATGGTAAACGTTCAACATGTCTTTTCCTTACCTTGGACCAAAGATTCTGCAATCCTAAGATCCTCTGGAGTAGTTATCTTTATGTTGTATTGATCACCTGGAACCACGTAAACCGGCTCTCCAAGACGTTCCACCAACGAGGCATCATCTGTGCCTTCAAAACCCTCCCGTCTTGCAACCTCATGGGCTTCCAGGATGAGGTCGTAGCGAAAGGTTTGAGGGGTTTGGGCCATCCAGACCATCTCGCGTTCCAAGGTATTAATTACCTGTTTATTTGTGCCTACTAGTTTTATGGTATCACTGGCAGGAAATGCAACGATGCACGAACCGTATTTTCTTGCCGTGGCTATCGTGATGTCGATTTGATCTTTACGAACAAAAGGACGTACCCCGTCATGGATCACAACAAGATCACACCGGGAATCAATGGCCTTAAGACCGTTATAGACCGATTCTTGTCTGATTTCACCCCCGGATATCAAATGAACCTTCTTTCTAGTCTTTAAAGGAGCGATTATTTTTTCCTGACAGAAAACATGATCCTCTTCTGGGATCACCAGAAATATTTCCTGAACAGCACTGCAATTCTCAAAGGGATTCAGAGTATGTGCTAAGATCGGTTGTCCACATAGGGACAGATACTGTTTACGGATTCCTGACCTCATCCGCAAACCCTCTCCTGCAGCCACAATAATAGCAGTCACTATCATAAGAATCCATTTTAGAGAAATAAACGACCCTGTACCAAGTTGAAAGGTATTCACAATATTGTGCGTATCCCTTCAATCCCTCTTTCTTTGGTGGTCTCGTAAAAAGTCTTTTATGAACGATTTTGAGCACTTGGGGGAAAGGCATTTGAAAGATTCAGCGTTAAAAAATTCTAACTGTTTGAGGGCGTTAGCCAGGCTTTTAGAATCTTGGCTGAATGTTTCAAATGCGAACAAAATGCTCGCTTGGTGAACAAAATGGACTTTTTCCGAGACCATCTTCCCTTAGTGCTTCAAATAATTCAGCTCCTTGGGTAAGGGTATCCCCTTACCCATCGCATCCTCTCCGTAATTTACGCTTGCCAGTATCTCAATGTCACGGAGTGCTCTGGTATCTCCTTCAAACACAACATCCTTAATATTTTCCTTTTGTATCTTGCCGCCCGCCCATTGGAGATCCAATACACTGCTTGCGTCGAACCGGTCGCTACCTATGCATAGCTCTACCTCTCCACCATAATGTTGAACAATCTTGGCTACCAATAGGCTTGGACGACAATGAAAGCCCATCTTTTCCGGGATGGCGACTTTAATACTCGATCGTTCAATGTTTTCATTAAGAACCTCTTTAGCCAGCGCCTGTCCACGGGTTAAAAACTGACAGATATTGAACAGACAGTAATTTACGGTTCTGTCCATGAGGTCTTCTGGTGATATAAGCTTTGCCAATCGGTCCCTGACAACCTTGTATATGTTCTTATATCCAACCTCGTATAAGTGTCTCTCGTAATAGTGGAGGAGCCGTTGACAAAGGTCCATAAGGTGCAACACCACAGAGATGAAGCCTCTCATCTGCTTCAGTTTAGTATTCTCGAATCGCTGCCCGCTCCTATTTACATAGGTATCAAACGAGGATTGCATATTGTGTACAATCATCTCAAATCGGCGCATCTCTTCCTCATTTATCTTTTCAGGAACGATTACCTTCATCTCTTCTGTACTGCACGGTTCGTAGAATCCGAGGCTGTCAAATTCACGTGATACCTTTATAAATTCCGTTGCAATCTTAACAAGATTCCTCTTTTCCTGGACGGTGTCTTTGTCGTCAATATTGTAGTCCAGAATCTCACTGGTATATATACCTGGAAAGTCGTCCCAGCAAAATCGATCTTCTGGAAATTGAATGTTCAAACTATTAGCTTCCGTTAGAGCAGCGGCTGAGATCCTCCTTAAGGCAGTGGTGAGAAATTTATGGGTCTTTAAGCCCTCTTCCTGGAAGTTCTCTGTATGGTCCAAACCATAAGAAGGGAAGCGGGTAAATATGTGTTTCACGATGTAGGCTGCTGCACTCAAATTTCTGGCAGAAGCTACCAATTCTCTGTAATAATACCACTCTTTATTGTTCTTAGCCCCATGAAAATCGAGAAAGTCCTCCAGAAGTTTTGAGGACGAGATTAGCTCCGAATACAGCTTCTTTGTAAATGTCTGTCGGCTCGGCTCTACCTCACAGAGATACAAGCAACACTTTAAAAAATCGTGGGAGAACAGCTGAACCTTCTCCCAAAAACGACTCATATCCAATTTACGCCTGTACACCTTCATGTCCTGCAACATGTCCTTAACCCCTTTTCCATACGAGTCCCCGTTCACGGAAACAAAGATTTCGTAACTGTTCACGAGGGGAAGTTTTTCTTTACCCTGTTAGAAAATCATAGTCAATCTTCCACCATGCGCCTTTACTAGTATTCACTGAGTCATACCTGGTTTCCAAGATTGATGGTCTCGTAGAAAGTCCGATCTTCCGAAACCATGAAGATTAGAGGGAGGTTGATTCTCTGATGGGGCTTACGCTCCGATGTCTTCAACCGTTGTCCTTCCGCCGACTTCACGACAGTGGACTCTCTACCATCTCCGAACCCATAGCCCTCCTGCTACATATTCGTTTCACTTCGGTAATCAAAACTTTCATACGTCCGGACGCTTAATTCTCTACTGCTTAACCGTCACAGATCTAGAATCCTTTGACCCGCACATAAGCTTCAATCCGGTCAGAGCAGGCAATAAGCCGAGTTCTGTTTTCCATACAGGTTACCCTTGTATGGAACAATGATCATTCATCTAGGGTATCGGTTACCCGATACCTCAAGCGACCTACCCAGGAGCTCGGACGGGCAGCCCTCAAACGCTCCACTATTTGGTCTTGCTCCAGGTGGGGTTTACCAAGCTTCCCCGGTCACCCGAGGAACTGGTGCGCTCTTACCGCACCTT
>DTYH01000039.1 GCA_012961955.1 Desulfobacterales bacterium | reverse complement strand
CCGTCATTGCCTGATAAGATTCCGATACAATTGGGCCCCTGTTCTGATAAGTATTTCTCGTTTTTTAGGCGGAACTTATCCGCCGATCTTACAAAAAAGGTGGTCTTCTTGACATTATTCCCTTTTGATTTCCCTGTGTACCAGCCAGTAGGTAGTTCGCTCCCCTCTGAGATGTAGAACCCAGGGTTGGTGATCAGGTTGACAGGTCTCTTAAAATCTTTGAGAGCCTTCCACAGGCTAGGCTTCATCCACTTAAATGAGAAGACAAGGATGCCACCCGCGCCTGCCCGACCTGCAAGTTTTAGGGCATTACTAAATTCCTCTGGACTGCACCCTGCTGACTGAACAATGGGCCAGACCTGACAGCGGGCCGTCTCTTTGTAGTATCTCGTCATGTACCCAACCCAGGACACGTCCTTTGCGCACATCCTATGATAGAGCATCGGGGATATGACATCTGTCTGATCCGATAATTGAAATGGGTCCTGTGCCAGTCTGTAAGAGATAGCGTCCTGTTTCTCACCCTTTGTCCACGGCACGAGAAACACACCCAGCTTAAGATGCCCCAAGACCCTTCTCACTTCATCCACAAAGGAAGAAATCCGGGACTTCTTCCATTCCATCCACTCGTAAAGGCAGTTCTTCCGTATCCAGAGGGGAGCCTCACGAGGCCTTAACTCACGCGGGAATCGAATACCGGTATCCTGCTGAAACTTTCTCAAACACCTCGGGCAATAACAGGTGTCGGGCGGCCTGGGGTCTTTTACCTCCCACAGCCCAGGATAACGGATAAAATCGAGCCAGATACCGTCGATTCCGTCCTTACTTCCAAACTGTTCGACCAGCTTCTCGATGTACTTCAGGCGCTCTTTTCGCCATGCATGGTGCGTCGGACATACACCACCATGTCCCTTGTAAGCTGGGTCCGAACCTAATAACTTACCATCAGCCCTTACTGGCCTTGAATCCGGATACCTTTTCCAGGCACCTCTTCCGCCGAATACGTTTACGGAGATATAGACCTTGAAACCATGCTCCTTGAACCACCGTACGGTATCTCTATCTGGAGGTACAAAGACCGTATTTATTCCAGCCTGTTTGAGGTGTAACAGATACTTTGAAGGATTGCAATTCCTTATGGCCGGAACACCAAAGATACCCTTGGTCACTTCTGACCAACAAGATCGAGGGACAAGGAAGAAAAATAGAATGAAAAAGAATGGTATTCTATCCCCCCAACTCCTCAGCTCAGCAAACCCCTTTGCTATTCGATTTAATATACCTTGAACCACCAGCTTATATGTCTTGCCTTCGTCCCCTCCCTTTGGTAGCTCAAGCCCGGAGAGGTCTCTAAGATTAACTACTCTGCCTGATTTCGTGACAGTAAGAATCAGTCAAAATCTACGGTCCGCCCTAAAGCGGAGGTCTGTAACCTGTTATATTCAAACCTTGAGCGGCAACATGAGGTGTAGGAGCCTACCCACCTGTTCCTTTTGTAACCGATTCGCTTAGGTCAAATCCGTGACAAAGATATCTCTCACCAGTGAACCCCGCTAGAATTTCACACGGGGCATTAGGCCCCGCGCGAGAAAAGAGGATATATCGATTTTGACCCCGTAGTTCCACACACGGCTTTTCTAACAGGGTAGATCCCAAAATCCGAGTCCGAGGATTTTGTGAACCTCAATGCCTGATCCTATTATCTTCCCCGTAAGATACTACTATAGCGTTTCTTTTTGCTGTCATGCCCGCGAAGTCTGTTCCTGATACGATCAGGAAGGGGCCAACCAGAATCCCAGCTATACTGGAAACAGGCGGCTCGATTCCCGCTTTTGGGGGAATAGCATAAGCGATAGCCATCTCGTATGATTTAGGATGAATATCAGTTAGTTAGCGATAAAATACCGCTGTAGTGATACTTTATATCCATCTTGAGTCTTCTTGTTTCTCGATATGTCACGACAAACAGAAGGTTTTCGTAACACTTTACCCTCTTGAAAGAAACGGGTCCGCATGGAAAGACAACCCGGATCCCCAGTATACGAGATAGGATGGAGGATACAAGATAGATAATATCAGGCAAGGGTCGTTATAATTATGGCTACATGGAAAAGTCGATACAGATCTAACAGCGGTAACCTTCCTGAGTTGAGCGAATCTGTTGGTTGCGATCTTACATCCACCGCGATTTCGGTGGCATATAGGATCCTACGCTACGTTTGGTTTTGCCTATGTGAGGGTTGCGCGGATCACTATATTTACCCCCATTAGAATAGAAAAGCCGCGTGCGGAAGCACGGGGGTAAGATCAAAATATTATACTCTGTTTTCACACGGACCCCGTAACGTTACAAATCTTCTACCCCTCTTCACGTGCGGCGAACTACCTAAAACTCATCCTATAAAGCCCATATTCATAGTCTTGCTCCCTTGCACGTGCGATCTCTTCAAGCTCGTACCTTTCCTTGATCCCGTCACATAGTCTTCTGTTCCTCTCGCTCTTGGTGTTACACCAGTAATTGTAATGGAAATATACATGACCCTGATACCTTTTCATCAGGAACTGTATGAGGCTCGGGTTGTTGATCCCGGCGTATGTTTGAATAGCGTTCTGTTTCCACAGGAGAAACATGGTGGGGTTCTGTGTCAGTATAATTGACCGACTAGGGATCTTCTTTATGAATTCCTGGGCATATTTATGGTCATATCTTGCTCCCCAGGCCTCCTGACCCACCTCCCGGATCAGGGGTAGGAACTGGATAAATGAGAGAAGGATGACGATTAGGATTATGCAGGGTATAGGATCCATCTTTCCGGATGAGAGACTACTACATCCTGAATCCTTAATCTTGTAGCCTGCGATCTTTTCTCTGACAAACCCGCCGCCCATCCCGGCCAGTATGGACAGCGGCATGAACGAAAGGAGGGAGAAGCGTACATCTGCTCCGTACCGGTAACTACCCGCATAGAAGAATAAGAATATACCCCAAAAGATGAGAAACCAAAGAAGGATCACCAGTCTCCATTTGGAAGAGTGCCGGGAAAAGATCAGCCCAATAATGGAAAGTAGAGTGAATACGACAGGAAAGTACCTATTATTCAGATAATAGCTACCATTAACACTTATGTTTTCAGGAAAGAATCGTAAGGAGAACTTGGCGCCCTCAGCCCCCCAGGAATGACCACTCACGGCATATATATGTAAAATATGGGGCAACAGGAATACCGTGGTCAATATTCCAATACCCCATACTTTTTTGTCTATCAATGTCTTTGGTGAGAAGATGAGTACGGCAAATAATATTAAAACGAAGATAAGTATCGATTCCGGCCTCATCTGAGATGCGAACGGGAAGAGGACCAAGAGGAGGAACAGGTGTCTGTCCTTACATGTTTTTAGATAGACGATCAGAGATAGGACAGTCAATCCTGCAAAGAATGAGGCCGAAGGCTCGGCAGCTGCCGTATTGGCCCAGATCAGGTTGTGCGGGATGAGTGCAAAGACAAGAGCTGCCAGGAAGGCACTAAAATAGCGCCCGGTAAGATGCCATGTTATAAAGAAGGCTATCAGAATACCGAAAGCGAATATGGCGTTGTTGAGCAAAAATGCATAAAATTCATCTGTGCCAAAGAGTTGAAAGGCCAGGCTTATCAAGAACGGCCAGCCGCTCGGCTCTTTATTATACGATACCCAGTGGGGATAGTATTCTCCGTATTCGAAGGTGCCATAGTTGCAGTAACCAGTCTCCCCTTTTACGGCGATATTCTGTCCGATGTTCGCATATATGTCCTCATCATAGAATATGCGGTGGGTACGGGGGGCCACAAATGATGCCATTGAAAAGGCAACTAAAAGAAGGATCACCAGATATACGCCTTTTCTGTTCTGGAATTCTCTGAAGGATCCGATTAAATCCCCATATGAGATTACAACGCCGAAAAGTATGGCAAGAAGGTTTAACCTCAGATTCCAGGGTACCCACCACTTAAGGATGTTAGTTATTTCCTGTCTGGAAAAGTAATCTATCAAATATATTCCTGTTCCCAACACGAAAAGATGAACAGCACATAAGATTACGGAACAGACGCGGCTGTTATGGATTCTTTGCGCGAGTATTTTCAACAAGAAAATCCTCCATAAAAAGGTATCGCATACCGGTCCTGCTTAGAGTTTCGAGTGCTTCAGCCGGGGAGCACACGATTGGTTCTCCGTGTATGTTGAAACTGGTGTTTAGTATTACGCCCCTGCCAAGCTTTTGTTTTACGTTAATGAGGAGCTCCTGACAGATGGGGTTCTCATCAGAGACAAAATGGGGTCGGCACGTGCCGTCAATATTGATAACACCCTCCATGAGCCTCAAATACTCCTCGCGAACCCTGAAGGCGGTGGTCATAAACCGATTATACCGGATGTCCTGTCCGTCGGTATAAAGGATCTCGGGCGCATCCTCAAGGAGTATGCTAGGACAGAAGGGCTGATACCAAACCCGCTTTTTAAGCGCAAGGTTAAGCCGGTCTTTTATGCGCCTATCGTCCGGTCGAGCCAGTATGCTGCGATTGCCAAGGGCCCTGGGACCGATCTCCATTCTTCCTTGAAACCAGAGTATGATCTCACCATCCAGGATCAGGCGAGCTGCTCTCTGCGGTACATCCTTTATTTCTTCGTATGAATAATCCCATCTTTCTAATACCGATAATATATAAGCTCTGGAGAATTGCTGTCCCAGATAGAGATCCTTTAGAGTGTACCTTGTAACACCGAACTCATGGTAGTTCACCTCCAATGCGGCGCCTATAGCCAAGCCCCCGTCCCCCATGTGGGGAAATACGTAAACGTTTTCAATCCCGTCCAGTTCGGCTACCTTCATGTTCAGCTTAATGTTGGAAAATACCCCGCCAGCAAGGGCAATCCTTTTCGAGCCGGTTAACGCGATGGCTGCCTGCACGATTGATAACACATTCTTCTCCAGGACACGCTGGGCCATATACGCGAACTGCTCTGAAGGATACCGCCAGAGTATCCTTTTCATCTCCCTGAACATCCTTGTTGAACTAAAACGGGATTCGATATCCAGACCCCGGCTCCAAATGACTTTCATTAGGGGATTCTCCCGATCCTCAACCGGATAGGCATAATCCGCAAGGGCCATCACCTTACCCTCATCCTCCAGTTCTCTCATGTTCATCAAGTTTGTGACATGCTCGAAAAAGATACCGAAGGAGGTCTTTGCGGGCATCTGTTTGAGGAGATGTAAGTCCTTACCATTAAAATGCCAGACACTACCTGAAAGACCATCCCCCACCCCGTCCAGGGTGAGGACAATACATTCATCAAAGCCGCTACACCTGGCGGCTGCCTGGGCATGGCCTGAATGGTGGTCGGTCAGGCTTAAGCGATAGTCCTTAAACCCCATGGACTTGAGCTCTCTGTCCATGTAATACCGGGTCAAGCGCCTGGAGATGGGGTTTGACTTCAACTCCGTGAACCTGTATTTGAACCATTTTTTCAACGAATCAAACCTCTTCGGCCCTTTCTTCCTCCTGCGAAGCAGGTAGTATTCCTCCTTTAATCCGGGTAGTAGCCGTGTGAGGGTCTTGGCAGGATCGCTGGTGGAGACTGCAACATACCTGATTGCCGATGGCGAAATGGCTGCGTAATCGAGGCAGGCCCTTATTGACAAGCGCGGAAACCCCACCTCGAGTTTTCTACGGGTAATTCTCTCTTCGTTTGTGGCAAAGAGTATCTGGTCCCCCAGAACCAGGGCAGCACCAGCATCGTGGCCGTCCCAGATACCTAACACATACCCCTCTTTCAACCTTTCACCCACTTAATAAATCGGCTCAAGTTTGTGATAATATTCCTGATTGTATCCCTTTCCGCCATGGAGACTAGCCGTAGAAGCGCCTCGCTTCTGAGGTAGAATCTCATGTAGGCATACTTCCGAAACCTGTCCACCTCCCGGGCTGGCAGCCCTGGCAGGTCCATGACGGCATGACTCTGGGAAAACCCAGAGTCCTGTTTCAACCAACCGTTTTTGAGGGCTTCCCTGTAAAGGCCTGTCCCTGGAAACGGCGCAGCAGAGTAAAACTGAGCAATATCAAGAGGGAGATCGAGGGAAAGCCTTAATGTCTGCTCCATTGTCCTTTCTGTCTCTCCAGGAAGGCCAAATATAAAGTGCCCTGATACCTTTATACCCAGCCGATTTGCCATTAATACCGCCTGAATCGATTGTTCCACACTTATGTTCTTCCCGGTCGCCCTTAATATATCGTTATTCCCTGATTCCAGGCCAAAGCTTATCATCCAGAGGCCAGCGTCTTTCATTATCCTGAGGGTTTCCTCATCCACGGTATCCACCCGGCTGTTGCATGTCCAGGATATGTCAAGGCCCCTCTTGATTATCTCGTTAGAGAATTTCCTCACATAACCTTTATCCACCGTAAAGGTGTCGGCCCAAATAAAGAAGTCTCTCACCTGAAACCTGGCTATATCCCTTTCTATCTCATCCATAACATTCGGGACAGGTCGTTTTCTCAACCTCTTACCATAATAGATTGGAGCTGTACAGAAGTTGCAGGCATAGGGGCAACCCCTTATTGGTGCAACGATCAAGAAGGGTCTCCCCTTGAGTGGGAGCCGGTAAGGACTGATATCCAGATATTGCCACGCAGGAGAGGGAATATCCTCAGGCCGAAAAAAACCCTCATCCGGGTTGTGATAGACCTTACCGCCCTTCCCTCCCCTGTACGATATTCCCCTTATGGATCGAAACTCCCTCCTGTCAGATCGGCACAGGTTTCTAATGATCTGCTCAGGCTCCTTCCGAATCACTATATCAACAGCCGAATAATCCAGGGCCTCCTCGGGATGTGCAGTCACGTGAGTACCCATGACACACGTTATTGCTTCAGGCGCAAGCGCCTTTATTGTTCGTGCAATACTTAGATCAAAATGGAGTGTTGGGGTGCCTGTGTTCCAGATGGCAATGTCAGGCTGATACCCTTCTACAATCTCCTTCATGGATGAAAGATCCGACCCATTTGCTGGAAAATCGACAATCTTTACTGCGTGACCATCCTTTTCCAGCAGTTTGGCAGCAGAGGCCAGGGAGACGGGCGGCCACTGAACCGACCAGACCCCAGCCTCCTGGGTACACCTACCTTCACGGGTGTACCCCTTACCCTGAGGGCCGGGAGGATTAAAGAGTAGGATCTTAGCCAAGTGGAAATACCTCCGGTGCAAGATGAAAGATAAAGGAGATCATGGATCTTTCTTCCGAATCTTTCACATTGAGAGATAAGATGTTCACATTGTTTTTTTCAGAGACCCTGTTTCGAACAGTACGTCAGGGTATTCTTTTCTCTCATCGTCTGAAGCCTGACCAAAGACCAAAAACCTCGTGAAATCCTTTTCCTATTGTATCCATCCAAATCCGTCTACTGTAGAAGCAGGACTAGACTCGGATGATCTTCTGATCCGACCACCTTCTTCATACATTATCATATCTTGGCAATTGCAGTGTCAGCTTGTGAATATCAACAGCAGCTTATGGGCTTTCCTCTAAATCTCGAGATCCTTATAGCTCATACTCATTCGAGACGCTCCATTTCGTTCTTCCTCTCTCCATCCTGCATCTCGTACCCTGCATCCCGATACCTAAAAATAAAGATACTTTATCAGGCTGTAAACATACCTGAACGCCACCTTTCTCAGATCTATCTTTGAGTAGCCTGCCTTTCTCTTGTATTCATGTGTAGGGACTTCTGACATTCGATAACCCTTCTTGAGTGTTTTGATGATCATCTCCTGCTCTATGGTGGTGATATTCTCTTCAAGTCCAAGGGACCTGAGCACATCTGTCCTGATCGCTCGAAAACCGTTCTGACTCTCAGAGAGTCTTACTCCGAAACGATGGTTAATACAGGCCGTGATAAATGAGCTCCCCATCAGCCTCAAACATTCATCAAACCCACCATGGAGCTCGCTCGAACCACCTATAAGGCGTGATCCGGATACGTGATCGGCCTTATCCTCCAGTATTGGCTGAACCAGGGCCGGTATATCGTTCGGGTCGTGAGAGCCGTCCGCATCCATGAAAACAGTTATCTCGTGTTTGATATACGGTATGGCCGTCCTGATAGCGTCTCCTTTTCCCTTCTTGTGGTCGAATATTACCCTAACTTTTAGGGATCGGGCAATTCTGGCGGTGTTATCCGTTGAATGGCCGTCCACCACCAGGATATCATTGGAATACCTCCGTGAAGGTCTTATGATATCGGCAATGGTCGCCTCCTCATTAAGGGCGGGAATCACTATGCTTAAGATATCTCTTAACCTATCTTCTCTTTGCATGATTTTTTCGGCACATCTTGAAAAAAGTAAAAAAAGCTTGACAGATAATATGGGTAAATAGTATGGATAACTTATATCGATCAAGAGACGACTTGTAAATAAAAATTTTGGCATACTGCGCAAAATGACGTATCTGAGATCGAGTACTCTATTGAGACGGGTCGAAACTTAGTTTCCCCACACGATCCATATTTTAATCAATAGCCAGCCTTCGGTGTAACCTCTGCGGCTTAATCAACACAAGATCAAAAAGAGCTTGACAGGCAGGGACAGCTTTCCTATTAATGAACCCTTAAGTATTTGTTAAGTACAGTTCACGTGTACTTTCCAAATATAACCCATATTACCAATTAGAGCCCATCCTTTTTAATCTGATCTTTAAGGAGGTCAAAATGGACACTAAGTTTAAGATTTCGCTTTTCTGCTTAGGTGTATTTATTGGTGTGTTCTTCTTTAATCCAAGTGCTGACGCATCAATCCCCATCGCTAAGATTTCGAGCTTTAGAGGTGAGGTTATCGTGCAATCGGATGCTAAGCTGATCAAGGTTACAGAGGTGGGGTATGTCCTGAACGAGGGTGATCGTGTGCTGACAAAGGATGGTGAGGTCCAGATTACCTTTGATGATGGTGCTATTATGAAGGTCAGCCCCTTCACCACCGCCATGATCCAGGAAAGGGAGGAAGAGACCGGTTTTTGGTTGTTCAAGACCAGAGAGATGGTACGAAGGATTACCTGTTTTGTCGGTAAGTTGTGGTTTAAGACCGGTATATCAAAAAGGAAGAATTACCTCCAAACCCCTACTGCTGTCTGCGGGTTGCGCGGGTCAGACGGGGATATCGGGTTCGACAACATCAATACCTATTTGAATATGTATACAGGGATGGCGGATATTGTGGGAAAGGTCATTGAAGGATTCTTCAAGGCCCCTGGCCTAGACGCTGCCACGAAGAACAGAGTGTATCAGACATTGCTACTTGCCCATAAAAAGGTCGAAGAAGCGAAGGTTACACGGAAGAGGGTCGATCTTGCCAAAGCTCGTGTAGAAGCCCTGAAAGTGGTAAAGGTAGCTGCTGCTGCGCTTGAAAAAAATCCGGACAAGAAGGTGGCCAAAGAGGCCAAGATTGTGGCTACTGCCTCTGATGCAATCATAGCAGCCGCTGAAACCAAGGTTGTCATTGAAGAGATTAAAGAGGCGAAGGAAATAGCTGAAGAGGCCGTTGACAAGGCCAGAGAGATAAAAGACGAAGAAGCGGCCAGGGAGGCTGAAGAGGCTGCCAAAAAGGCCGAAGAGGCTGCCAAAAAGGCCGAAGAGGCTGCCAAAAAGGCCGAAGAGGCTGCCAAAAAGGCCGAAGAGGCTG
>DTYH01000038.1 GCA_012961955.1 Desulfobacterales bacterium | reverse complement strand
GTAATCTTGCCAGTAATGGCTGCTCTTACAGTAAACAACCCTTGTCCGCTCCGGATGAAGGGTAGGCCTACTCGCGTGAAAACCCTCAACCAGCACCTCTTTCAAATTGTATGCCCGGCCAGTGCGTGTCTACCCCAGAGATCAAGAGCACAATGCAAAAACAAACTTGCCAGTAACGGCCTGATCACACCTCCCTGCGGCGTCCCCCCCTCCCGTCCTTCCACACCCCCCACCCGGATATTCCACCGGAACTTTCAACCATCGCTCAATATACAGACGCTGCCACTCCTCCATCACATGCTTGTCTAACCCCCCCACTTACTTTAACCCTCTTGTTTGCCCCATACACTTCGCGTCTCGTGATCTTAAACGGTTTTGTCTCATCAGAAGGACTCACGCCAACCCGTGGTTGACCCAAACTGCCAGGCAGGACGACGTCACACCTTCGCTCCACTGCCATTACAGCACAGTCCTCACTAGTACGGGTGTCACCGCACTGTGTACCGCATCAGTACCCTCATATCCTTGTGGGGCCTCCACATGGATCTCTAGTTAGCATCGGAACGACAGGTTCCCAGGTTCCGTACAAGAGCCTCCATCCGGGTCATGCTGGCCTTATGCCGGTCGCCGCCTGGCCGGTAAGAGGCTTCCCACCAGACTCGTCTCTGAGACGCCCCACCCCCCAGGTTTCGACAACATCTGTCCGTTTTCGGCACCTCATCAGTAGGTCGCCCTCGTTCATCTCCCGGATGCTCACCTGATCCCGTCTCACAGGACCTCTTCCCTCAACGCTCACTACCATGAATCTTAATCACAACACCTTGGAACGGTTTGAGATCTACGCCCAACGTCGATCCCAAGGCCCTCCCTCATCACTTCTTAAGCATGAACTGCCGCCGCAGCCCCTCTTGCACACCGGAGCAAAGCGGAGTGAAGAATCTCCTGAAATGCTTTGCTTAGGCTCAGTATGAGTCTTTTGACCTGAACAGCTACTACTTTCTTAAGCAACAAAAAGCGCAAAAAACCTGATAAGCATGACTGTAGGCGAAAAGCTAGTAGAACCGGAGGATGGCCTGGAAGTTCAGGAGATTGGAGAGGAACAGCCAAAACGTAGTGATATAACCTGCTGCTTAAAGAATATCCCGATGGCCAGAGTTTCAACATTGCTTCTCAATAACTCAGGGGTGCTTTTTTTATGATCTAACCTATACAAACTAGAAACTCCAAAGGTGCCTAAACTGGGCTAAAGTTGATGAATCCTATCATTTTAAAATTGGTCAGTATCCTTAACTTTGGCCACTTTAGCTCACTTCAAGCCTTACTGAACTTATTGAGTAGGAATGAATTGTTGTCTAAAACACCTGAAGTTATCGAGAACTCGCGCTTCAATTGCATAACCATAAGATATTACAAAAGGTATTTAAGCAAAACAAATCCCAAAACCAAAAGTATCGTAAAGATAACGGCAAGAGTGTTAAAATATCGCTCAATAAAGGACTGGATCCCCGATCCAAAGGTATAAATGAGCCCACCTACCAGGAAAAAACGGGCTGAGCGGGAGATGGATGAAGCTATAAAAAAAACAGCAAAGTTGATCCTGAAGGCTCCTGCTGTAATAGTGAATACCTTATACGGTACAGGGGTGAATCCAGCAATACCTATTGCCCAGGCATCATAAGACATATATAGGCTCTGTATATGTTGATATTTATCATGAAAACCGTAGAAATCGATAATGGAACCGCCAATCGTATCCATAAACTGCCACCCGATCAGATAGCCAATACATCCACCTATAATGGATCCTAATGAACAGACCAGGGAGTAAATAAATGACTTCCGGGGAACGGCAACACACAAAGGGATCAGAAGCAGATCGGGTGGAACAGGAAAAAAGGAGGATTCGCAGAGGGCCAGCAGGAAAAGTGCCCATGTACTATGAGGCGTCTCTGCCCAATGAAGTATCCAGTCATAGATCCGCGGAAGAATACTTCTATTCGTTTGGCCAGCCATGGTCTCCAATCAGTTTAACAAACCTGCACCCCCCTAGATTGGTCTTACGTATACCCTCCCTGTCTCGTACTACCTTGACCAGGCTTTGCGAAAATGAGTCCCCTACCGGGACAACCATCCTGCCACCCATCTCAAGCTGATCAAGCAAGGGTTTTGGAATATCTGGAGCACCAGCAGTGACTATTATGGCGTCAAAGGGGCTCTCCTCAGGCCATCCCCAAGTGCCATCAGAATATTTTGTAACTACGTTGGTGTAGTGAAGCTGGTCTAGGATCTTTCTTGCCCTAATCAATAACGGATGTATACGTTCAATAGAATAGACGCGAAAAGCCAGTTCTGCCAGAATTGCAGCCTGATATCCAGAACCGGTACCTACCTCTAAGACTCGATCGTCTTTATCTAGGTTGAGGGCCTGCGTCATCTCTGCGACGATATATGGTTGAGATATGGTCTGCTGATGTCCTATAGGGAGGGGGAAATCGCCATAGGCCTGGTCCCGCAACGCTTCACTCACAAAGAGGTGACGTGGAACTTTACGCATTGCCGCAAGTACTCGCTCGTCGGTAATCCCTCTCGCCTCTATTTGGGTGGATACCATCCTCTCGCGCAACCGTCTATACTTTTCTTCCTCCATACTCTTGACTGACTTACCTCTTCTTGCAGTGTGCGTATCAAGAGAAATCTTTGCCGGCCTAACTATCCCGGTTTCCTTAAGAAGCTCACCCTAATTCGATAGAGAAAAAACGGTAGCTGTTGACGGGATGAAGCTTTTTTCTTCACACTTCGATGTATCCAGCCTTTGTTTTTCCAGTGAGTTGAGTGCAGGGGATACTCTGCCCCTCCGGATTCCACCTTGGTTTCACCCCGTTAACAGCTACAGAAAACGTGTTAATGATCACTCTCCGGAACCTGTGTCAGTTCCCCTTTTATTAATTTAATAACGATTCTTGCAAAACCTATGCGCTTTTACAAGGTTGTGGCCTATTCCTAGATACACCTTCTCGAATTATCACCTTTTGTTGATTAATTCTTTATGATACGTTCTTAATTGTCAAGAAAATTCCGGATGAATCATGCCGACTCTCTCCCTGCTTTCCTAAAGGAATCACTTTACGGAACGCCTTCTCTTGTTATCCGAGAGAAGCAGGTTACTCAGAGTTTATTGCATAGGGAAAAACATCTATCTCAAGGGCCTCCTGTGGCCGACCTTATGCTGCATAAAGCCTAAATACTCCCGATTTTATGTTTGACATATTTGTTGTTCTCTTGCTAAGTTATACGGAAATCGTGTAGCTTTTCAATAAGTGAGCGATGCTTTTTTTGGTCTAAGCTGTGCAAACTGGAAGTACCTAAAGTGAACTAAAGTTGATGAACACTATCATTTTAAAATTGATGAAACACTTTAGCTCTTTGAAAAAAGTTGTAATGAGCCAATTCT
>DTYH01000037.1 GCA_012961955.1 Desulfobacterales bacterium | reverse complement strand
CAGCGGTGTTAGAGCAAACCATTCATCAGCATATTCTGACAAAACCGAGGGGCCGAATGGCCTGAAGCCTTCCCGAAATTTTATCTTCTGGTTCATTGTTGACTGAATTCGTGGAGATCGCGCATCACCGATAATGCTCCTAGTGCCCAGCGCCCGAGGCCCGAATTCAATTCGTCCCCAAAACCAGCCGCCACCTTTTCCTGGGCAATAAGATTGGCCACTACTTCTGGTATATCATCGTCTGAGAGGTGCTGATGTGGAAGCTTGTGCGTGTTCAGATAGGCTTCCACCTCACTGTTTGCGTACGAAGGGCCAAGGTAAGACCCTTTTTGGAAGTAGTTCGTATTATCTGCTTTACCATTATTGTTGAGATACCTATACCAGACAATAAGTGCAACTCCCAGGGCTCCACCGGCATCCCCAGCTGCCGGCTTGTATCCAGATCTTTTCAAATGGACCTTCTCGGAGAATACGCCCGTTAGCTACACAATTGAGTGCTACACCACTATCTAGACACAGAAATCTCTGTGCGGTTGTTCGGTGAATATGACAAATAGTCCTCAGTATGACCTCCTAAGTCACCACCTGTATGGAACGGGCAATATCCATTTCTTTTTGCGTTATCTCGGATTCCGGTTTTCGGGGTGGACCGCCAAAGAGTTTATGAAAACGGCTATTTGTCATGGTGAGGCCAGCACAATAGTTGAAGTATCGCATATTTAGTTTGTAACAACCAGCCTCTTTTAAGTCTATGAGATGTTTTCCATCATGAGACCACATATCTGGGCTCACCGTAAGGAGCAAGGCCCATTATTTTGTACTCCCCCGAGTTCACCTTAAAGCCAGCATAGTAGGTAAAAGCGGAATACAAGAGTCCTAAGGAGTCTGGAAAGCGGATTTCGTAATCAATGTCAAGGGTGTCGCGAGATCCTGTTCCAAAGCACGTAGTAATCCATTCGCCAACACCATCAATGGTCAAGAATGCAGCCTCCTCAAAAGGTGATGGATAAAATGCGCTGGCTGGGTGTGACTCGTGATGGATTGGAAATAGAACAGGCCCATCATATCCTAGCGTATTTCTTATAAAATCCGGTATCCACAGCTTTTGCTTGATCCGTAAAGGAATAGCCTTTAAAAAGGAACGAAGTCCCCGAGGAGTGTAAGCCAAGTAGGTTTCGAGTAGACGCTCAAACTTTATAAAAGGCTTATCGTAAAAGGCAATACAGTCTAAGTCTTTTACCTTAATGCCGTCTGTGTCCAGACAGGACCGGATTGTTAGTTCAGGGAATCTGAAGTGATGTTTCTTTCGGGTAAAACGCTCCTCCTTAGCAGCACTTATGGTTTCGCCATCCCTTATAAGACAGGCTGTGCTATCATGATAGAAGGCAGAAATACCAAGAATGTACATGGACAGTTCCTTAACAACTCAAACTAACAGATTCTTTACCCTGCCACGCTCCCTTCAGAATTACCAAAAAAGGCAGAAACAAAGTGTGGGAGCAGCATATCTGGTGCGACGGGCGGTCAGTGTCAGTGTATGTTGGCAGTGAAGAGCTAACTGACACACTGACACAGGCCACTGACACCCTAAGCGTCATCCCCGCGTAAGCGGGAATCCACGGGCTAAATGGGCGGACTCCCGCCTTACATCTCTCATTACCTCCTCCACGTCAAAGGTAAGTATCCTTCGATCTTTCATGACTATTCTGCCATCGATGATCACATCTCGCACATCGGATCCAGAGGCAGCATAAACAATGTGAGAGTACGGGTTATATATTGGGGTGAGATGAGGCCTTTTTGTATCTATAATGATTATATCGGCCCTCTTTCCCGCCTCCAGCGAGCCCACTTGATCCCAAAGGCCGATCGTTTTCGCAGCTTCAGCCGTGGTCAAAGTAAGTACGGTACGGGCATCCAATACAGTAGGGTCAAGGCTTACTACCTTGTGTAGTTTAGCCGTTGTATCCATCTCGCGGAACATATCCAGGTTGTTGTTGCTCGCACAGCCATCAGTTCCCAGGCCAACCTTAATCCCTTTGGCCAAAAAGGAAGGAAGTGGGGCAATACCAGAGGCCAGTTTCATCTCACTCTCTGTTGTTACAGAGATGGATGCCTGACTCTTCTTGACGCATTCAAGATCGGTTTCGTCCACCCATATCACGTGCACAAGGAGTGTTTCTCTCTCAAGGATTCCGATTCGATACAGATACTGAATCGGGGAAACCCCCCTTTCCTTTTTCACCTTTCTTACTTCTTCCTGAGTTTCAGCTGTATGGATCTGAAAAAGGACTCCGACCTGCTCAGCCAGCCTATGCGCAGACCGTAATGTCTTTTCCGTACATGTATAGACAGAGTGGCAGAAGAGACAGGGGATAATTAGTGATGTCTCTCCTTGCCAGGACTCTAAGAATCGTTCTGCATGCCTTATATTTTCTGCAGGATCAGGGACTCCAGGGGCGGGAAAGTCTATGATTCCTTGGCCCAATACGCCCCGCATCCCAGCCTGACGAGTTGCATGGGCTACTGCATCCTCATAAAAATATCCATCACAAAAGGTGGTTGTACCAGAGAGGATCATCTCTGCACACGCAAGCAAGGTACCCTTGTAAACCAAGTCAAAAGTAAGCTTGCCCTCCAGGGGGAATATATACTTATGTAGCCAGGTCAGCAACGGCAGATCGTCTGCCAACCCGCGAAATAAGGTCATGGGTGCATGAGTGTGGGTATTAATAATCCCAGGCATGATTATTCCGCCTGATGCGTCAAGGACTTGCTGGGATTTTGGAAGTTCCTTATCTTTATTCCTTGCTTCTATCCGTTTTAGCACCCCGTTTGTGATACCAACAATCCCATCTTCAATAATATCGTAGTTTGAGTTTAGGGTAAGGATAGTACCGTTAAAGATCAGAAGGTCGTGTTTCTCTTTTTCCATCATTTGCAAGACTTTGGATCCTCGAAAAAAGTTTTGATCAGTGGTTATTCTCCCGTCTAGCTAGCAACAAAGGATTCAAGGATTCCAGGATTCAAGGGGTTAAGTGGTTGTTTTTCTTTTGTGTATATAATTTACAATTTGAGCCGTAACCTATAAAGAACCGATATGTTTTGTAATTATAAGATATTTCACTCGAATCCTTGACCGCTTGAATCCTTATACCTTACCAGCTCACTTGGAAAAAAGCCTAATTAGTTAATCTTTTTAAAGGGCTAGATTGTTACGATCGTTTGATTTCCTTAGCGATCTTATTCACATCAGACATAACCTTTTCCAAATCAAGGGTGGTAAGTACTCGATCCTCCATTACCACCCGACCGTTGATTACGGATGTAACCACATCACTTCCTGTGACAGAATATACTAAATGGGAGTACGGGTTATAAAGCGGAACGAGATGTGGACGAATGATGTCGATTACAATAATGTCTCCCTTCTTGCCGGGTTTAATAGATCCAATCGTGTCTTCCAGTCCCAGGACACGTGCTGCGTCAATCGTAGCCATCCTGACTACTGTTTCAGCGTCTACAACTGTGGGATCTAGTGTATTTACCTTATGAAGTTTAGCCGCCGTATCCATCTCCTGAAAAAGGTCTAGGTTATTGTTGCTCGCACACCCGTCAGTTCCAAGTCCTACTGTGACACCACGTTTCAGGAGCTCCGGGAGGGGCGCAATACCAGATGCGAGTTTCATGTTACTTTCCGGGTTATGGGCCACCTTGACATTAAACTGTTTCAGGAGATCGATGTCGTTGTCTGTCAGAGCCACGCAGTGGACGGCAACGAGATTGGGACCGAGCACCCCCAGGTCTCCCAGATGTCCCACCGGAGTTAGACCATACCGTTCCTTGATCTGCCGCACCTCCTTATCTGTTTCAGAAAGATGGATTATCAAGAGCGATCCGAATCGCTCAGCCAGGTCGTGGGCCCTTATAAGTAGTTCAGGGGAACACAGATAAGGGGAATGAGGCTCAACAGCAATAGTGATAAGGGGATCATCCTGCCACTTTTTGATCAGTACCTCTGTGTAGGCAAATCCCTTTTCTAATGGACCATAATTGGGAGAGGGGAAGTCATAGATAACCTCACCTACAATAGCCCTCATTCCAGACTTCTTTGCAGCTTGGGCCACTGCGTCCTCAAACAGGTACATGTCACAGAAGGTGGTCGTCCCCGAAAGGATCATTTCTGCACAGGCAAGGAGAGTACCTTTAAAAACCATGTCGAAAGTAAGCTTTCTCTCTGCAGTGAAGATATATTCGTTGAGCCAAGTTAGCAGTGGAAGATCGTCTGCCAGCCCGCGAAATAGAGACATTCCAGCATGCGTATGCGCGTTAATAAGTCCGGGCATGATTATACCGCCCCGGGCATCAATATATTTCTTTGCTTCGTACAAGGAGAGAAGTTCCTCATGCGAGCCTACATCAATGATGTCTGTTCCAGATATACCCACGGCTCCTTTTTCGATAATGCTTTGCTCGTGATCCATGGTCAAAAGAATGCCGTTTCCGATCAGGAGGTCTATCGGTTTCACTTGGCACTCCCCTTTCGTATCTATTTGGCTGCTTCCGACTAATCGGTTAGTCTCAGTTATCAGTGGTGAGTTAACTCAAACCGACCACTGACAGTGTCAGAGGCCTTCGCCTTTCTCTAAATTTCCAATCACGCCTGCTACGATCGACTTTAACTTAGGTGCTGTCCTTTGTGCAACTGCAATGATGTCATCTTCTAACGAGGGGGTTAGATTATCTGCGAGGTTCATATTGGTAATTATGGAAAAACCTAAAACCCTCATTCTCGCATGTACCGCAACGATTACTTCAGGGACAGTCGAAAGACCTACTGCATCAGCACCAATGGTCTTTAAGAACCGGATCTCTGCTCCGGTCTCCAGTGAGGGTCCTGGGAGTGCTACATAGACTCCCTTTTGGAGACGAATCTTTTGCTCAAGCGCTACCTTTTCGGCAAGCGCCATCAGACCCCCGTCGTATGCCTGAGACATATCAGGAAAGCGAGGCCCCCAGGTATCCTCATTTGGGCCGATCAGGGGGTTTGTTCCCATCAGATTGATATGGTCTGCAATGAGCATGATGTCCCCAGTGGAAAATAGAGGGTTTATGCCACCTGCTGCGTTGGTGATGATCAGGACACTCACACCAAGGGTCTGCATAACCCTTATAGGAAATGTGACATCCCTCATATGATACCCTTCATAAAAATGGACCCGGCCCTGCATGGCCACCACATTACGTCCACTTATGATCCCAAATATCAGACGACCTCTATGTGTTTGTACAGTAGAAACAGGGAAATAAGGGATATCCTGATAATCGATTTTTTCTGATATTTCGATAACGTCGGCCATTTCACTCAGCCCGGTACCCATCACAAACCCAATACTCGGAGCGATCTTGATTCGTTCTTGAATAAACTTGGCGGCTTGCAAGACTTTGTTCCTATACGATTCCACGAAAGACTTCTCCCGATTTTGTTATATTGAGTTTCTCTCCCATTTAGTCGGTAACAAAGTATTTGAGGATTCCAGGATTAAAGGGTTTGTCGTCTAGGAATCATAGAAGTGCCGTAAGGAGCCTTTCTGCCTCTGATATATTCTTCTGAACCCCTTGATATTGGTTGGGATGGATATTGCTGCCCTTCTTATCTGTGATAGTAGAGTATGTCGTTCTTCTTTGGGAAATCCCTTTGTTATTTTCTAACACCCTAAACATGATGGTTTCGGAATAAGTTATTTTGCTCACGGAGAGAGGAAAATTAGACCTTGTTGATAAGACTTCTGCAGGACCTTTAGCTCCTTGTAGCTCCTAAGCATTTCACTTGAATCCTCGAATCCTTCTACTTTACCAATTTAGGAGACTTACGAAGCGTTACTTCTTGATATATCTCCATAAACCTCTCTGCTACCACCTCGCATGAAAAATTCTCTTTTACATACCTAAACCCATTTTCTACTACCCTCCTTCTTATATTGTCGTCGGTCAATAGCCTAGTGATTTTATCTGCCAGGTCGTCAGGATCTTTTTGCCTCGCAAGCAACCCGGTCTTGCCGTCGCTGATGATGTCCGGGATTCCGCCAACATTAGTTCCGACTACAGGTACCCTTGAAGCCATGGCTTCAAGTAATACCACACCAAAACCTTCTGTTTCTCCTTTATCATTAACTATGGAGGGAAGGACAAAGATAGTGGCGATGGAATAGAATTTTAATAATTCCTCCTGCGAGACCTTATCAACAAACATCACTCTGTTTCTAAGGCATAATTCATTAGACAGGTTCATGAGATAATCTTTCCTGGGGCCGGAACCCACCAGTAGAACTTTTGTGTCAGGGCACCTGTTAAGAACACTAGGAATAGCCTTAATCAGATAGTCCACTCCTTTCAGGTCGATTAGCCTTCCCACAAACAAGACAACCCTTCCATCTAATCCCAGCTGGGCTCTTATACCCTTTATGACCTCCGGATCAAGAGGCTTCTCAAACAGGAAAGTATCGCCCACCCCCATCGGGATAATCTCTATATCCTTCCTTCCGGATATCTCTCGAGCCTCTCCTGCAGTAGCCTTGCTGTTTGCTGTACACACATCGGAATGCTTGATGACCATTGAGTTCAACCATGTTAACAGCGGTGATTTCAATCCATAGATGTCTGAACCATGAATGGTAGTAATGCACGGAACTTTGAAGATCATCTTGCAAAGGATTCCCACCAGTCCCTGAGGTAATGACCAATGGGCATGGACTATGTCAAAATTTCCCTTTTTAATTATGTGTAACGAATAGAGTATGTCAGCAAGGATAAACGAGGGCAATTGAATGGTAGCCAGGATGTTGCTTTTCATGTTTTGAAGTATGCCCGCTCCATAGCACAACCTCTGATATCTGAGAGGATAAAAGTACGGGAATCTGTGTATTCTGATCTTGCCCCAGCATTCAGAGGATTCAGAGCCGTAATCGTGGGGGGATATGATCTCAATCTTTATCCCTTGCTTATCTGATAATCGTTGTGAAAGATTGTAAATGAATATGCCCGCAGTATCCCGCTTAAATCTTGGAAATGAAGTGGCTAACATACAGATCTTCATTGTTACGGATAGACTAAAAGCGTGTAACGTAACTGTTCACAGGGGGAAGCTTTTCTTGAAACAACTTGGCGGAAACCTTTAGTTTTTCCAATGGCATTTTTGATTTCTGTACCCATATATATAAAATTTGGT
>DTYH01000036.1 GCA_012961955.1 Desulfobacterales bacterium | reverse complement strand
CATCTAATCCCTCTTAAGCTGGCTATACGGGAGACTTCTTTAAGCAGCGGTTTTGGTCCGCAGGCATAAACAATATCGGCCCTACCCTTATTCTCTACTGCCTCCTGAAAGGACTGGGTAACCAGGCCCTTTGAACCTAGACTCCCATCTTCTGTAGTGATGTAAACATCTGCTCCCAAACTCTGGAGTTCCTCAGCGCAAAGGATGTCCCTTGCTGTTTTTCCGCCTATAAGGATTCTTAAACTAATTTTATCTGATCCTGTCAATCTCTCTAGGGTTTTTGAGAGAAAGTAAAGAGGTGCCACACCGATCCCCCCGGCTACCATAAAGATGTTTCGATAGGTAGTGGAATAAGAGAAACCCTTTCCCAAAGGACCCAAGACATTCAAGAACTCCCCGCAACTTTTTCCAGACAGAATAGAGGTGCCTTGCCCGGTGACCTTATATAGTATCTCAAACCCAAAAACACTACTCTCCTTTTCAATTAAATTATGTATAGAAAATGGCCTTCTTAAAAGAGGGGTAGGATAGTCTGAGGTCTGAACCATGACAAACTGCCCTGGCCAAGGAGTCGGAATCGATGAATCGAAAAGGATGCCCATCCTGAAACAGGATTCTCCAAGACTTTTATTCCACAATACTTCCCCCCTCTTTTGCCAAAATTTGTAGTTCCTGCCACTACCCTGAAAGCCTTCGGCCAATGTATGACCCTCCCTTCCTTATCACGACTCCTGTCCTTTACCTCCTATCATCCTCTCTCAGATCCTATACTGAACTGGGCGCGGGGTTCATCTCGCATGTGGTTACCCCCTATTACTGGGCTACATATACCTCAAATTCCATCTTCCTTGATCCCGATAACCGCTCCAAAACGTCCTGTCACGCCTTCACCGCGATAGGAATAGAAAAGTTTTGTGTTGCATCGTGTGCATATTCCACATACGGAAATGTTTTCGGATAATAGACCTGCTTCTTTCAGCTGATCCACGCTTATGGACCAGAGATCGAAGTAGTTCGGTGCGACCTCGTATTTCCAATATCTTTCTGGTATCTCTGAGCGAAAGTTGACAAACTCAGCGCAGCAAGGACCAAGTGATGGACCGATCCCTGCTACCATATTCTCGGTCTGGCAACCAAATACCTTGGTCATAGTCTGTACTGTATTCCTAATAATGTTTTTTACGCTCCCACGCCATCCTGAATGAATATTTGCTATTACTTGCCGATCCGGATCGTAAATAAAAACGGACTGACAATCTGCTATTTTTACCAATAGGAGAACACCTTTTCTATTAGTGATCAAGGCATCTCCCTCACAGACACCCTTTCTATGCTTATCGTCTGGAAGGAGTCCGTCCGAAAGAACGATTACCTTATCTCCATGAGTCTGTTTGAGAGATACGATTCGTGGTATCTTCATTATGGCACATAGCAAGGCTCGGTTTTCATCCACATTCTGTTCCATATCTCCCACCTCATAACTTACATTCATGCTCTCAAACGGGCCTTTACTCCTTCCCCCGGTTCTGGTAAAAACAGCATGCGGTATACACGGAAATGAAGCAAGTTTGGCAAATTGATAAAAGATAGCACTTTTCTCTTGTCGGCAGATCATTTTTTTGCTTGATTTAGGACATTGACAAGACTCATTCAAGGTATAATATATATTATCGAAAAATGATTAATCGATGCAAGGTATCAAATGATGGTTTCACAAAAAGTCCATCTTGTTCATAAAAGACTTTTTACGAGAGCATCGTGAATTGGTTTTCTATAATTTTTTTCCTATGGGAAGACTTCTAATCGTCGTAGGTCTTATAATCACAGGGATCGGGCTTATCCTTAGTTTAGCTCCTAGAATCCCGTGGCTTGGAAAACTCCCAGGAGATATATACATCCAAAAAGAACATTTCCAATTCTATTTTCCAATAACAACCTGTATCATTGTCAGTATCATACTGACATTACTGTTTTCTATATTTAAGAGATAGGCGTATTATCTTTATTTCCGCTTGCCTTTCAATAAACAGATTTACATTTAATTACCTGTGGATCTCTTCTCTGAGGGTGCCCCTGTTATATCGGGGGGTTACGTTTTTTTCAGTTATTACGTTATTTTGTATACATTTAAGATCCTTTTCACAATTCCAGTAGTGGATACCCCCTTGACCAAGGGGATTCGTACAACCCGACCTCCATCAGCCTCTACAATGTCGCGACCAACAATCTCATTTTCATCCCAGTCTGCCCCTTTCACCAGGACATCAGGTCTTAAAGATTCGATAAGGTTTAGTGGATCAGGCTCATCAAATATAGTCACAAAATCCACAGAGGCCAGCGCAGCCAGGACATGTGTACGCTGATCCTGCGGAAGAATAGGTCTTCCTGGGCCTTTTATACACCTTACAGAATGATCCGAATTGACTCCCACGACGAGTATATCACCCTCGGCTTTAGCTGCTTCTAAATACCTCACGTGGCCTAGATGGAGGATATCAAAACATCCATTTGTAAAGACTATCTTCTTGTTGTCCTTCTTAAGTCCCTGAAGCTCTAACCTGAGAGAAGAGGGATCTTTTATCTTGTCAGATATACGTACGTGCGTTTTTTCCATGTTCGTTTATCAAAAATCTGGGAATCGACCAGAATCAGCCTTATGTCTTCAGGTTGCTGCACAAAGAAAAATCCGTTCTCACTTTGTCTAAAACGCTTCTTGATAAGTAACTCTTCACGGGCCAAAGCATTTTCTTTTCCCCGTTAGAAAATCATGGTCAATCTTTAAACACGAACCTTTCCTAATATGAATTGCGTAACACCTGGTTCAAGACTGGAGGGACGTTGATTTTCTGAGAGGGTTTACACTCCGATGCCTCCAACCTTTGTTTTTTCAGCTAGTTGAGAGCGGGAGGGGATGGTCTGCCCCGTCTACATTCCACCTTCGCTTCACTCCGGTGGCTGTGGTTCCCCCATTGCTAACTCCCGGAAAAACTAAAGGCTTCTGCCAGCTCGTTTCAAGAAAAGTCCTACCCCCTGAACAGCTACTTCGATAAATCTAAGTCTGGCCCCGTAATTCACTAAAAGAGGAGACTAGTCACCCGAGATGGCTATATGACTATCGGGGGTTTCCTCCAGGCGATTTGAGGACTCGCTCATCAAGGTCAACAGGTTCAAATCGTTTATCTTTTGGTTCACCGAGCCTTATTTTCAAAAATAGGCTAAGATGTTAGGAAGTTTGAAATCTGGGCGTTTTTATTATTTATCTATTCTTGATGGTTTCGTAAAAAGTCATTTTGCGAACGACATTGAGCAATTTTGGAAGAAGATTCAGAATCAGCCCGGCGTTGAAGATTTCAGACTGCTTGAGGGCGCAGGCCCGAGTTTTTCAAATTTAGCCAGGTGAATTCTGAATCCCAAAATTACTCACGAAGAGAGCGAAATTTTTAGACTTTTTACGAAACCGTCCTTGTTAACCTACAATGTCTTATAGCCGCTTCGTCTAACATTTGAGGCAATCCACCCTTTTCCTCCGGGACATGACCCATTACCGTGTGCCAGACATCGTCATCCTCCATGCAAAAATACAAGAGGACATCAGGGGCTACCTCTCTTATCCATTCCACTATTTTTTTGTACAGATCAATACGTAATGGTTTGAAATAACGCATCTTATTATCCAATCCCGGGATAAACTCTCCGTAAATGATCTTTGAGCCTGGAAACCTCTGTTGTATAATCCGCTTTAGGGGTGGCATGAAACGAAAAGTACCGAGGCTGATCCAGACAATATTCTCTGCCGAAACCCTTTTGAACATATATCTTATGACCTCTCTATAATCAGGTTCACAACCATCGTAGAGGATTAAAGGATCAAAATGGAAGGCAAGGGGATATCCCCACTCTTCACACATAGCCGCGGCACCTATCCGAGATTTCAAGCTTGCGGTATAACGTTCTTCACTTTTGATTATAGCTGGGGTATTAATAGAAAAAGCAACAATTGTCTTGGAATTATGTCTCAAGTACTTAAGATTCTTTATGTGGACTGTCTTACTCTTTAGTTCCAAAACAGCACGCTCTTGCGCTGCAAAATAAGGGACTATTCTCATAGAAATGTCTGTCCATGGTTCCCAGATCAGGCTATCCGTGAACTCCCCCGTCCCGATCCTATAGATTGGGCCTTGCTTGGAGACCAAAATACGATCCAGATCATGTAAAAGATCTTCCTGGTTCATAAAATATTGCAAGACAGGAGGGTTAAAATAGGTCTGAAGAATACAGTATGAACAGTCCATATAGCAGTATGTCCCTATATGGAGTATTTTATAGCCGCAACAATTATAGTATTTGGTTCCAGGACAGTCTTTTAAAAAAGCACCTTTGTTTCTGGTCAAAAAGAGTACTCGCTTCCCTTCGGTTACGGGATCGTCTCCTCGCAACACTTCGTCCTGTACGACCTTGTAATCAAATACGACCGTGCAAGGGACGTGCTTCAGACGGTCCAGAATCGCTCTGGTCTCCGGCAAATGTGTTATGCCCTGATCAACGTATATCCTGGAAATGTGAACCGACATCAACTTAGTATCCTTTTCAGGACAGGATTCTGACACATAGCATCGAACTCTGATTTACATTGCTCAAGCTCTGTGATATCTTTAAAAGTAATCGTGATGTTATACGTAGTACCTTCAAAATAAGGTGGAGGCACCAAACGTATATGTGGACCCAATCTCAAAGATTTTAGATCCTCAAAAAATTTTGCTTCAGCTTTGGTAAGGGAAGGAAAACGACGACGTCGCAAATAAGCTCTTATCTCTTTTGCCTTTTGATTTCGATTTATATCACTTCGGTCAATGATCCCCCTTATTTCCTCCGAATTAATGACTTCCTTAATACCAACCGATTCCCGGATAGCAATCTCTTTAACAAAGGTTATAAGTTCCTTTTGTTTGTTCTGGCTAAATTTCAGGGTTCTGAAAAGGAAAGCAAAACAATCCTGTTCCTCGGGCTCTAATTCTACTAGTTCAACACCTGCCTCAAGAGACAGCGTGTTTTCAAGGATGCCTAACTTTGCAGACTCGGATAGTTGGCAAAGTGATTCTATCTTTTTAAAGACCTTCTCGTTCTCTGGTAGACCAAGAAGGAATGTGATCTTACTGAAGCGTTCCTGGGGAGGAAAAAAGGGTGAAAGCTTCTTAATGGCTCTGGATTGCTCAATCAAGTTTAAAGGACGATGGGAGCGGTTGTCTAAAATAGCAAGCTTCAGACAATCAAGATCGGTCGGTCTTCTCGGGGGAATGCATACAGGAATCTCGTCCCATCCTAAGGCCTTGCAGGCCATAACTCGACGAAATCCGCAAACAATAGAGTAGTGGTCATCATCCCGTTTCACTATTACAGGGGGGTTAATAAGACCAACAGCCTTTATGGATTCTATTATTGTATGGGTGTCTATGTGGAGGGAAAGCTGATATCTGGAATCCTGGGTATCGATCTCGTTAATTGAAACGGTACGTGATTCGAAGTTCATTTTTTGAAGCGCCAATCACACCGCCTTATTGTCCCCCTGTTAGTCTCTTCAGGGCTTCTAAGTATTTTTTTCTTGTGTTTTCTATTACTTCTTGCGGGAGTTCGGGCGCCGGAGGTCTCATATCCCATCCAATAGAGATAAGATAATCCCTGAGGTACTGTTTATCGAAGCTATCTTGTGGTCTTCCGGGGAGATAACTTTCCTTCGGCCAAAAGCGCGAGGAGTCGGGCGTAAGGACTTCATCTATAAGGATCAGTTCATCGTTAACCATTCCAAATTCAAATTTAGTATCTGCAATGATGATTCCCTTCAAATCAGCGTATTCCATACCTTTCTGATATATGCTCAGACTTACCTCCTTAAGCCTTTCGGAGACTTCTTCTCCTATCATACCTTTTAGTTCTTCATAAGTTATATTGATATCATGGTCTCCTACCTCTGACTTGGTGGAAGGGGTAAAGATCGGGCTCGGCAGACGATCTGCCTCTAATAATCCTTTCGGTAATGGAATACCACAAACACTCCCCGTTTTCACGTAAGCGTTCCAGCCTGAACCGGCTATGTAGCCCCTAATGATACATTCTACGGGAAGTGCTTCTGCTTTTTTGACCAGCATGCTTCGGCCTTCAAGTATATCCCTATACTGTCTACAGACTCGGGGATATTCATCAACTTCCGTGGTCAATAGATGGTTGGGAATCAGGGACTCCATCATCTTAAACCAGAAATTTGATATTTGAGTCAAAATGCGCCCCTTCCCTGGGACAGGGTCACGCATAATCACATCGAATGCAGAAATGCGATCAGTAGCCACGATTAGAAGAGTATCTCCTAAATCATAAATATCCCGGACCTTTCCTCTCTTAAACAAGGGTAAATCCGTAAATTCCGTCTTTTGTACAGGTATATCCACGATATACTCCTTTAGTTACAACTCATGACCACGCATAATGCTCAGTGAAGGTTTAAAAAAGAATATAAAAACCAAACACATAAAAGTCAAGAAGTAACAATGTAAAAAAAATTACTTATTAAATTACTTGACAAAATAGTGAATTGATAATAAACAAGTAAAACTCATAAACTCCATAAATTTTGTTGACCTGCGTTAATCTATTTAAAATATTACTCAAAAACACAAGGAGACTCTTCATGGCAGTACCTAAACGAAAAGTGTCTAAATCAAAGAGAGGAAAACGTCGAGCACATAAAAAAGCAATCCCGCCAAACCTTTCTCTCTGTCAAAAATGTAATGAACCAAGGCTTCCGCATCATGTCTGTCCAAGGTGTGGCACATATAAAGGACGTAAGGTTATCGAAGTAGAGGAGTATAGCCGTAATTAGTACCCTTCAAAAAATTAGGTGGTACCATGGATTACTTTTTAACTGAGGAACAGATAATGATTAAAGACCTTGCCCGTCAGGTAGCAGAGGAACGGATACTCCCTGTACGGGCCAAGCTAGATGAAGAGGAGACATTCCCTTGGGAATTGATGAAAGACCTAGCACAGGCTGATCTTTTCGGAATCTGTATTCCGGAAGAATATGGTGGTCTTGGTGGTGGTTGCTTCGAGTACTGCCTGGCCATCGAAGAGCTTGCCCGGGTATGCATTGGGGTCACTACTACTTATGCTGCGAGTGGTCTAGGTGCTTACCCAATTCTCCTCTTCGGGAGTGAAGAACAGAAACAGAAATACCTCCCTGAAATCGCCAGCGGAAAACGACTTGGTGCTTTTGCCATCACCGAAGCAAATGCCGGAAGTGATGCTGGGTCTATCTTAACAACGGCAGCGCCTGACGGTGATCACTATGTGCTCAACGGCACAAAACAATGGATTACAAATGGTGGGGAAGCGGAGATATATACTGTAATTGCGATTACCGATCGAAAGAAGGGTGCAAGAGGGGCCAGCGCATTTATTGTGGAGAAAGGAGATCCTGGATTCAGCTTTGGGAAGAAGGAGAAAAAGATGGGGATTCGATCCTCAGCGACCCGTGAAGTGATATTCGATGAATGCCGGATCCCAAAAGAACGATTGATCAGAAGAGAGGGGATGGGGTTCGTCATTGCAATGAAGGTCTTTGACATATCAAGACCAGGAATAGGGGCATTAGCCGTTGGGCTCGCCCAGGGCGCTCTTGATCTTGCAGTCACATATGCCAAAGAAAGGGTCCAGTTTGGCAAACCTATCATATCTTTTCAGGCCATCCAGCATATGCTGGCGGATATGGCAACCAATATTGAGGCAGCAAGGGCTCTTGTGTATGCCGCAGCGAAGTTTGTTGACAGTAAGCCAAAAGATGCTTCCAAAGAGTCAGCGATGGCCAAGATGTTTTCCTCAGATATGGCTATGAAGGTCACGACAGACGCAGTTCAGATACTTGGGGGATACGGGTATATGAGAGATTATCCTGCAGAGAAGATGATGCGGGATGCCAAGATTCTTCAGATCTATGAAGGAACAAATCAGATACAACGGAACATCATTGGCCAAGCACTCAATCGGGAATATAAGGTAAGGAGAAAGTAGCAAACCATGAACATAGTGGTCTGTATAAAGCAGGTCCCATATCCTAAGGATGTAAAGCTCGATCCAAAGACTCATACCCTGATTCGGGAAGGGGTGGAATCTATCATCAACCCCTTTGATATGTACGCAATCGAAGAAGGACTTCGATTAAAAGAGAGGTATGGAGGTAAGGTAACAGTCTTGACTATGGGGCCTCCACAGGCAGAAGAGGCTCTAAGGGAAGCCCTATCGTACGGTGTTGACGATGCCATCCTCCTTAGCGATAAGGCCTTTGCAGGGGCAGATACCCTGGCTACGTCATATACCTTAGCTATGGGAATAAGAAAGATCGGGGACGTAGACATTATTCTGTGTGGCAAGCAAACCATAGACAGTGACACAGCCCAAGTAGGCCCTGGGCTGGCTATTCGATTGAACATTCCCTATGTTACCTACGTACGCAAGATAGTTCATCTTAATAGTAAGAAAATCCGTGTCGAACGGATAATGGACGATGGATATGAGACCATAGACCTTAATCTCCCTGCCCTATTCACCGTGGTGAAGGAGATCAACGAGCCGAGAGTGCCTTCTCTGAGACACAAATTAAGGGCAAGTAAGACAAGGATTCCTATATACAGCGCAAAGGACATAGGGGCGGACATAAAGAGACTCGGGCTGAACGGCTCTGCTACCCGTGTCATAAATGTGTTTAAGCCTCAGAGGAAAAGGAAGCTTGAATGGATAGAAGGGTCAGTCGAGGAACAGGTGGAAAAGTTGCTGGATCGCTTGCGAACACATAAGATTATCGGGTAGCTATAAGGAAGAGATGATCAGGGTCGACGATGATAAATGTACAGGCTGCGGAACATTTATAGATGTGTGCCCAGCCGATATTATCAGGCTAGTAGATCAAAAGGCGGTTATTGGTGAGGGCTGCCTTTATTGTGGAGCGTGCGAGGATGTTTGCGAAGCAACAAGCTATTATCATTGAGACAGAAGCCGAGCCTGTTTCGATCCACGATCTTGACCAGTACCGAGGAGTCTGGATTTTTGCTGAACAGCGAAGCGGCCGATTTCCCGCTGTGGTTTATCAATTACTGGGTAAGGGACGTGAATTGGCTGATAACCTTGGAGAATCTCTGAGTGCGATAGTGATCGGGACGGACATGCAGAAGGAGGTTGAAGCCTTACCTGGGTACGGGGCCGACACGGTCTACTATGTAGACCATCCCCTTTGCGCCACGTTCAATGAAGACATTTATATCAATATTCTGGTCGATCTGATTCGAAAGTATAAGCCTGAAATAGTATTGGCTGGTGCGACATCACTGGGTCGTTCCTTGATTCCAGGGGTGGCGACAATACTGGAAACGGGTCTTACAGCAGATTGTACAGGCCTGGAAATAGATCCTGAGAACCGGCTCCTTCTTCAGACCCGTCCTGCTTATGGAGAGCAGATTATGGCTACCATTATCTGCCCTCACCGTCGTCCACAAATGGCTACCGTTCGCTCTAATGTGCTGAAAAAGCCTGCTTTTAATCCGAATGCCCGGGGTGAAGTCGTATCATTAAATATAGAGGTGGAAAGGATTCCAAGACGTACCGAGTTGGTTGAGCACAACTCTGAAGGTGGCGAATCTGACTACCTGGCTGATGCCAGGATTGTAGTCTCTGGTGGACGTGGATTAAAAGAAGGGAAGAACTTTGAATTATTGCAAAGATTGGCAAAGCTCCTTGGAGGAGCTGTAGGGGCATCAAGAGCGGCTGTGGACGCAGAATGGATACCGTATCGACATCAGGTGGGTCAAACAGGTAAGATAGTTAACCCACGGCTATACATGGCCTTTGGCATCTCCGGGGCATTACAACATGTGGTGGGAATGGAGTCATCAGACATTATTGTAGCTGTCAACAAAGACCGTCACGCCCCCATATTCGACATTGCCACTTACGGTATTGAGGGGGATCTCTTCGAGGTAATTCCGGCCCTTATCAAGCGTCTCGAAGGCGAAAATTAGATTAACGGTACGGTCTTATGCAATTTATCGCTGGCAAGGCGGATGTTCTTCTTTTGAGCAGCAGGGCAAAAGTCATTCGGCCAGGGGGTCGGCTCATGGAGTTGAGCATTGGAGAGAGACCTTTGTACAATTCCCTTTCCGTTCGTTCCTATGAGCTTTTTGACGCATCCATTGGCTTGCCACTAGATTCTGAAAACTCGGCCTTGTGGCCTCAAACATTTCAGGATTTGCCCGCTTCCGTGGGCCCATTCACTTCGTCCGGATGGGTGCCCAAAAAAGCTCATAATGTCGTGGAAAGTGGTTACGCAGAGATCTCGGAAAATATTAGACACAGTGTGGCAGTTTGACCTGCCGCCATATGCCGTATCAAGTTAGACGCAACTGGATGGGGGGAGGTTATAAAGGAACAGTTACAAGAAAACAACTCCAATAGAAAATGGTAAAGAGTATTCTGAGGCAAAAATGAAGGATAAGGATTTTCAAGTGGTTGTAATAACAGGCGGTTCAAAGGGGATTGGCCGTGCGATAGGGGTGAAGTTTGCCAGGCCAGATACCCAAATATATTTTAACCATTATGACTCTGACGATAAGGCTGCAAATGAGACGGTAGGGCTTATCAGAGATATGGGTGGGAATGCAAGAGCAAGCCGGGTAAACGTGGCCTCGCTTGATGAAGTCCAGGACTTTTTTAAGGAAGTCATGGAGCAATTCGGGCGTGTAGACGTTCTGGTAAACAATGCCGGGATCACTATGGATACGCTCCTTGTGCGGATGAAGGAAACAGATTGGGACCGTGTGATCGACGTAAATCTCAAAGGAGTCTTTAATTGTACACAGGCTGCGGCAAAGATTATGATCAGACAGAGGAGCGGACGGATCGTCAACATGGCCTCAGTAGTTGGCGTGATGGGAAACGTGGGTCAGGCCAATTATGCCGCCTCCAAGGCCGGATTGATTGGTCTGACAAAGGCTGCGGCCAAAGAACTGGCTCCAAGAGGTATTACGGTGAATGCGGTGGCGCCAGGTTTTATCGATACGGATATGACTGCTGCGCTTCCAAAAAAAGTTAAGGAAGGAATGCTTGCTCAGATTCCACTGGGACGGAGCGGTCAACCAGAGGATGTTGCTTCAGTGGTGGCTTTTCTGGCTTCTCCAGAAGCTGGATATATTACCGGTCAGGTAATTCATGTAAACGGTGGGATGTACATGTAGATAACTCTTGATATGTCG
Organism: Desulfobacterales bacterium; assembly: GCA_012961955.1. Taxonomy (GTDB): domain Bacteria; phylum Desulfobacterota; class Desulfobacteria; order Desulfobacterales; family DTYH01; genus DTYH01. The sequence continues at coordinate 5,068 of DTYH01000036.1, read as the reverse complement.
GACTTTGAAAGATTTAGGCCGTGTAATGTACTGGCTTTGTCAAATGGAGGTAGCTTTTAACACAACGCTGCTTGCTATAGCACTTCAAGACTGGCCCTTCAGCCTGTTAGGCCATCGGGCTGGAAGTCTGTTAGAAAAGTATATCCGTGGTCGGCACATGGTTACAAATAGCCATATGGGTACACTTTTTCAAATAGCTAAAGTGTTGACGGTCTCCTAAAAACTCTGGTTTTGCTCTCTCCGTGAGCAATTTTGGGATTCAGAATTCGTCGGGCTGACGTCCTCAAACAGTTTGAGGTTTTTGACGCCGTGTTCCTTGTGGATCTTCTTCCATAATTGCTCAACGTTGTCGGCAAAATGGCTTTTTACGAACCCGTCAAAGTGTACAATGTTTTTTTGTATCCCAATCAGGTAAAGACGAGTGACAGTTCACCACAAACAATAACAGGCCAAACAGGAGGTGTAATTGTGTCGGTAGAAGAGAGGGTAAAAAAGATTATTGCGGAACAATTAGACGTTGATGCTGATGAGATCGTACCTGAAGCGTCATTTGTAGATGACCTGGGTGCTGATTCTTTGGATTTAGTAGAACTTGTTATGGCCATGGAGGAGGCATTCGATATAGAGATATCTGACGAGGAAGCAGAAAAGCTGAGGACCGTACAGGATGCAATCGATTATATCAACGCCCATTCGTGATTATTATTTGTGTGTATAACATCTGGTGTTCATCCGTAAATACCATAAATCCCTTGGCCTGCCAGCCTTTGGCTTACGTCAAGGAGGGCTTACAGACCGTACAGGTTAGAGGCAAGGAGGGGAGGGGGAGATTAGTTTATTGATGGACACTATATCTAACAATTGGATCTAAGTTTGTAGATAAAAGGGGGTTTTTTTTGGCTCGTAGGGTTGTCATAACCGGCATGGGTTTGATTACCCCACTGGGGATAGGATTAGAAGAGAATTGGAATGCCGTGTGTCAGGGGAAGTCCGGGATTGCAGAGATTTCCAGATTTGATGCCTCTAATCTAGAGACAAAGATTGCAGGTGAAGTTAAGAACTTTCGCGTGGAGGACTATATTCCGAAGAAAGAAGCACGTCGGATGGATCTATTCATCTGTTACGCAGTTGCGGCAGCACAGATGGCTCTAAAGGATTCCGGGCTAACGATTGATAAATCGAATGCAGACCGCGTAGGTGTCCTCACGGGCTGCGGCATGGGAGGGCTAAGAACCTTAGAAAAATACCATACAGTTTTAGAGGAGCAGGGACCAAAAAGGATCAGTCCGTTCTTTGTTCCTATGTTGATAGCCAATATGGCTCCTGGACAAATATCGATATATCTGGGAGCTAAAGGGCCGAATAATGCAGTAGTAACAGCCTGTGCGGCAGGGACACATGCTATTGGAGAATCGGTTGAGATAATCAAACGGGGGGCAGCGGATGCCATGATTACAGGCGGAGTAGAGTCGGTAATCACCCCTCTGGGAGTAGCAGGTTTTAATGCCATGAAAGCCCTTTCTACCCGGAACGATGAACCACAACGTGCCTCGCGGCCTTTTGATCGGGAGAGGGACGGTTTTGTAATGGCAGAGGGGAGTGGTATCCTGATTCTTGAGACGCTTGAGGGGGCCCTATCCCGGGGAGCTAAAATATATGCTGAGATCATTGGATACGGGATGAGTGGTGATGCCTATCATATTACTGCCCCGGCCCCTGACGGTGAGGGGGCAGCCCGGTGTATGAAGGCGGCCCTGGAACATGCTGGCATCAATCCAGAGGACGTGGATTATATAAATGCCCACGGCACTTCTACCCAGCTCAACGACATATATGAAACACAGGCTATAAAGACCGTTTTTGGTAAAAGGAGCCACCGAATACCTGTCAGTTCCACCAAGTCTATGACAGGCCATATGCTGGGAGCGGCAGGGGGGGTGGAGACGATCTTTTCAGCACTTACGATCTACCACGGCATCATACCTCCTACTATCAATCTGGAGAATCCAGACCCGGAGTGTGATCTTGACTATGTGCCAAATATAGCCCGCAAGCAGGAGGTAGAGGTGGCTATGAACAACTCTTTTGGGTTTGGCGGGACTAATGCTACCCTGATATTAAGGAGATATGACGGAAGATAAGGGTTTCCTTATGCGCCGTGAACCTCCTTGCAACCACAGGAGGTTAATACTGTGAAGATAATTATTGGTAGTGACCATGCGGGTTACCCCATGAAGGAAAAGGTGAAGAAGTTTTTGATTTCCCGTGGTGTTGAGATAGAAGATGTAGGAACCCATAGCGATGCATCAGTGGACTATCCAGATTATGGCCGAAAGGTGGCTTCTAAGGTTTCAGACGGGACCTACCAGCGGGGGATTCTGATCTGCGGCACCGGTATTGGAATGAGTATTGTAGCCAATAGGTTTGAAGGCGTTCGTGCTACACTCACAAACGATCTCTTTTCTGCTATCATGGGTCGCCGCCATAACGATTCCAATATTCTGGTTATGGGTGGTAGGATCGTGGGGGACGAACTGGCAATAAAGATAGTAGAAACCTGGTTATCCACTCCCTTTGAAGGGGGTCGTCATAGGTTGCGCCTACAAAAGATAGACGCTTGACCATTGAAATCCGCTCAATATTTTACAAATGTTAGAGACCAAAGATTTAATGGATATTGGTATCATTAAGAAGATAGACCCTGAACTCGCCGAGGCTATTCTGCTTGAATTTGAACGGCAAGATCAGCACCTGGAACTAATCGCTTCAGAAAATATCACTAGTTTGGCCGTGATGGCAGCGCAGGGAAGTGTCCTTACCAATAAGTATGCAGAGGGATACCCGAGTCGTCGCTACTACGGAGGTTGTGAGTATGTAGACATGGCAGAAAGTCTGGCTATTGAGCGGGCGAAGAAACTCTTTAACGCACCTTATGTTAATGTTCAACCACATTCAGGCTCCCAGGCCAACATGGCGATATACTTTGCTTTTTTAAAACCGGGTGATACCATTTTAGGGATGAACCTTGCCCACGGAGGTCACCTAACTCACGGGAGCCGGGTAAACTTTTCCGGGAAATTCTTTAAAGGGGTCTCGTACGGGGTTAACAAAGAGACTGGAAGGATAGATTATGAAGAACTGAGGGAGCTAGCCGAGAAGCACCGGCCGAAAATAATTGTTGCAGGAGCAAGCGCCTATCCCAGAATTATCGATTTTGCTGCCTTTTCACGCATTGCCAGATCTGTTGGCGCATATCTTATGGTAGACATGGCCCATATTGCCGGCCTGGTAGCAACAGGTCTTCATCCATCCCCTTTTCCTCATGCAGATTTTGTGACATCCACGACGCATAAGACCCTCCGTGGCCCACGAGGAGGATTGATCCTGGCTCAACTAGAATACGGAAAGAGGATCGATAGCGAAATCTTTCCTGGAATCCAGGGCGGACCTTTGATGCATGTTATTGCAGCCAAGGCTGTAGCGTTTAAGGAGGCCCTCAGTGATGGTTTTAAGAGGTATCAGAATCAGGTTGTGAAAAATGCAAGGGCCATGGCAGAGAACTTCATGCAGGCAGGTATACCCCTTGTATCTGACGGGACTGACAATCACCTGATGATGTTGGACTTAAGGGGGCTGAATATTACAGGGAGAGATGCAGAAACCGCCCTTGATAAAGCTGGCATTATTGTAAACAAAAACCTAATCCCTTTCGATCAGAGGAGTCCTTCTGAGACGAGCGGAATCCGAATCGGTACCCCGTCTGTGACGACCAGGGGCATGAAAGAACCGGAGATGGCTCTTATTGCCGAGCTAATCGTGGATGTTTTGTCCCATCCGCAGAATTACACAATAATACGTTCGGTGAAACAGAAGGTCTTAGAGCTCTGCCAAAAGTTTCCCATCCAGTTGAAAAAGCCCTTTGGACACAACATATGACAAGGCCTGCCTGGGAAGAGTACTTTATGGAGATTGCAACCCTGATATCCAAGCGTTCTACGTGCTTGCGTCGTAAGGTAGGAGCTATCCTGGTAAAGGATAAAAGGATCCTTGCAACGGGTTATAATGGTGCACCTACTGGGCTACGTCACTGTCTGGATATAGGCTGTTTAAGAGAGAAGGAGAAGATTTCATCGGGGGAGCGGCACGAGCTGTGTCGGGGTCTTCATGCTGAGCAGAACGCAATCATTCAGGCTGCCCTTCACGGCGTATCTATCAAGGGGTCGACCCTCTATTGTACTAACCTGCCTTGTTCCATATGCACAAAGATGCTTATCAATGCTGGTGTCAAGAAGATTGTGTACAAAGAGGGGTATGCCGATCCAATGAGCAAGGATATGCTAAAACAAGCAAATATTTTATTGGAATGTCTCGGCAAGAGATCCGGGAGGGACGAGGGAGAGGGGTATACGTAAATGAAGTGTCCATTTTGTGGAGAAATAGATAGCAAAGTGATCGATTCTAGAATAAGCAGAGAAGGTCTTGCAGTTCGGAGGCGCAGGGAATGTATGGCATGTTCACGCAGATTTACTACATATGAGCGGATCGAAGAAATGCCCATCACTATGATCAAGAAAGATGGCCGACGTGAACCATTTGACCGGAACAAAATCCTGATGGGGATAGAAAAGGCGTGTCAAAAACGTCCTGTCAGCGTCAATACTATTGAACAGCTTGTGGACGATTTGGAGCGCGAATTACAGGAGATTGGAGAAAAAGAGATATCAACCTCCGTAGTTGGAGAAATGGTCATGGCAAGGTTGCATGAATTGGATACCGTTGCCTATGTCCGGTTCGCGTCGGTCTACCGGGAGTTTAAAGACATAAACGACTTTATGGAGGAATTAAAGGTACTTTTAAACAGCGCTAAAGAAAAAGAATAGGTGAGGATATTCTGAGAGCCAAAGGGGGGGCTGCCTTCGTTTTTCAGACAAGTTGAAAGAAAGGTCGGAATCAGAATAGAAAGGACTGTCCACCCGTTTGTGTAAATTTCATTATAGCCGGTCCTCGAAAAGAATGGCTATCTGGCCGTATATCTGAGGCCAGCCTTTGATCTGGGCCCATTTCCGCT
>DTYH01000035.1 GCA_012961955.1 Desulfobacterales bacterium | reverse complement strand
GGGAGCGGAATCGGTGAATCCGTAGCAAAGTATTGGATAAAGAATGGAGGAAAGGTTGTTCTGGGTGATGTTGTTCCGGAAGGTCTTTCCCGTGTAGAGAAAGAGATCCAGGACATGGGTGGTGAGGTGGCCACCATTGTATGTGACGTAACCAAGGAAGAGGATAATGCAGCTCTTGCCAAATTGGCCATAGACAAGTTTGGCGCAATAAACCTAGTTGTTCCGTGTGCCGGGATTATCAGGGATGGCCTTTTCCTGTCTCCTGACCGTGAGACCGGTAAGGTGACAAGGAAGATGTCATTAGAACAGTTCCAATCTGTTATCGATATCAATCTAACAGGTGTATTCTTAACCATTCGTGAATGTGGGGAGCAGATGATCAACCATGACTGTAAGGGCTTAATCTGCCTAATTTCCTCCACTGGTTCCCTTGGGACAGCGGGCCAGATCAACTATTCATCCACAAAGGCAGCCATGTCGGTGATACCAAAGGTCGTATGCGCCGAGTTCTTCCGGCGAAATCTTGCCGATAAGATACGTTGTGTAGCAGTTGCTCCGGGGTATGTGGGGACACCTATGGTTAAAGGTATGAATCAGAAGGCCCTGGCAAAGATACTCGAGAACGTGCCAATCAAACGTCTTGTGGAACCAGAAGAGGTTGCTTCCTTGATTGGTGAGCTGTACAGAAACGAGGCCATTAACGGAGACGTATATTTTATTCATGGAGGCCTTCGTCTAGGTTCCAGGGGATAATCTTTCATTCACCACCGTTCACGGGAATTGAGCCTTTCTTTCCCGTGAACGGTTAAACAATACGTGATGGTAAGGATTGAAAGAGTGGAGCAAGCCATGTTCTTTCGTCAGATAGAAGTCGGCTATCATTCTGTTTTTGCTTATCTTATCGGAGATCCAGATACCGGTGATGCAGTTGTGGTGGATCCGGCAGATGATGTGGATGAACTAATCTATCTTGCCAAAAAGAATCATTTGGAGATAAAGTACATCCTTAATACCCATGGCCATGTAGACCACGTGATGGGAAATGCCGAGATGAAGGAAAAGACAGGGGCTAGGATTATAATACATGAGGACGAAGCCGACTACCTTCAAAAGATTGGGGAGTTCTGGCTCAGGATGTTTAATGCCCGCAAATCCCCCCCGGCGGATGAACTCCTAAAAGATGGTGAGACATTTAGGATTGGGAGGATTGAATGGAAGGTGCTTCATACCCCAGGACATACCCCTGGGAGTATATGCCTGTACAACCAATCGTATGGTATGTGTTTGACAGGTGACACACTATTTGTGGGGTCGGTAGGACGAACAGATGGTCCCAAGGCCTCTTGGCCTCAGCTTCTAAACTCCATAAAGACAAAACTGCTTGTCTTACCGGACGACACTGAAATCTTCCCAGGTCACAATTACGGTATTTCTCCAACCTCTACCATAGGCCATGAGCGGATAACAAATCCTTTTATTACCGGTTCCGTGAGTGCCGATGGATTCTTTTGACTACAATCTTATCCCAATCCTTTCCAGCTTCTCCTTTGGGGGCTTGCCGGTTGTTCTGTCCCATCCCCTTTCATCGTAATAGTCGCTTAGCAATTCGGAGAAGTATTCCCTCTTGAGTGGGGGCAAATCCTCGCCCTTGACGGAAATCGATTCTGTGAAAAATCGTTCAGGGCAGGTATCATCATTGCGGGTTGCTCCTTCCCGGAGGTTAAACGCTCGTTTCAGATCCCAGAAGTTTTCTGAGATTTTAATCAGGTCATTAGTGGTAACTTCTATCCCGGTAACCGCGGTATATAATTCCGCCCATATCTTGAATGGCATCCGTTGATAAATGGGGAATTGACAGATACCGAGGAGCTCCATCACAGACGTGACATCCTCGGTCCATTTACTGAGTCGGGCTACATTGTATCCTTCCTCGCCCACGATTCGTGATATAGCTTCGTCAGGGAGGCCAATCCTTGTGCAGTACCTCCGTATCTGGTCAGGAGTACGCGGTACCATGGCTATACTCACGTTAGAGGAGTGGCCGCGAACATTAGTGAACTGGGAGAAGATCTCAGTAGAAGTAAGTCTTACCCTTGGATCATAAATGATACCAAGTCCTTTGGCCTGCATAGCGTATTTATTGGCCTGGTCCCCCAGGCGTGCAGGAAGTCCAAGAAAACCGTCAGCGAGTATATCCCCAATCCCTTCTCGAAATGCAATCTTACGGGCAAGTTCTCTGACTACCTCCCCGTCTCCCCACTTGAGTTCGAGGCCATCGGTTTGATCTTTAGTCAATACTCCGCGCTGGTACAGCTCCATAACAAATGAGACCAAATTCCCCAGCGACATGAAATCGAGGCCCATCCGGGCTGCTGTTTCAGCACATTTGACGACTTCCTCCCAGCCCTCAACCAGGCAGAACGTACCAAAGCTCTGAATTACAGAATTCATACAAGAGACAGATAAAGAAGTACCGGCAAACTTACCCTTTTTTAGGCGTAGATGATGCTTACAACCCACCGGGCATGACAGGCAGGCCACGTCACCTTCCTTTACCTCAGATACGAAACGGTCGAGTGGAAAGATGTTTAAGAGCTCCTCGTCGATTGCCGATTGATAGTTTTTTGTCGCATATACACCCATTTTTGCAAATGTTTCGAGGCTGATCAGGGTCCCGAACTTGCGCCAGTCGAGGAGATTGGGATGCGCACTAAGGCCACGGTATAACTGTTTTACTACCTTGAGAAATTTTAGTCTGTCAGCTACACCCAAGGAGCGGCTCCCTAAGATGGCTATACCCTTCAGGTTCTTGGAGCCCATCACTGCCCCCATTCCTGTCCTGGCAAACGCGGCATATTTATTAGTAATTAGACCCGCATCACGTACCAGATTCTCGCCAGCAGGGCCGATACAGGTGACATGAAAATCGTCATTTGTCTCCTCCAGGATGATGTCCGTCGAATCAAAGACATCCTTTCCCCATATATGGTCTGCTGGACAAAAACTTACCTTATCATCTTCAATCTTAAGGTAGATAGGACTGTCCGACTTTCCTGTAATAATTAGGTGGTCATAGCCTGCAAATTTGAGCATCCCGAAGAGGCCATGCCCGGACGTTCCAATGAACCTTTTGTTGGCCGAGCGACCGGTTAGATTGCACTTACCTGCGCCTGGAACCATGGTTCCGACCATAGGGCCTGCTCCGAATATCAAGTGATTTTCTGGAGAGAATGGATCATCACCCGGGGACAACAGTTCGTACGCCAGAGCCGTGTTTATCCCGGCTCCTCCCAGAAAGTTCTTTACCAGCTCTTTAGGTAACGGGTCTGTTCGGACCGTTCTTTCAGTAAGATTAATCTTTAGTATCTGTCCCGTATATCCACCTGCAAGTTCCATTTTTTGTCACCTCATTTTTTATGATGTTGTAAGAACGCCATAATAACAATATTTGACACAAAGGCCACAATGAGTGCACTGGGGCAATAATTCGACCTGAAACCGGTTTTCACTCTTTTGGCGAGACACCTTAATCCAGGTCTGAGAGAGACTGAATCTTTTTTCATCACTGGTGAAAAAGGAGCATACAAGTGCACAAATCTGACAACCTGAACAATTTTCTATGTTTGCAACTTTTACCCTCTTAGCCATATCTTCCTTCCCCTTTTCCGTATAAAACCCGTGTATTATTTAAGTGATTTAAGAATGTTTTCAAGGTTCGCGTCCTGATATGTAACCAGGCATATGCTCACAAATGCTTTTTATCATAACAGATTAGCTCTTTGAAAAAAGTTGTAACTGCCTAATCTTGAATCCCAAAATTGTTCACCCCCGTTAGAAAAATCCTACACATGATGTGTGATTAAAAGCATAACTTCCTATCAAGAGATAGACCAAGTTGAATTCCACACGAATATGTGAAATTCTCACGGTGCTACGGGGAGAGCAAAATCGCACCTTTTTGAGAGCATCAACGATATCCATTTATACCATGTGTTTCGGTTAATAAGCCTAAGTTTCACATGGGTATTCCTTTTGTTTAAGGGTGAGAAACTTGAAAGATGTTTTAGTCCCCCAATAAGTAAGAAAGGTGCACTTTATGGTTAAGCCATCCACGACCTTGGTGGGTTAATAATGACATTCTTTGAAAAATGAAAGATTGGATTGGTACAAGGAGCTATGTCAGGGTCAGGCCAACAGATCTTTTCAGAGTAACCTGATATTACGGTTATAGCATTCAAGATAGGTAATGAGAGCAGATTGATCTGCAGCTAAAGCGTATGTTAGCTCAGTAATAGAGGAACAAAATACCTTTTGTTCCTCTATTATCTTCTGGGCAATAATCTCCTGAGACCTTTATTTTAAGGCGTGTTTTTTCTTGTATTCCTCTCGAAGCACCCTTTTAAGTATTTTTCCGGTTAGGGTGGTGGGAAACTCAGAAACAAATTCGAACTCTCGGGGCACCTTAAACCTCGCTAATTTAGCACGACAAAACTCTTTTAGTTCCTCCTCGGTAACTTGTTGTCCCTCCCTTAGCTTGATTACTGCAGTAACCTGCTGCCCCCATTTTTCATGTGGAACACCGATTACCGCTACATCTTCTACCGCAGGATGGGATACCAGCACATTCTCAACTTCAGAGGGAGCAATATGTTCCCCAGCACTTACTATGATATCGTCTCCTCTATCAGCCAGGTAGAAATACCCTTCCTCATCGCGATAACCCAAATCACCAGCGCAAGTCCATTCTCCCCTTTTAGCCTTTGCCGTTTTTTCAGGATCCTTATAGTATCCCTCAAAGGCTATATCGCTCTTTACCCAGATTTCACCTACTTCACCAGGTGGCAATTCATTGCCATCCTTGTCAAGGACTTTCACCTCCACCCCAGGGATGGGCTTTCCTATACTTCCCGGCTTTTTGGTCAACTCACTATGTCTAAGAGTGGTAGCTGGTCCTGTCTCTGAAGAGCCATAGCTATTGCTTAACCTGACACCCTTAAAGTAATTGAGCATCTTATCTATAACGGTTTGGTAGAGCATAGCTGAACCACTTCCTATAGAGGTAATCGTACTGACATCGTATTTGTTTCTGACCTCTTCAGGAAGTTCGAGGATCCTAGCTAGCATAAAGGGAACCACAGAGGAAGTGGTCACCTTCTCTTTATCAATTATCTGAAGAACCTCCTCGGGATCAAATCCCCTTGATTTATACAGGACATTAGTTCCTCCATACCAGAAGGTTATAGAGGTACTCCAGATAGAGTTGGAGTGAACCACAGGCATGAGGACAAGCAAGACCCTGTCCTCAGGTCGGATACCTTTCCTCGCTGATCCTCGGAACACAGCGTTCTTCATGTTGTTCATTAAGGCACCGCTTGAGGTGACAACACCCTTGGGCAGCCCGGTAGTCCCTGATGTGTAGGCTATATAAGCAAGATCTGATGGTTTCACGTCTACCTCGGGGTTCTCCTCCGAGGTGGAGAGGATGTCCTCATATCTAGTCATGCCATCAGCGCCATTATCACCGATAAGTATGTAATGAGCTGGAGCTATGTTCTTAAGTTTGGACTTGATCGGCTCTACCAATTCAAGCAGATCACTACCTACAAAAAGGCACGTAGCGTCACAGTGGTTGATGATATATTCCATATTATCGAGGTTAAGACGGTAATTGATGGGAACTAGGGTGATCCCTATCCGCAATAGGGCTTGGATAATCTCAAGACCTTCTATGCAATTGTAGACCAGATAAGCTATTTTATCCCCCTTTTTGAATCCCATTTCCAGCAAGCCGTTAGCCAGGCGGTTCACCCTTTTGTCGAACTCTTCATAGGTATACTCTTGGTCGAAGAATATTGCTGCTTTCTTATCGGGATACTTCCAGGCGCTTATTCTCAAACCGTCACTAGCATTCATACCTTATCTCCTTCCCTATATATGTTTGGTAATAAATACCCCCCATTTTTTACGATTTTACCGGGAACTTTTGTTGGAAGTATAAGGAAAATGGGATACTTTGTCAAGGAAAAATTAGCCTGTTGCCCGCGTAAGTGTAGACACACTTACCAGTTAAGAGATAAGGAAGGGTTAATAAAGAGATTGTGATTTCCTTGGTTCAGGGAACCAGAAATTTTGCCAGGATGGAAGAGCGGCCGTAACAATTTATTAGCGTTTTGAAAAAATTGACTGATTACGACTTTTTTCAAAGTGTTGCGACAAGCCTGTACCAATAACAGACCATGAATAGAGGCTAATTTCACCCTTAAAGGCAGAGGAAAGGCTAGGATAGACAGAGATTATTAAAAAAGGTGTCAATTCTATTTTAGCCCCGCCCTTTGAGCGGGGCGTCATTCATAACCGTTTTTTAGATTACTTCCTTTCTAACGTAATGGCAAATCCCATTCCGCCACCAATACAAAGAGTGGCAAGACCCTTTTTATAATCCTTCCGATTCATTTCCATTGCCAGTGCATAGGTTATCCTTGCGCCTGTGCAACCTATGGGATGACCAATTGAGATCCCTCCTCCATTTACGTTGGTTTTATTCCAGTCCAAGTTTAGTTCTCTAATGCATGCGAGGGCTTGGGCAGCAAACGCCTCGTTTAATTCTGTATACTCAACGTCTTCTATTGTCCATCCAGCTTTCTTGAGTGCAAGACGTACAGCCGGGATGACCCCGAGTCCCATGTACGCGGGATCGATCGCACCAGCAGCATATGATTTGATATAAGCTAAGGGTTTGAGGCCCAGCTCATCAGCCTTTTCCTTGGTCATCAGAAGAACTGCCGCGCCAGCATCATTGATTCCGGATGCATTACCAGGAGTGACAGTACCATCTTTCTTAAAGAACGGTTTTAGCTTTGCCATCTTCTCAAGAGTGGTATCCATTGGCCTTTCATCGGTATCGAATACTATTGGTTCCCCTTTCCGCTGGGGTATAGTAACTGGCACGATCTCATCCTTTAAAGTTCCTGCAGCAATAGCCGCCCGTGCACGCTGATGACTATCAAAACCGAGCTTATCCTGATCTTCACGGCTTATCTGGTATTTCTCCACAATATTTTCTGCTGTTACTCCCATATGATAGTTATAAAATAGTTCCCACAAACCATCATACACCATCAGGTCAACCGCCTCAGTGTTGAACATCCTCGCTCCATCACGCAGTTTAGGGATGGCATACGGGGTTAGGCTCATATTTTCCATGCCGCCAGCTATAATCACGTCTGCATCGCCTAAGCGAATAGCTTGGGTTCCAAGGGCAATGGCCTTCATCCCTGATGCGCACACCTTGTTCACCGTAGTTGCCGGAGTCTCCTTGGGCATGCCAGCATAGATAGTTGCCTGACGGGCCGGGTTTTGTCCCTGTCCGGCTTGTACCACGTTCCCCATGATTACCTCATCCACTTGGATCTCCTGATGCGAGTCATCCCACTGTCGATACTTCTCTTCCAGCTCGATGATACCAACACCCTTAAGCTTATCCGGAGCAAAATCGACCATATCTTTACAAGCCGTAGGTCTTAGACCAGCGCGTTTTAAAGTCTCCCGTATACAGATTGCCCCCAGCTGAGCTGCAGGAATGTCCTTCAGACTTCCCTGAAAAGTTCCCACAGCAGTCCTTGCGCCACTTACGATCACCACTTCTCTCATTAAAACACCCTCCTTTTCTTAGTTTGATATATTTAAATATAAGGGCTCCTACCTCTCCGCCCACCCGGCAAAGCTTGTTCAGCCCTCGATTGGCTTGGCTTTCATGAGAAACTTCGATCTATTCTATTTGATGAAACAAGTACAATTATTGCGCTGGCTCCGTCTATCTTTTTAGCCTACCATGTGCGGTAGCCCCTGCAACTCCTTGACAGGACTTCATCCCCCTATTGCTAAGTCACCGAGGACTAAAGTCACTAGGGTGTTGTTCCAACAGAGATTTCACCTCATAAACGGTGAACTACGTGTTGAACCGATGAGCACGAGGAAGGGAAATCGATTACTTTTTGATAAGTTGTAGACTAAATACCAAAACAGAGACATTTGAGTCAAGACAAAAAATATATAGGCAGAGATTTGGAAACTACCAGAATTTACTTTATGTTTCTGGACAGATGTACCTTGTACCCACCCTGATTATCTCATCACTTCTTCCTGTTTTCCGGTCTTAAGGCACGAACGGCCGCTCCAGCCCGCCACATCTCCATGTTCTTCAATTCATCCAGCTCTTTTCTAAGCTTTTCACTATAATCAGGTGCGCTGTTGGCTTCGATTACAATTCTTGTCTCCTCGCCAGCGACTACACGTTCGTAAAGCTCTTCGAACACTGGTGCTACCGCATCCCGAAACCTGTGTCTCCAATCCAGGGCACCCCTCTGCGCGGTCGTGCTACAGTTTTCATACATCCAGTCCATACCGTTTTCAGCAACAAGTCGAATAAGGCTCTGAGTTAGTTCCTCCACGGTTTCATTGAACGCCTCGCTGGGAGTGTGTCCGTGTTTACGTAATACATTATATTGAGCCTCAAATACGCCTTCAAGGCAACCCATCAATACCCCTCTCTCTCCAGTCAGATCGCTGTATACCTCCTTTTCAAAGGTTGTCGGGAACAGGTAGCCTGACCCGATAGCTATTCCAATGGCGAGTGTTCGTTCTTCTGCCCTACCTGTAAAATCCTGAAACACCGCGTAGCTGGCGTTTATGCCGCTTCCGTCCAGGAAATTCGACCTGACATTCCTTCCTGAACCTTTTGGTGCGACGAGAATGACGTCGATATTGTCGGGTGGGATTACATTGGTCTGGTCTCTATACACAATGGAAAACCCGTGAGAGAAATAAAGGGCATCCCCTTCCTTGAGACACGGTTTGATTCTTGGCCACAGGGCAACCTGGCCTGCATCAGATATTAGGTATTGGATGATAGTTGCCTGTTCGGCTGCTTCCTCCAGTGGAAATAGGGTCTCCCCTGGGACAAACCCGTCCCGAACGGCTTTGTCCCATGATTTGCTTCCTTTTCGCTGACCAATAATTACACGGATGCCATTGTCCCTCATATTCAATGCCTGTGCAGGCCCCTGAACTCCATAACCAAGCACGGCTATGGTTTCGTTGGCGAGCACTTCCTTGGCTTTTTGTAGGGGGAATTCATCCAGAGTAATCACGTCCTCCAAAACGTCACCAAATTTAATCCTTGCCATATTATACTCCTTTCTTTAGTCAGCTGCCCTGACCTTAACTTATTACAGGTACTCTTCCTGTATCCGGCATAAGGTATAAGCGGAAGAGGAGTCATTGGGTCTGACTCGTTTTTAGTTTCTACTTTTTTTCCCGCGGAAGAGCGATTGCCCCCGTCCGGGCAATCTCTTTGATTCCCATTGGTTTCAGAAGACTTAAGATTGCCGATAGCTTGTCAGCTGCGCCAGTAACCTCAATCGTGTAGTGGGTGGGACTCACGTCAACCACCTTGCCTCTGAAGATATCCACAATCCTCAATATTTCCGCCCGGTGCTCAGCCTTGGCCCTGACCTTTATCAACGCCATTTCCCGTTCGACAAATTCAGTTCCGGTCAGATCGTATACCTTGATTACGTTTATGAGCTTATTGAGCTGTTTCTTGATCTGTTCGGCGATCGCCTCATCTCCCCGTGTAACCAGGGTTATTCTGGATATTTGTCCGTCCATTGTTTCTGCCACACAAAGGCTCTCTATATTGAAACCACGGCCACTAAACAGCCCTGCTACCCTGGCAAGCACACCGGGTTCATTGTCTACCAGTAACGAAATCGTATGCTTTTGTGTTGTCATTCCTGATTTACTCCTTTTTGTAAGTAAACCCCGGTGAGAATCTTACGCTCGGCATTAAATCCCGTGTGAAGACAAGGTATAATATTTTCTATTTTAACCCCCGTGCTTCCGCACGGGGCCTTTCCAACGGGGTAAATATTCGGTTATCCCGTGCAGCTTCTCAGGCGTTCACGGGGAAAATAGAGGCGCCAATATATTTTCTTGCATGAGGTTAAAAATTTCGTACACCCAGTATGATATGAATGGATACACATAATAACATTGTCATGAGCTGCAACCGCGAGTGTCTTGCGTGCTGTAGCCGAGCGCTTACACGTGCCTCCCAAACATGTTCGTCCATTCTCAAAGGTAGGAGGGGGAGTTTTCGCGTTTGCCCTGATGCAAAAAAATATAGTGACGTCTGCCTGACCCCTTGATTCCTAATCCTTTCACGGAGTAATGTACAACCATCTTGCGGATAACCGGATATTCACTCCTGTAATCGTCTACGGGCAGGGAGCTCTCTTTTTACCCTGTAAACATCACTTTTGTAGCGGGAAAAATCGTACCCTTCAAGATTGTGACAGTTTAGTCTTGTGCAGCCGAAGACCGGCCCGGTAGACTGCAGCAAATCAAAAACGGCTTTTTCTTGATAAGAAAGGTCTCAGCCTCTTGAGCTAATCAGGTCTATACCAGAAGCATTTTGGTGATAGGTGCCCCTGCAGGTACCATGGGATAAACGCATTCTTCACGATCTATCCAGAAATCCATGACTGTCGTTCTTGGTGTCTCCAATCCTTTCCTTAACACAGACTCAACATCCTCAGGTTTCTTAGCACGAAGCCCAACAGCTCCATACGCCTCAGCAAGCTTTACAAAATCGGGGGCATACTCCATGTCGGTTGCTGTATATCTCTTATCATAGAAGAGTTGCTGCCATTGCCGTACCATGCCAAGATACCGGTTATTTAGAATCAGCACCTTGATAGGTAATCTGTGCTGCACGGCGGTAGCCAATTCCTGGATGTTCATTTGAATGCTCCCATCCCCAGCCATATCCACCACTAATTCGTTGGGGCATGCTATTTGGGCCCCAATGGCGGCCGGTAGACCAAACCCCATGCAGCCAAGCCCACCAGAACTGATAAAACAGTTGGGACGATCGAAGTGATAGTATTGGGCTACCCACATCTGGTTTTGTCCCACCTCTGTGGTAATAATAGCCCGTCCCTGTGTCAATTCATACAGCTTCTCTACCACATATTGCGGTTTTATAACATCCTTCTGCTCATACTTTAGAGGCTGTGAACTCTTTAGCTCTTCAATGTATTCAAGCCAGCTTCTGCGACTTTCCTCGTCAACAACTATCTTTTCCTGATCAATCAGATTATTAAGCTCCTTTAATACGATCTTACAATCTCCCACGATCGGCACAGTTACTGGAATGTTTTTTCGTATAGAAGTGGGATCGATATCAATATGAATTATCTTTGCCTTTGGAGCAAATTCTTCGACCTTGCCAGTTACCCGATCGTCAAAACGAACGCCAATGCCGATAAGGAGGTCACACTCACCGATTGACATGTTGGCTCGATAAGTGCCATGCATGCCAAGCATTCCCAACCAGAGCGGGTCTGTTCCAGGGAAGGCTCCGAGACCCATCAATGAGGCAGTAACCGGCATTGATAATCTTCTGGCAAACCTGGTTAGCTCATCGGAACCGCCTGATAGGATAACACCCCCGCCTGCAAATATAACCGGGCGTTTGGCCACTGTTATCAGCTTCAACGCCTTGAATAGCTGCTTCTTGTTTGGCTTGTATGTGGGATTGTAGGATTTCAATTTAGGTGTTGGCAAAGGTTCATACTTTACCTTACCCTTAATGACGTCCTTGGGAAGATCTACAAGTACAGGGCCAGGTCGTCCTGTTCGGGCAATATAGAACGCCTCCTTGACAACCCTGGCCAGATCCTCAGACCTTTTGACCAGATAGTTGTGCTTGGTGCATGGGCGGGTAATACCTACGATATCAACTTCCTGAAAAGCATCATTCCCTATAAGAGCGGTAGGTACCTGGCCTGTTAGGACAACCAAAGGTACAGAGTCCATATAGGC
>DTYH01000034.1 GCA_012961955.1 Desulfobacterales bacterium | reverse complement strand
CTGGGTGGCGGAATAGGTAGACGCAAGGGACTTAAAATCCCTTGGGGCCTGTCCCCGTGCGGGTTCGATTCCCGCCCCAGGCACCATTTGTTTTAATAATGTCAAGAATTATTATCCTTCATTACTTCGCGTGCTCATACTTCCTTCTGATTCCTGGATAGACCTTGAAGTAATTTTTTGTCCGGTAACATATTCCTCATGCAGCTTTGTTGCTAAATGGGCATCTTCCGTATCACCTGCGTTATACCTTTCAAACATTACATCAGTTCTATGTCCCGTGATCTTCATGATGATGCTTCTGCTTACGCCAGCCTTTCTGGAAATATTTAGAAGGAACTGGCAAGATGGGCAACTACCCATCATCCCATTTCAGGCTGAAACTGGGAAAGAGGATGAACGTTCTGCCACACCTTGTCAATTGGATTATTCTTGAAAGTTTATCAAGATACGGACCCAGGTCCTTCTTATCCCATTTGAGGAGCCTTCCGATCTTTCTGGTAGAATACGAAATGTCCCCAAGCTGACCCTATTTCTCATGGTTTGGGGCTTGAGCCCGATGTATTCAGAAATTTTTTCCCCATCATCCACTTTTCCAATACCCCACTCCCAGTTTCGCTTGCTTTATTTTTTCATGGCGCTCCCTTTTGGGGATGTCTTGCCTCAGAGAGCATAGGTTCTGTATTTGTCACTTTTGCGGTTAGGAATAATCCCCACATTTCCATGGAAATCTAAGAGGAGAGGCAATAAAGATGGCAGGAAAAATGAATGGATGCCTTAAGGTTTAATCCCCTAGCCAGCGAAAATCCCATAACTTAGGACGTTGTTTGATGATTTTGGGTTGAATGACTTATATTTATGTGATAATCAGAGTGTGTATTTGGTAATCCTTATCAAAGCCAATCAGGAAATGGAGGTCTTCGATTTAGGTAACTACAACATCCCCGAGGGGATCATCGGTTCCTGGATCAACCAGATAGGTGAAACCCTCCTCCCTGCGCAGGAAAGGGCCATCAAGAGATACCGTGTCCTTGATAGCAACAGTCTCATTACCTCCAGTCCTACCTCATCTGGTAAGACCTTCGTCGGCCAGGTAGCTGCCGTAAAGGGGGTGATACAAAAGAAAAGGGTCATCTACCTTGTCCCCCCTCAAGTTCCTTGTTGAAGATAAGTATACGGACTTCAAAAGAAGGTATGATCAGTTTGGGATCAAGACCGTGGTCTCGTCAACTAGTCATCGTGAACATCACCAGATATCGAGGACGGAGAATTCGGGATAGCCATTATTGCGTATGAGAAGATGTCCGAGCTCCTGGTCAAGAACCCTTTGCTGCCCAAAAACACTGCCCTTGTCATAATAGATGAGCTTCATGAGACAGGAGATCCACGCAGAGGCCGTGGGCTCGAGATCACTCTCGCCAAGATCAGCCATCACCCGACCGGCCTCAGATTCTTGGGCTTTCAGCCGTCTTAGGAAATACCTAAACCCTTGCAAAGCGGTTTAGAACAGAGTTTCTCTTCCAAGACAAGAGGCCGGGAGAGCTCCATGGTGGGGCACTTTACAAGGGTATCCTTCATTACAAGACCTATAAGACCTATGAAAAGAAAGAGAACCCATTTGTATCGGTAGAGGGCCGAGATTCCAGGGATCTTTCCAAGATCCTGTTTGCCGATGTGGGCCGCCTTGCCAACCAGGGGGAGCAGATTCTGGCATCTCTCCCCAGCAAAAGCGAAACCATGATCTTTGCCCAGCAGCTGACAGACAAGGTGAGCCTTTCTGAGGCGAAAGCTGCAACAGGTGAGCTTTCCATCCTGGAGGACACACCCCTCAAGAAAGGCCTTATTCACTCGCTCGGGAGTACGGTTGCCTTCCACCATGCCGATCTTCGCATCACTACCGTAGTTGCCCTGGGGATCAATCTACCTGCCACGGTTGTCTTCTTGGATGCCAGAAAGTGGGAGAGTGATGATGGTGGATAAAATCTGGTCGTGATCCTCCTGGGGTGGTGGGGGTACGGGAATATCAGCGGCATGGCTGGTAGGTCTTGGGTTCGGCCAGGGTTTCGGGAGATCCGTCACCGTTGCCGGCAGCGGCACGAGTATGTGATGCTTTGGGGGAACTAAGTTGGGATCGACCGATGCAGGGATTAGGGTAGAGCTTGAGGATCTTCTATTTTGCACCTGTATGGGGGTTACTGAGGAAGAGGGGGTCATTTGTGAGAATCTCGAAGAATTGCTCAATTTGTTCTTCAAATACGGTTTTATTGAGGAAGACCGGGAGGGAAAGATAAGTATCCTTGTCGTGGGGAATGTGGTTACTCTGAAGGGGATCAGCTGCCTTGCTGCTGATGACGTGGTCTTTTTCCTGGAAGAGGCCAGAGACAGAGAGGTCTCAGACCTGGAGATCCTCCATGCTGTTGCCTCAAGCGAGGGATGGAAGAAGGATCTACATCCGGATGAAAGGCGTTCCCACACTTGAAAGGGGTTTTGGATCGTATTATGGCACCATTCCCCCTGCTGTTGAGGCCATGACGTGGGTTGAGGATGCCACATCGCTCATTGCAAAGACATGGGTTTACCAAAAGCACTTCAGAAGAGGTTATCCATACTTTCTGAAAGACTACTCTATGGCGTGTAGGAGAAGGGCCTTGAGCTTGCAAGGCTCAGGGTGAGGGGGCATGGAAGGGGCTGGGATAAGGAGGCTTATTCTTGAGGGACTTGACACCAGGAAGGCCATCCAGGATTCTTTTTTGCCCCTTCTTGCCGGGGTAATACCAGAGAAGATCGCAATCAATCTGAGACATTCGGGGAGACCCTTAAAGGAAGGAACCAGGATATTCGTTAATGGCTACGCATTGAGTATCACGAATCGGTCACTGGAGCTGTTACTTCAATTTGCCGTGACCCTTAAGCGGGACGGCACAGGATGGGTCCATAAGGAGGATATTTTATCTAGACAGCCTATATCCAGGCCAAGGAGTGAGATCAGGGACCACACCATCAGCGAGGATGCCAACATCATTGAAAATGATGTTCAGGAAGTTACAGGTTGTCCATTCCACCAGATAACGTAGTCATCGATAAAGAGAGCCTATCAGATCACTGGAGTGCCATGGTGAGGGAGCTCGTGGGGGAAATCTCCGGAAAATCCCATCATAATCTCTTGGAGGGTCAAGATGAAAGATGAAGTAAGATCCAAAGAGCAGCTAATAAACGAATTGGAAGCAACGAGAAAGAGAGTGAAGGATCTGGAAGAATTATTGACTAAAAGGGAATGGTCAGACGAACTTTCCAAGATATTAATCGTTACCTCACCTATTGGAATATATATCGTTCAGGACCGAAAATTTAGACTCGTGAGCCCCCGGTTTCACCAGATCTTGGGATACCACGAGGATGAATTGATAGGTATGGATCCTCTTGACATTGTTGTGCCTGAAGACAGGGAGATGGTGAGGGAAAAAGCCATCAAGATGTTGAAGAAAGAACGATCCTCTCCCTACGAATTCAGGGTTTCTACCAAACATGGCGAGATCAAGTGGATCGTGGAGACGGTTACATCCGTCCAATTCCAGGGAAGACGAGCTGCTCTTGGAAACTTCATGGATATCACTATGCGAAAAAGGGCAGAAGAGATCAATAATTGTCTCCGTAGGATATCAGAAGCTGCTATCTGTGCCCCCAGTCTTGAAGAGCTTTTTGGTTCAATACACAAGATTGTTCAGGAGCTGATGCCGGCAAGAAATTTTTGCATTGCCCTTTATGATCATGATCGTGAGATAGTGAGCTTTCCCTATTTCGTAGATGAACGACATGAAAGGCCTTTGCCCAGAAAAGCCGGTGGAGGCCTGACAGAATATGTGATCCGGACTGGTGAGGCCTTGCTTGCTTCTCACGAAGTGATTGAGGAGCTTAAAAAGAGTGGAGAAGTTGAGCCGTCGGGAGAGGCACCTCTTGATTGGCTTGGTGTCCCACTTAAGAGTCAGGATAAGGTAATCGGGGTTCTTGCTGTTCAGAGCTATACTGAAGGCATCAGGTATGGAGAAGAAGAAAAGAATGTTCTTACGTTCGTTTCAAATCAGGTAGCTCTTGCTATAGAGCGGAGGCGAAAAGAGGAGGAGCTTAAGGAGACGCAGGAGTTATTGCAGAGCATCCTTTCTTGCTCTCCGCTTGGTATCGCTCTGGTTGAGGATAGGACCATCAGATGGACAAATGAAGCTATGGTCGAGATCTTTGGATATGAAGATATGGAAGAGTTTATGACCCATTGTGCCAGAATAGTTTATGCCTCAGAAGAAGAATATGAACGGGTTGGACAGATAATTTATGACCGGCTTAAAGAGGGTAAACCAGTCGGAATCGATGCGAAATTTAAACGGAGAGACGGTTCAATCTTTGATGGCCACTTGAAGATGAGCGCGTTTGATCCTTCTGTTCCTAGGAAGAGAGCTGTGGTTACGCTTTCTGATATAACCTGGAGAAAGGAGATAGAAGCGGCGCTTGCCGCTGAAAAGGACCGTCTGGCCGTGACCCTGCGTTCGATTGGTGACGGAGTGATCTGCACCGATGCAGCTGGACGTGTAGTTCTGATGAACAGCGTGGCAGAAGAGCTGACAGGCTGGAGTGAGGAGGAGGCCGTTGGTAAACAGCTAAATGATGTATTTTATATCATTAACGAAAAGACCCGAAAGCGGTGCGATAACCCCGTGGAGAAGGTCCTTGAGACTGGCGGGGTGGTTGGGCTGGCAAACCATACCGTGCTTGTATCCAGGGACGGTACTGAGAGAATACTAGCCGATACCGGGGCCCCGATTCGGGGTAAGGATGGCGAGATCATCGGTGTGGTTCTAGTGTTCCGGGACGTTACAGAAAGGCGAAGGATCGCTGACGAGCTTCAGAAGATAGAAAAGCTGGAATCGATCGGTGTTCTGGCGGGTGGTATCGCCCATGATTTCAACAACATTTTGATGGGAATCTTAGGAAATATTGCCCTGGCAAAGATGTACGCGAAATCAGACAATAAGGTCGTTGAAAAACTGGTAGAGGCGGAAGAGGCGTCTCTACGTGCAAGGGCTCTTACACAGCAGTTGCTTACCTTTTCAAAGGGCGGAGCGCCAGTAAAGAAGGAGGCATCTATTGCAGAATTGATTAAGGATTCTGTGACATTTGCTTTAACTGGTTCAAGTGTGAGGTGCGAGTTTTTCCTGCCAGACGATCTGTGGGCGGTAGAAGTTGACGAGGGGCAGATGAATCAGGTCATCAACAACCTGGTCATCAATGCTGAACAAGCCATGCCAGAAGGGGGGGTAATCAGTGTACGAGCTGAAAATACGGTTATAGAAAAAGAGTATGCCCTTCCCCTTAAACAAGGAAGATACGTGAAGATAAGCATAGAAGACCAGGGGGTTGGGATACCAAAGGAGCATCTTTCCAGGGTATTTGACCCCTATTTTACCACCAAGCAGAAAGGGAGTGGTTTAGGACTTACGACTGCGTATTCCATAATTAAGGAGCACGATGGATACATCGGTGTAGAGTCCAAACTGGGAGAAGGAACATGTTTCAACATCTATCTTCCTGCATCAGAAAAGAGGATTGTCAAGAAGGAGGGTGTGCAAGAGATAATCCCTACCGGGAAGGGAAGGATTCTCTTAATGGATGACGAAGAGATTGTAAGAGATGTGGCATGCGAGATGCTCAAATCCCTCGGATACGAGGTGGAATCCGCAAGGGAGGGCGCTGAAGCGATCGATTTGTATAAAAAGGCGAGAGAATCAGGCGATAGATTCGATGTGGTTATCATGGATTTAACCGTTCCAGGCGGGATGGGAGGCAAGGAAGCCGTTAAGGAATTGCTTGAGATGGATCCTGGGGTTAGGGCCATTGTTTCGAGCGGTTACTCAAATGACCCTGTTATGTCAGACTTCAGGAAATATGGTTTCAAAGGGGTAGTGGCAAAGCCTTATAGGATGAAGGATCTAGCAGAGGTCCTGCGAAGGGTGATCGCAGAGGAAGATGAGTAGGGTGTAACCAAGGAGGGGCTGGCAACTGGCTTTTCGGAGTGGACAAAGAGATCAGCAAATGTCCTGAGAGTATCTGACTAGAATCACAGAAGGGCGAACACATGACCCCGCGTAAAAAAAGACTGACCGCTTATTGGGACAACATTTCTCGGCCTGATTTTAACCCGAATTTCGCAAGTGTCATAGTCAAATAGTGATTCATGGGCAATATTTGTTGCCAAAAGTTGCACTTTGTGG
>DTYH01000033.1 GCA_012961955.1 Desulfobacterales bacterium | reverse complement strand
TCAGAATGAGTTGTATTTATAGAACACGACAGCTTGGAGTTGAAGATCAAGGTTGGGTTGCATGGTTCACAATCGCGACTTTATTGTATTACTATTTATGGAGATGGAAAGCAAGTGCGAGAGGTTTTGTATGTAACAGATTTAGTAGAGGCATTTTATGCCTTTATTAAAAAAAGCAATAGTATTCAAAATAGTGTTTATAATATAGGTGGCGGCGTAGAGAACACCTTATCTCTGCTTGAGTTACTTGATCTTCTTGAAGAAATTACTGGAAAGAGAAGTGATATAAGGTATGATAAATGGAGACCAAGTGACCAGAAAGTGTATATTTCAGATCTAAAAAAAGCAAAAGAAGAATTGGGTTGGAAACCAAAGGTTAGTCCTAGAGAGGGAGTTAAATTATTAGTGGAATGGGTAAAAGATAATATAAATATATTTTAAACAAAATATGCAATATTGTGAGCTTTTATGAAGAATAATGTGAGCATAGTTATACCTGCGAAAGATGAAGAAGATACTATAGGGAAAGTTTTAAATGAAGATCACATATTTTCAGATTTAAGGACCGGGGATCGGAGCAATGTGCTATCGTGGGCAATCGCGGCGATGATATGTGGGTTCTTCTGGGAGATGTGGAACCATTACAGTTTTGCAAAATGGCGATACAGCATACCTTTTGTCCACCGGTTCCATGTATTTGAGATGCCTATCTTGGGCTATGCGGGCTACTTGAGCTTTGGGCTTGAATGTGGGGCCGTCATTGAGCTAGTGAAAGGGCGGGTGTGAGATCCGCGCCTACAACGGACGTTAATGATTGCTATAAACCTAAAACCGCAATATATTTCGAACCCTTTTCCCTTGACAGAGAGTTCCATCGCCTCTATTCTTGTCTAAACGAGATCCCACTTCTTATCAGACAAAAAGATAATAAAGGGAGGTAAGACATGGCTATAAAGACAGGAGAACAGTTTCTGGAAGAGGTAAAGAAGTTAACGCCAGAAGTTTATTGTATGGGGGAAAAGGTGGAAGATATGATCAATCACCCGATACTTAAGCAGCCGCTCAAGAATATGTGTCGAACATATGATGCAGCTCACGATCCCGTTACCGCTAAATATGCGACTGAGGAGTCCACCTTGATCAAGGGAGAGATAATTAATCGCTTTAACGGGCTATTTACCTCACGTGAAGCCTTGTTTAACCGCATTCAGTATCTCAGGCTCTGGCAAAATTATGTTGCTGCTTGTACATACCGGTGCCCTGCAAACGGCCTCTTTAATGCCCTTTTTTCTATTACGGCCGATATGGATGAGAAGAATGGTACCAATTACCATGGACGCTTTGTCGATTATCTGAAATGGTGTCAGAAGAACGATATTTTTGTTTCTGGTGCCATAATGGACGTTAGGGGCGACCGTAGCCTACCCCCTGGCAAACAGGTTGATCCTGATATGTACGTGCGCGTGGTTGAGAAGAGGAAGGATGGCATAGTGGTACGGGGAGCCAAGGCTCATCAGTCTGGCTCCATGTTGGCGCAAGAAACACTGGTTATACCTGGTGCTGTGATGAGAACAGAAGACGAGAAAGACTATGCGGTCTCATTTGCAGTTCCGAATGGAACAAAAGGAATGACCTATATTGTCCAGCACAGCTTTGGTGATGACAGAGCACTGGTGGCTGAAGATATAGATCTGGGCAATGTCAAGTACGGCTCAAGGTTTGACGCTACTGCACTTCTAATATTTGATGATGTTTTTGTTCCTTGGGAACGGGTTTTCATGTGTGGGGAATATGATTTTACCCAGACCTTATTCCGGAGGTTTTTACCCATCATGAGGATGTTCGAGGCCGGGTGCAGGCCTGGTCTGTTTGATGTCCTGATCGGGGCCTCAATGGCTATGGCTGAGTATAATGGGATAGCTAGAGCGTCTCATGTTCGGAGTAAGCTTCAGAGAATGGCTTACATTGCGCAGAGCACATATGGCGTGGCGATAGCTGGCTGCCACTTTGCGAAGGAGGTACCAGGTGGAATATACATACCGGATCAGGTTTACTGTTCGACGAGCAAGATTACCTCGATAGACGGGTGGTATGAAGTTGCTAAATTGGCCATCGATATTACTGGCGGACTTTCTATGAGCCTTCCCTCAGAGAAAGACTGGAGACACCCTGTGGCTGGTAAATTTATGGAAAAATATCTCAGGGGGAATCCCCAGTATTCCACAGAGGAAAGGATTAGAATGATTCGCCTGATTGAGAGCCTGACTCAAGGTGCAATGGGACCAAGCCTTCATCACGGTGGAGGTCCTCTTGAGGCACATTATACCACCATAAGGCAGAGCTTAGTGACTGAACATCAGAAGAATTTGGCCAAAGCCCTGGCCGGAATAACTGACAAGAAGAGCAAGTAGGTCGGCCTGACTTTACATGAAATCACGCTGTAACTGAAATCCTTCACAGGGAGTGAGAAGAAAAGACTTCACTCCGTGTGAACAGGTATTTTATGTTGATAGAATCGCTCCTGCCATAGATACAATTTTTTAAAGGCATTCCCAAGCCTCTCAGGCGAGGGAAACACGGGAATGCCGCATCGTCTTAAGGCGTGTTCTGCTGAACTGCGCATATCGAATATCTCGCTATCATTTTTAATGATATGGGGTATCATCACGGCTATTGGCTTGGAAAGTGTTGTCCTTCTTTGCTTCAGCAATTTTACAAGATTATGCCAGGCATCCTTGAAATCAAAAAGTTTATACGACTCTGCAGACAGGTGTAGGAGGAGGAAGTCGATATTCTTATCACAGGATGCTATTTGAAGGGCTTCTAATATTATCTGAGTTGAGAAGGCAAACATACCCAGATCCACAGGATTAATAGTAAAACTGTTTACCCCTTCTTTTATCAGTTTTGAAATATCCTTTTGAAGTTTTGGATTTAGAACCGGCAGTTCGATACCTTGACTCGTAAGGGAATCACTCAATACTACAGAAGCCCCTCCTCCACCCAATACTAATCCAGCGCGTAGTCCTGAGGGCTTTTGAGGAAGTTTAAGGAGTGATATGATGTCAAACATCTCATCGAATGAGTTTACACATATAATCCCTGTCTGTCGTATTATCGATTCCCAGATTTGGTAGGAAGTTGCTAAAGACCCGGTATGGCTCTGTGCTGTTCTCGCTCCTGTATCGGTGGTACCCCCTTTCCATATGACAACAGGCTTTTTTGACGTAGCCTTTTTCAAGCTGTCAAAAAACCTTTTACCGTCTTTCAGGCCTTCGATATATCCACAGATTATATTTATACGATGGTCATCGGCAAAGTAATCGAGATATTCATCAAGCGAGATATCAGCCTGGTTTCCTAAAGAGACTATCTTGTTTGCAGGGATGCCTAAAGATTCTCCCACCAAGGCAAACGTGGCAGCAAAATCCCCAGACTGTGAGAAGAAGGCTATATCACCCAGGTTGCCCTGGCTGATTTTTGTAAGCCCCCTATATCTTATACCAGCCTCTGGGCAGCAGATACCAATGCAGTTAGGACCTACTATCCTGGTATTGCTTCCTTCAGTCGCCTTTATCAATTCCCTTTCGAGATTACTCTTGCCAGTTTCACCGAATCCCGATGTAAAGATGTGGATAAACTTAACGTTCTTCTTAACGCAATTCTTTACAACTTGTAATACCCGATCGCGTCCAACAACTATGATTGCCAGGTCAACATCATCAGGGATATCAAGTACACTTGCGTACGCTTCACGGCCATGTATCTCTTTATATCTAGGATTTACTGGATATACGTTACCTGGAAAACCACCTTCGATTATTGACTTAAAAAAATCCCATCTATCCTCACGTTTTCCCGGTGAGGCGCCTATAACAGCAATAGTATTAGGGTAAAAAAGCTTTTCCAAAGTCACCTTCAAATGGCCACACCTCAATTTCATAATGCTAGGATGTTAGACGATACTTATTAGATCCTACTTCCTGCCTTAAGACCGTCAAAAATTGCATCTATGGCCTTGCCTGGTTGTTTAGCATCTCCAATGATGATTACCTCTGGCACAATTCCTTTTAAACTTTCTACGAACTCCTCTCCTAAAGGTTCGACACCTACTGCCAAAACCACCGTATCAGCGGGAATCGTATCCTCCTTTCCTCCCTCGGTTTGGACTACGACCCCTTCCGGTACAATCTCTGTCACCTTTGTGTTTACACGCACATCTACTCCGTGGCGCTTCAGTTCTTGAAGTATTGTCCACCGGATGCTTAGTCCGATATCTGCCCCAATCCGTTTCTCCATCTCCAGAAGGATAACGTCGCGGTACTGATACATCTCACGTGCTATCCCTTTGGGTTCAAATACGCCGTGTTCCATAAGAAACATGCCAGTTTGTGTGGAGATTGCCTCGTTCCGGCTCAAAAAAAGGGCTGTTTCACAACCTACTGCGCCTCCACCTACTACTACCGTCTTATGCCCGGGCACGATATTCTCAGACAGTACCTGCCAGGCATCTGTGACGTTTGGCTTATCCTTGGCCCAGGCCGGGATTATGGGCCTCGAGCCTGTTGCCACAACCACTACGTCCGGATTCAATTCCTTCACCCAATCCGGTGTGGCAACAGTGTTCTTGTGAACCTTTACTCCCAGGTTTTCAAGCTGTACGCTCAGGTAGCGTATAGCTTCCAAGAACACATGCTTATTAGGAGCTGAAGCAGCCAGCAGGAACTGACCGCCGAGTCTTTCCCCTTTTTCGGCCAATGTCACATCGTGTCCTCGTAGGGCAGCAACCCGGGCTGCCTCCATCCCGGCAGGGCCACCGCCAACGACCACCACAGCTTTCTTTTTTTTCGCAGGCGAAAGAGCAAACTCCGTTTCCCTCCCTGCACGCGGGTTCACCAGACATGTAATCGGTTTCATAAGAAATACATGGTCCAAGCATCCCTGGTTGCAGGCGATGCAGGTATTGATCTCATCAACACGCCCTTCCTGGGCCTTGATGGGAAGTTCCGGATCAGCAATCAGTCCTCTGCCCATCACAACAAGGTCAGCCCAACCGCGGCTTACAATCCTGTCTGCGAGACACGGACTATTGATCCGATTGGAGGCGATTACAGGAACGTTTACGCTCTTCTTAATCCCCTGGGCCAGATATACATACGCACCTTCTGGAACATGCATGGTAATCTGCGGTATATCGGTTTCATGCCATCCCCCAGTTATATTGAGAACCTCAACACCTGCCCTGTCTAATGCTCTGGCCACCTCTTGCATCTCAATGTGATCGATCCCTCCATCCATAAACTCATCACCCGATAGCCGAACTCCAAGAGTCAATTTCGGAGCATGGTCTTTTATGGCTGCCACTACCTCTAATAGGAAGGTCATACGTCCCTCAAGGTCCCCACCGTATTTGTCCTTCCGCTTGTTTGTCAGTGGAGACAGGAATTGGCACGGCAGGTATCCACCGGCCGCAAGTACCTCCACCAAATCAAAACCGGCTTTCTGAGCACGCGCCGCAGCCTTCCCGTAATTCTTTACTACCTCTTCCACTTCGGATGTGGCAAGTTCCCTCGGCGTTTCCCTGGTAAGTTTGGAGGGAATAGGTGATGCCGAAACCGATTGCTCACCCAGGAGGCGGCTGTATCCGTAGCGACCCACGTGCAATAACTGAACGCCCACCTTGCAGTTATGTGCTTTGATTGTTTCGGCAAGCTTCTCAAGCCCAGGAATATGTTCGTCCCCTGATATCCCTATCATTCCTAGGTAACCCCTCCCTAACCTTTCAGGGTAGGCTCCACCCACAATGATGAGGCCTGCGCCTCCCTTTGCTCTCTCCCTGTAAAAACTAATGTGGCGATCCGTTATCATTCCATTATCATCGGCATACCCCAGGTGGAGGGCAGGCATCACTATACGGTTCTTCACTGTTATTTTTCCAACCTTAATTTCTGAAAAAAGGCTTTTAAATTCCATTGGACCACCTCCTTATCGTGTCTGTTCACCAGTTCTAAACTATATTGTAGTCGGAGGGACATTTTTTCTTAAACAGCAGTCAAAGTGGTACACTGTGCCTGTTACTCTCCGGTCCCTCCAAAATATTCTACCCTTCCGGACGCACGACCGTTGTCTGTCGACAGTTATCCGTCGTATGGCTATGTCGTTGCAGTTTCCACTCAGACCTTTTGGTGCCTGGTGCTTATTAAAAATATACCTCTGGCCATTCCTCATTTGCATAAACCCAAAAGTGGTATCCCTCGTCATTTAAAGATATCCGAAAATCTTAAGTATCTACTGGATATTTCACACAAGACACGAATGAGAGTAAGGACTCAGAACTCAAAAAGTCGAGAAATAGGGCGATCATTTTTTCAACCAACTCGGTTTACCGTTAGCACTTAAGAGGTCGCCAATCGGTGGTTGTACGTCCCAGTCTATATGCTGCCAGGCGGCCGGGTAACGGCTGCCACCGCGACCCCTCATAAACTCAGCATTGTCTGCTATTTCCTGTAGAAGGTTTCCAGGAATACCGCATATTAGGTCCGTGTTCGATGGAAGGCCCAACAGCTTCCACGCATTACCCGGAAGAGACAGGGTCGGTTTCCCAGAAAGCATGGGAGCAACTATCGCCTGTGCACATACACCCATGCCTGAGCTTTGAGAAGTAAGGGCACCACCCCTTGTATGCAGGTAGGCAGCCACAATAACCAGGGCCTGTGATGCGTTTCCTATAAACACAACAGAATCAGGTTCCACAGCACACCTGCCAAGCGGAGTGAGAAAGACCGCCTCATATTTTCCCATATCAACACTGGGAATCGTTTCAAACGTCTTCTTAGCAGCCTCAGCAGTAGCCATCTGCCATCCCACGTAACGTTCGTGCGCGTTTGGCTCAAGCTCCTTAAAGCCAAGGATATAATTGGCCATGTAGCATGTCTGATAATTCTCTTTTGGAATCAATACCGTTCTTCCGATATAGCGTGCCTGAGAGATATACTGACACAGCGTCCTTGGCCTTCGTGGAAGCCTGACATTTTCATACCCCTCCATTGTGGTCAGAAACTTAGCTGCCACGAGATACCCTTCAGGGGAAAGGAGATCTCGAAGTCTGGTATCTAGTTCCTGATTCTTGGATATTATTTCATCCGACATGGTTACACCTCCTTATTCTGTACTTTGTATCTTAGGCAAACTCGACGTTTGTCACTCTTAGCTCACCGCTTCCAGTAATAGGAAGAAATGCTTAGTAGCTCTCCCGATATGAGCGTTGGACAAAAAGGTAACGGTTCACGTCTTGGAGGTTTTCTTTTAACCACTTCACGGAGATCTTTAGTCCTTCCAGTGGATTAGTATCCGAGAAAGCCGCAGCTGGTGCACGGAAGTCCTCCGCCGGATAAAGCCGACGGGCCCGAAGTCTTGAGGGAGTGTAGACAATCCACGCGTGATAGCTCACTTGAAAAACAAGGGTCGGAGACATCGGAGTGAAAAGAAAAGCCCCAATACGTAAATGGTTACAGGGAAAGAACCGTTTTGTCTTAGGAAGCCCTTGGTCAAACTTACGAAGTTTAATAGTTTGTACCTAACTTACTCGCATACAAAGCATGTTGTCAAGTCAAAAATTTGTTAGCACCCACAAGAGGAATACGACCTAAATCCCGAAAGACAAGTTTTGAGAACAGCGGTATTTGCCGAATTCCTCTCGAAACGTAGTACCTACTTATTTGAAGAAAAAAACATATTGAACAAAACCGAGGGAGCTGCAAACAGAAGAATAGATACGCGAAAAAAGGCTGGAGCTATGAACAAATGTTAATTTCTGTTGGACAGGCAAAGAAATCATGGTATACTATAAAATTAAGGATTATTGGGGTTTGGAGCCCCTTTCCAGAACCTTCTTTACTTTCGTGGAAACCTGGGCTTGTGGCGTCAAATAGCGCAGTATTTGCCCACGGCCGTGGCCCTCCACCCCGTTAAACTTCCTGAGTGGAACCCTATTTAACGGGGTGAACTTAGCGCAGACAGGGGAGGGGGGCTTAAGATGCTCATAGTGGTCGTTCAGGATCGCTATGCAAACGGGGCTTGGCTTGAGGATTATCCTTATTAATAAAGGCATATTTTTAAGAAGGGGGGGCAACGGTATGGAGTACAAGACGGTTATTTTGGAAAAAAAGGATGGCATAGCTATACTGACATTGAACCGTCCTGAAAAATTGAATGCTGTCAACCAAGAGATGCGCTCAGAGATATCGGGTATTCTCGAAGACCTGGAAAGGGATGAGGGAATTCGCGTGGTAGTATTTACCGGGGCTGGCAGAGGCTTCTGTGCAGGCGCAGACATCGGCGAGTTTAGAGATTCTGAGAACGATCCTGAATTGCAGAATAGTGTGAACGAAAATATGTTTCGGATGGCGGAGCGCATTTACAGTTTCGAAAAGCCCACGATTGGCGCGATTAACGGCGTGGCAGCTGGCGACGGTGCACAATGGGTGCTTGCATTTGATCTTAATGTGGCTTCAGAAAAGGCAAAATTTGGCTGGACAGCAACAGCCATAGGACTCCTTTGACCGTACGGCCTTGTCAGACTTCCGGTGGAAGTCGGTCGGTTTCGTGCCAAGGAAGTATTAATGACTAAGAGGCTCCTGAGCGCGGAGGAGGCGTACCAGTGGGGCCTGATAACGAGGGTAGTTCCGCATGACAAGCTGATGGAGGCTGCGATGGAACTGGCCGAGGAGATTAAGAGAATGCCTCCGTTATCAATCAAGGCAATCAAAGAGACGATTAATAAGGGGATGGAAGACTACGGAGAATCCTGTCGAATATTTACAAATTTGCAACAGACTAAGGACGCAAAGGAGGGAGTAAGGGCCTTTCTTGAAAAGCGTGAGCCAGTCTTTCAAGGAGAGTGAACCTTGCATAACGGTTTGACCTGTTAAAAAATTTGGCTTCTTCCACTTCGTCCAAGAAGGTAAGCTGTTACAGGTTTGCAACGAAAAAGGATAGGAGGTAGAAAATGAAAAAAGTAGCAGTGATTGGGTGTGGAGCTTATATGGATACCGGTTATGGTTGCCCTGGCGAATGGCGATGCCTAAAGGCAGCCGCCCTTGGGGATGGAAAATTTGACAAGGAATCCCAGGTGGTCATTTTCCTCAAGTGCCAATGCCCGGGACGTAATACGATATCTAACACGGGAATGGCCTTAAAGTTATCAGAGATTCAACCGGAGGCGATATATTTGAGCTCATGCCTTGTAAATCCCAAACCTGGCTGTCCGTACATTACGCCCGAGGAGCTTGCAAGCATGTTGGAGGATAAGACGGGGATCAAGGTTGTCCTGGGAACACATGATTATCATTGATATGATCGGCATGTGATCGCAGATACCTACCATAGGAAAAAGCGTTTCTTTTTGGCGGGGACACCCCCCGCCTAAAAACAGTTACGGCCAAATTGTTAGCTCCACCCAAACGAAACAGCGAAGGTCAGGTAGTTTTGTCAATAGCCAAACATTTTAAGCCATGTCTCAAATCTCTCTACCTTGTCTTTTCCGAACGTGGCCAGACCGTTCTTTATCTCTTCTATCTTCTTCTCCTGATGCAGGGTGTTTGCGTTCTTTGAGTAAAACTTGTCCGCAAAGCAGATGATCTTCTCTTCAAGGGTCTCTGGACACATGTCCCTTGGAGGGAGGGGGAGATTGTGGGCCTTGATATCTTCAAGGGTTATGCCGGCGCCTACGTGCCTTTCACAGACAAGGGCATGCCTGGGCAGTCCCTCTCTTTTGAGTAACTCCGTTCCAAGATATCCGTGGCATACATACGGCTTGTCTCCATAACATCCGATCTCTGGCGTATTAGTAAGAATGATTCCAATGTCGTGTAACATGGCGGCTTCTTCTATAAACCTCAGATCTGGTGAGAGATGCTTTACCTTCTCTGCTATCTCCAGGGCCTTTTTGACGACCATCCTGCTATGCCTGACAAGATAACCATACGCTATTGATTGGGGGTCATAATACTTCTCGATTACCACTATGGGATCCATACGAACCAAGCCTCCTCTCCAGATTTAAGCAAGATGCTGAATCGATTCAAAACTGTATTGCGATACCATTAAAATATGGATTATCTTTGGCCGAAAGAACTTAGCTCTTTGAAAAGCCAGTATTCAGTGGCGGCCGGGAGGCACTCCCCCTAAAAGTGAAGAATGAATAATGAATATGGACTAATCGATTCACTTTTCATTTTTCACTCTTAAATCTTCATTATTCTTAATTCGCGCGTAGGAGCGCATGCTGCTGGGAGAATTTTTTCAAAAGGCCAAATTCTTATCTTTTACCTGATATCCAGATCGTCCCAAACGTAACTGTTTACGGGGCCAAGGTTTTGTTGGAGAGACCCGAGTGAGAAGAAAATCCTCACCCCGTGAAAGTTACTCCCAACTTTTAACGAACCATTGTTTCATAGAATTTCAATACCGCCTTGTATCTTCGGCGAACCTGGGGCTTCTACAAATCAGGCAATAAATTCCGAAGGGGATGCAATTTTTTAGAGATTGCTTATTCTATTCCCGACTCCCTCCCCCATGACATCACCAAGATCTTGTGTATCATTATGACAGGGGCGAGGCAACCTCAAGGATTACGGAGTCATCGGGAATTGGCCACACAGGAGAAACCCAAAAATGACGAAAAGAAGAATTTTTTCCATGCTTTTGTCAGTTTGCTTTTTGGTATTATTTTTGGATCCTTGCCATTCAAGCCCGCTCGAGATAAGAATAAGCCATAAGTTGATTCAGTCGTTTGTAGAGAGCGCCTTCCCCGTAAAGGTAGCCAGGGGCATGGATATACTGGGCAAAGGGGAGATCCAATTCAACCTCAAGCTGTATAATCCCAAGACTGCACTCCTTTCACATTCTGAAGACAAGGATAGAGTAGTTCTGCACTTGATAATGGAATATTATATAACATTTTCTCCGAACATAATCAAACCAGCCCATGGAGAGATATCGAGTGACGTTAGCGTTTCTATCTCGAATGACAGAAAGTATCTACTCTTGGAAGCGGACAAGATCTCTTTGCCAGTCTTCCCTTACGTGAGGATACCGATAAACAGACTAGTCGAGCCGATCAAGATACCGCTCTTCACAACCTCTCCTATCAAGATAGATCAAAGGTACATATATGTCAGAATTAGTGAGGCTGTGATCAGTGTTGAGAAGAATTGTCTCGTGATAAGAAGCGATGTTATTTTTGAAAGGAGAGAAGGAAAGACAAGACTTACTTACCTTGATGGTTTCGCAAAAAGAACATTTTGCGAAACCATCAACCTTGATTAACTAGGGGTAAGTACCTATGATAAATGGGGAATAAGTTGAGAGGAGCCGGCAAGATTAATCGTCTTTCTTTATAGAAAATTAGATAGCCGGACGAAAGCCCGGCTATCAGTTGAAAGGATAAAGACACATGAAGAGATTACCCTTTTAGCCTGCTACCTTGCAACAAGCTTGCCAAACAGGACGTGTCCTTCCGGTATTTTATTACTTCCTTTCTACTGAGATCTAACATGCTGGCATAGAAAAGAATCTTCTGGTGTGCAAAATTGGTTTCTAGTCATAGCAGGCCTGTGACCTTCCTGAAATTCCCCATCCATCGTACAAAAATTTTTACACCCGATTAGGAACCCTTGAAATACGAGGTCTTAACCTATTTGTTTTAAAGGAAATTACCGTGTCGTACAAATTTTTGAACCTTGCTTCTGAACTATCTGAGATAGGGTCAGATAGGTCCCGTCAAGTGCCCAAGCAATATCCGGGCCATAACCGAAAGCAAGAGGGTTATCCTCAGTATCAATGAATATGGAAAGGATTCTGTTACGCCGGATTCTGTCCGCTACGGCTAACGTCTCTTCAAGGGGGTCATCATTATTCATGGATAGATTTGGCTTTCCGTCCGAGATGATTACCATAAGTGGAATAGCACATGGGTTTCGGAATCTGTCTTGCAGTAAGGCCTTCAACCCAAGCGCCATACCTTCGGCCAACGGAGTCTTCCCGCCCACAGGGAGCATCTCAAGACACCTTCTAGCCTTGATAATGTTATGTGTGAGTGGCAGGAGTATCTCCGATTGCGTATGCCTGAAGGCAACCAGCCCGATCCTGTCTCTCCTCTGATAGATTTCAGTCAGAAGTGAGACTATCAGACCCTTGGTCATAACCATCTTTTTCCGGCCTCTCATGGAAGAACTGGCATCCACTACGAACAGGACGGAGTATCCGCCTTTACGCTTCTTTATCTTCTCCATAAAGTCCTCGCGATAGATTACAAAGGATTTGCGCCGACGTCTCTGCATCTGATAGGGAGCAGCCGTCCTGATCGTGGCCTCTATGGCGAGATTGGATCGAACTTCACCATTCATTGGACGGCTTTCAACGTAGAATCCTGTGGGATCATCTAGTAGGGAACGCGGCCTCCTACCAGGCATCATCTCACAGACAAGCCTGTCAAGAGAGACGTTTAAGGATAGGCTTTTTATGTCATGTGGGATCGGCTCGATTGTTGTATGGACATTACCCAAAGGGGGCTTTGTTTTTTTTTTAAAACACTTGAAGCAGGGCGAGGCGTTTGGTCGGAAACCTCTTCTTCCTGTCTATACTCCTCTAGTATGTCATGAAGTCTATGGGTGCTCAGCTTTGTTGCTGTTAATTCCTGACGTTTTAGGCGATGAGGAATGGCCATCTCTGCTGCTCTGACAAGGTCCTTTTCCGATACCTCTAGCCTATCTTCCAGTGCAGACAAGGCGATAGCGGTCTTGACCATCGTCAGATCGGCCCGATGCCCTTCCGTATCCATGCTGATGGAGAAACGGGCAGCCAGTTTCAAGATACGATCCGGTACTTGGACCCTGGAAAGAGTTGCCTTTGCCTTCTCAATCCTATGAGACAACTCCTCTTCTTGATCCTTCCATGCCGAGATGAAACCGTCTGGATCGGCTTCAAACGCAATTCTCCTACGTACCACCTCTGAACGGAGGTCAACATCCTCGATTCCCTTCACCTCCACACACAGACCAAAACGGTCCAGGAGCTGAGGTCTCAGATCCCCTTCTTCAGGATTCATTGTGCCTATGAGAGTAAAACTGCTCGGATGAACAAATGATAAGCCTTCTCTCTCCACCCGATTTACACCCATGGCAGCCACATCCAGAAGTAGGTCCACAATGTGATCACTCAAGAGGTTTACTTCGTCCACATAGAGTAAGGCCCTGTTGGCCAGAGCCAGAAGGCCTGGTTCAAAACGCCTTTTTCCTTTAGTTAGAGCTGCCTCAAGATCTATGGTTCCGAGCAAACGGTCCTCGGTAGTTCCGATAGGGAGGTTTACCACCCTACGCTGCCGAGTCGCGCGTGGAAGCTCATCCCCCTTCTGAAGACGTTCTTGACAATTAGGACACATGAGAGAGGTGTCCTGTGGATGACACTGGAACGGGCAGTCAGGAACAACTTGGATAGGTGGTAGTAGCCGTGCCAGTGCCCTGACTACCGTCGACTTGGCCGTTCCCCTCTCTCCCCGAATAAGGACGCCTCCTATTCGCGGGTTAATCACGTT